>NZ_JBDOQS010000010.1:0-311198 GCF_039839285.1 Mucilaginibacter sp. CAU 1740 | reverse complement strand
TATTTACTCAGATAATTCCGCTTTAAGGTTAGATCATTATTGATGTTCCGCATAATTGAATTAACGTTTTTTATTGCTTGTTAATTCTGTTACCGAATTATCTAACCTTTACAGCAATGACGTTATGGGATTTATTCGCCGTTCCGCCTTCAGGGGTTAGGGGGCTAAATACTTCCCAAACCACTCAATATATCGCTGCAACCTATCTACCTGGTAACTCGGCACGGTAATGCCGTGATACTGGCCGGGGTATAAAACCATCTGTGTAGACACACCTTGCGACCTTAGCGCTTCATACATCTGCTCTCCCCCACCCGTAGGCACATTAAAATCTTTCAAACCCGACATAAATTGCGTTGGCGTTTTGATCTTATCGGCATGAAAAAACGGATACGACAGCTTAATGTATTTATCAGCGTTTTTCCATGGTGCACCAAGTTCATTATCATATTGTACAACCCACTGGTCGGAACCATAAAGAGCTAATTGCAAGGCACTACCGGCTCCACTGGATGCAGCTTTGAAGCGGGGATCTGTAGCGATGGTATAATCTGTGAGGATACCACCGTAACTCCATCCGCCTATACCTAAACGGTCTTTATCGGCAATGCCTAATTTCACTAATTCATCAACCGCTCCCAATAAATCTTTTACTTCTTTATTGCCCCAATCGGCATAAATGGCTTTGGTATATTCAACACCGCGGCCGGTACTTCCGCGGTAGTTAACCGCGGCTACCGCGAATCCCGCACAGGCCAACGTTTGCCTGATATCGTCAAATTCAAATTCATCCTGATCTGTAGGACCACCGTGAATATATAGGATGAAAGGCATCTTTTTGGTCACCACACTATCTGGAGTATATAATATACCTGATACCAAAGTACCATCACTACTAAACGATTGAAAACCTTTAACATGAGCCAACTTAACCGTGCTCAACCATTTTTCCTGGTGAAAAGTTAAACGGCGGATCTTCCCGTTTTCAATTGCCACCAATTCATGCGGCATGTAGGGAGTAGTCATTTTTCCAACCCAAACGCCTAAACCCTGACTACTTATATCTGCGAAGCTACATTCCGCACCTTTATAAACGGTGATCGATTTTCGCAAAAGCAGGTGGTAGCGGTTAACATAACGGACACGGTCATTGCTTATTAGGTATTCAATATCCTTGCTATCGCGGCTCCAGGCTATGTTACTAACCGGTCTATCCAGTTGATCGGTAAGAAGTTTGTTATTCTTGCCATCGGCATCCATCAGGCACAGTATATCGTGCTGATAAATAAAGTAGTCTGCGTCACTGGTGGAGCGCAGGTAGGCTATTTTCTTTCCATCAGGGCTCCACAACGGATTGATATCATGCCCAGTGAAGGTTGTTAGTTGCTTCTCTTCAGCTCCGGCTTTTGCTTCTATCGTAAAAATATCTGTATTCTCATTCCTATCCGGGTCTGTTGTATGATTGCTTACATAAGCTAATTGTTTGCCATCCGGACTCCATTGGGGCGAACTATCGTCCATTTTGCCGCGGGTTAAAGTATCCAGCTTTTGGGCGGCAACATCATATAGATATAAATGTGCGTAGCGATGCTGCAGGTATCCTTCAATATCCTGTTTAAAATGGTAGCGGTCTATTTTGATAGGCGGAACAGTTTTGGGTTCTTCTTTACCCTTATTCTCCGGATCTTTAATGATCAAAGCCAGTTTTTTACTATCCGGCGACCATTCATATTCCTGCAATTCGCCTTTTATATCGGTTAGTTTATGACCTTCTCCTCCCCGCCTGTCCATTAGCCAAACCTGGCCACCTGTTTTTGAGTCTTTTTCGGATAGATAAGATATGAATTTGCCATCCGGCGTCCATTTAGGTGTAGATGCCGGCTCAGCGCCATAAGTTAACTGAATGGATTGCTTACCATCAAAACTTTGCATCCAAAGGTGTGAAACGCGGCTATTTTTAGCAGTATCAACTTCTGATAATTCGTAAACGATCCACTTACCATCGGGTGAAAGCCTTGGCGCCATCAATGTGGGTTGTTTATATAGATCGGTTGGTTTTAACGGGTGTTTTACATTTTGGGCTGATGCAAAACTGACAATGAAAACCAATAAAACTAAAAGTACGTTTTTGTGCATAGGATGTGCGATAGACCGGAAAATTACTAATTAAACTACTTAATTTTGTCGCAGAGCTTGATTATTACACCACTCTGAAAAAACTGTTTTAAACATCATTTAACCTATAAATACAAGACATGTACAACAATTATCAAGAATTAAGTAAAACAGATAAAAAGATAGTAAGGGAATTAATGGAAAATGGCATTACTGAACATTTTAGAAGAGGTGTGCGACAATTTGACGACCTTATACAACAGCTAAAGAACAGTTCAAAAACCCCAAAAGAACAATATCATGAATTATTTAGCGAGGTTATTGATTTTGATAAACATATAGCTGAGTTGTATGATGGCCGTACCGGATCTCGTTATCTCTTAATTTTGGCAAACCAAATCTTTCTGGATCTTGTAGACGAAAAGGAACTTGACAGATTATCCCCAGACACCAAAGAAAAACTTCTCGGCGACGTAAGGTTTATGAGAAAGATGCATAGCTAATCCGGCGTTACTTTTTCAAATACTTATCATACCACTCCACATAACGCTGCAACCTATCAACCTGGTAGCTCGGCTTAGTTAACCCGTGGAACTGGTTGGGATATAAGATCAATTCGGTAGGAATGTTTTGTGAACGCAAAGCCTCATACATCTGCTCGCTACCTATGGTTGGCACGTTGAAATCTTTTAAACCCGACATAAACAGCACCGGTGTTTTAATTTTATCGGCGTGAAAAAACGGGTATGATAGCTGGATCCACTTGTCGGCTGTTTTCCAAGGTGCGCCTAATTCATTTTCATATTGCAACACGTATTGGTCGCTGCCGTAAACTGATAGTTGCAGCGCGCTGCCCGCGCCGCTTGCCGCGGCTTTAAAACGAGTGTCGGAAGCGATGGTATAATCGGTAAGAATACCGCCGTAACTCCAGCCGCCAATGCCCAGTTTATTAGGATCGGCAATGCCTAATTTTTCCAGCTGATCAACAGCGCCCAATAGGTCTTTAACCTCTTTATTGCCCCAATCAGCATAAATGGCCTTACAGTAATCCAGACCGCGGCCATTGCTGCCACGGTAGTTAACTGCCGCTACGGCATAGCCGGCTGCTGCCAGTGTTTGCCGTGTGGCATCAAACCCAAATTCGTCCTGGCCTACCGGGCCACCATGTATAAATAATATTAAAGGATATTTTTTATTCTGAACACTATCAGGCGTGTAAACAATTCCCGAAACCTTGGTACCATCGCTACTTGTCGACTCAAAACCTTTGGCATAGGCTAATTGAACAGTATTGAGCCAGTTTTGATGATGAAAGGTTAAACGGCGTACCTTTTTATCCTCCAGTGCATACAACTCGGCAGGAGTATAAGGATCTGTTTTTTGCACTACCCAATTGCCCGATGAGTTAGTGTTGATATCGTTAAATACGTAATCACCTTTATTAATGGTGGTTATTTTGCCATTGGCCACGTTTATATTAGCCAGGTAACGGGTGCGGTCGTCAGTTACAATGAACAACATGTTGCGGCTGTCTTTTGCCCATGTAGCGCTGCCGACTGGCCTATCCAACGATGTTGTTAGCTGCTTATTATTTTCGCCCACCGCGTCCATTACGCACAATATATTTTGATCGTACATCATGTAATCAGCATCGCTGGTGCTGCGTAAGTATGAGATATACCTGCCATCCGGGCTCCATTGCGGGCTTCCATCACGCCCCTTCCAGGTGGTGAGCTGCAGCATGCTGGCACCTGCACGGGCATCAATGGTAAAAATATCGGTGTTTTGGTTTTTATCGGGCTCGATACTCCGGTTACTTACAAAAGCGATGGTCTTACTATCCGGCGACCATACCGGCGTACGTTCATCCTTATCGCCGCGGGTTAAGGTATCCAGCTTTTTAGTGGCAACATCAAGCAGGTACAAATGATCGTGAAGGTGTTGCAGGTAGCCTTCAATATCCTGCTTAAAATGATAGCGGTCTATTACAATGGGTTTGGGCGTTTTAGGTTCTTCCTTACCCTTATTTTCCGGATCGCCTATCACCATTACAATACGCTTACCGTCCGGACTCCAGGCGTATTCGCTTAAATCGCCTTTAATATTGGTAAGCTTAGCACCTTCTCCGCCCCTGCGGTCGATGAGCCAGATCTGTGCCCCCGTTTTTGAATCGCGCGAGGAAAGGAACGATAAATATTTGCCATCCGGGCTCCAGCGGGGCGACGAAGCGGCTTCATCGCCATGGGTTAATTCTAATGATTCCTTCCCGTCGAAGCTTTGCATCCATATATGCGATACGCGTTTATCCTTTGCAGTATCTACCTCAGATACACTGTAAGCCACCCACTTACCATCGGGCGAAAGCTGCGCATCGCTAACGGTTGGAATACGGTAGACATCAGCGGGCTTCAAGGGCTTTTTTTCCTGTGCAGAGAGATTTAAAGCAACGGATAGCGTAAAGGCAGAGAGTAAAACGCGCTTCATAAAGGGACGTATGATAAAGCGTGTAAGTTAAGAAAAGAACCTTGATTTTTAGATTTACGGATTGTCAGGATATTATTGCAAAAGTTTGGCATATTAATTAACGCTCACTCTTCAATTATACTTGCTGTTTTCAGGCTAATCCTCCGATTTATTTATTGCATTTCGTTTTGAAAATAAAATGCAATCATTAACTTTGAATTACAAAGTACTTTTAATAATCTAAACATGAAAGTAAAACTGATCCTGCCAGCCCTTACCGAAGCCGAAAGTCCGTTTTGGCCGCCGATAAAATATTCGCTTTTCCCTCCATTGGGATTGGCAACACTTGCTGCTTACCTTTCGCCAGATGATGAGATCGACCTGCAAGACCAACACGTTGAAAAACCTAATTTAAATGACCACCCGCATTTGGTAATTATACAGGTTTATATAACCAATGCTTACAGGGCTTACCAGATAGCTGATCATTACCGTGCGAAAGGTTCATATGTAATATTGGGCGGATTACACGTAACCTCCCTCCCATTTGAGGCCGCGCCCCATGCCGATAGTATTTTTATCGGCCCCGGAGAAGATACTTTTCCTAAATTTTTGATTGATTTCAAAAATGGCCGCCCCCAAAAAGTATATAATTCAACTATCCGTACGCTTGAGAAAGTACCGCCTATCCGCAGGGACCTTATCAAAAGTCATTTATACCTGGTACCTAATTCTATTGTAGTGACCCGCGGCTGTCCGCATCATTGTAGTTTTTGCTATAAAGATGCTTTTTTTGAAGGCGGACGAACCTTTTATACCCAGGAGGTTGACGATGCCCTTGCCGAAATCGATCGTTTACCGGGCAAACACCTATATTTTTTAGATGACCATCTGCTGGGCAATACTAAGTTCGCCTCCGCATTATTTAGCGGAATGAAGGGGATGAACCGCGTTTTCCAGGGAGCCGCCACTGTAGATTCCATTTTGCGCGGCAACCTGATTGAACAGGCCGCCGAAGCAGGTTTACGAAGCCTTTTTGTAGGTTTTGAAACGTTTTCGCCTCAAAATCTGAAACAAAGCAACAAAAAGCAAAACCTCGAAAAGGATTATATAAAAGTCGTTAACCGCCTGCACAGCCTTGGCATTATGATAAATGGCAGTTTTGTTTTCGGTTTAGATGATGATGATAAAGATGTATTTAAACGCACAGTAGACTGGGGTGTAAAACATGCCATAACCACCTCTACATATCACGTACTTACGCCTTACCCTGGTACCGAACTATTTAAGAGCATGGAGCGGCAGGGTCGCATACTAACCAAAAACTGGGACTTGTACGATACCCGAAAAGTGGTTTATCAAACAATAGGCTTATCGGCACAAGAGTTAGAAGATGGCTACTGGTGGGCTTACCGCGAGTTTTACAAATGGGGCAATATTTTTAAAGCAAGCATGCACCATGAACAAACAGCGCACAAACTGAAACACTTTTTTTATGCAGGCGGCTGGAAAAAATTTGAACCCGTTTGGAATTTCCTGATCAAAACCAAAAGCCTGAATAATACATTGCCCGCGCTGGAAACAGTTTTAGCAAAGATAAATCTGGGCAAGCAAAAGAATAGCGTGGGTAGTGATGTTGACCTACCTGTTCAATCATCAGTGTTTAATATGAACAGGTAGAAACATAAACTTACTATATCATGAACATCCTCTAATCCCAAAAATCATGGTTCTAAATTATCCCAGCCTTCTCCAACTCCACCTGCATCTGCTGCTGCAAACTCAAAGCCTCAGCCCTTGCCGCATCAGCAAAATCTTCACCGTTGCTTGCATAAAGAATTGAACGCGATGAGTTCACCAGCAAACCGCAATCTTTAGTGATGCCGTACTTACATACATCTTCCAAACTACCACCCTGCGCACCTACACCCGGCACTAATAAAAAGTTATCAGGGGCATATTGGCGGATATTGGTAAACTCAGTGCTTTTGGTGGCACCTACCACATACATAATTCTATCCGCCCCAGCCCAGGTGTTGGCTTTTTTAATTACAGTCTCGTATAAAAAATCATCGCCGGTTTGCAGGTATTGAAAATCTTTGCTGCCTACAGATGAGGTAAGGGCCAGTATAATTACCCATTTACCCTCGTAAGCCAGGTAAGGCGTAACGCTGTCATTACCCATATAAGGTGTAATGGTAATGGCATCAAAGCTCATCCCGCCCGATTGTTCATCGAAAAAAGCACGGGCGTATTTATCAGATGTATTGCCAATATCGCCGCGTTTGGCATCGATAATGCTCAGGCAATCTTTAGGCAGATATTTATAGGTATCAATTAAAGCCTGCAAGCCTTTTATCCCGTAAGCCTCATAAAAAGCGGCATTGGGTTTATAAGCTACACAGAGATCTTTGGTAGCATCAATAATGCGTTTGTTAAACTCAAAAATGGGATCGGGGTAAGATTTCAGGAACTCAGGAATTTTGGTAATATCAGGATCGAGGCCTACACATAAAAACGATTTCTTTTTTTTGATCTGTTCAATTAACTCCTGGCGAGACATCATAAGCGGCTACTAAATATTTTAATTGTCAAAAAAACTAAAATTTTAGCTTATGTGTTACGTTATCACTGATATTTATTTTAATTAATTTGATTTTAAGAAATAATTGTTTAACCTTGCATCGTTTTCCAATGAATTTTTCTTGCACTAAAGAAACAATTTAAATCCCCACGCTTTTTATTATCACACCAACATAATATTTGCACGGGTTTGGATGTTTACTGAAAACAGGTTTCAAGATCAATTTCTTTCAATTATTGCCTTGTGCGTTTGCGCACACTAAGCTTTAACACTTGCTTGGAAATTTACCATTTGAGAAAAGATACAATAAAAAATCCCTTTTGAACTATAATTCATATCATGTCTGATAAAATTGAATTGAACGATAAACTCGTTTCGGAGTTGCGCGAAATTGCCAAAAATTTAGGTATCGCCGAAGCCGACGAACTGCGCAAAGCACAGCTTGTTGCCCGCATTACAGAACAACAACAACTGATTGAGGCCGCCAGGGCCCAGCAAAATATAGTTGAAGCCGCATATACCCCAACGCCTGCCGCAGGCGAAGCCCCTGCTGAAGCAGGCGACAAACCCCGCAAAAGAACAAGGGTGATCAAAACTAAAGACGCATCACCTTCAAAACCACGTGTTGAAGTACCATTGGATGATACCAATTTGTTCGACAACCAGGAAGATGAGCCTGCACAACAGGACGATTCTGAAAATGAAGCCCCTATAACCCCTGCTGCCGAAACTGAAGCCCCACAGGCAGATGAAGCAGCTCCGGTAAAAATGGAAGAACTGATTACCGAAGCCCGTACACATAAATTTGAACGCAGGGTTAACCCTAACAATCAAAACCAGCAAAAAGCGCAGGAGCCTGCCATTAACATGGATTTTGATAATGTGATCATCAACGAAGGCGTATTGGAAATTATGCCCGATGGTTACGGTTTCCTTCGCTCATCTGATTATAACTACCTTACTTCTCCCGATGATATTTACGTATCACAATCGCAGATCAAATTATTCGGTTTAAAAACCGGCGATACTGTGCGTGGTAGCATCCGCCCTCCAAAAGAAGGCGAAAAATATTTTCCTTTGGTACGTGTTGAGGCTATCAATGGCCGTATCCCTGCCGAAGTTCGCGACCGCGTTCCTTTTGATCACTTAACTCCGCTTTTCCCTTCAGAGAAATTAAGCTTGTTTACTGATCCAAACAACTATTCAACCCGCATTATGGACCTGTTTTCGCCAATTGGTAAAGGTCAGCGTGGTTTGATCGTGGCACAGCCAAAAACAGGTAAAACCATGTTATTGAAGGATGTAGCTAACGCGATAGCAAAAAACCATCCGGAAGTATATCTTATTATATTACTGATTGACGAGCGCCCTGAGGAGGTTACCGATATGGCCCGCAGCGTACGCGCCGAAGTTGTTTCATCAACTTTTGATGAGCCGGCTGAGCGCCACGTAAAAATTGCCAACATTGTGCTTGAAAAAGCAAAACGTATGGTTGAGTGCGGTCATGATGTAGTGATCCTGTTGGATTCTATCACCCGTTTGGCCCGTGCTTATAACACCGTTGCGCCTGCATCTGGTAAAATATTATCTGGTGGTGTTGATGCCAACGCGTTGCACAAACCAAAACGCTTTTTCGGTGCTGCCCGTAACATTGAGGATGGCGGTTCATTAACCATTATCGCTACGGCACTTACCGAAACAGGCTCGAAAATGGACGAGGTTATTTTTGAAGAGTTTAAAGGTACCGGTAACATGGAGTTACAACTGGATCGTAAACTATCAAACAAACGTATTTTCCCTGCTATCGATATCACTGCATCAAGCACCCGTCGTGACGACTTATTGCTTGACCGCGAGACACTTCAACGTATCTGGATCCTTCGTAACCACCTTGCCGATATGAACTCGCAAGAATCGATGGAGTTTTTACAGGCTCAAATTCGTGGTACAAAAACTAACGAAGAATTTCTGATTTCGATGAATTCGTAATATTTTAGCGATAATGAAGTTATAAGTAATGGGAATATTATTTGTAACTTCATTATTACTTAATAAAATCCTGATAACTTCGATGGCGAAATGAAGAGACGCGTAAGAAAACACCTTCCAAATGCTATTACCTGTGCCAACCTGTTTAGCGGTTGTATAGGGATAGTTTTCGCCTTTCAGGGTAACTTAATTGTGGCCGCCTATGCCATTTTCCTTAGCTCGATATTTGATTTTTTTGATGGCCTTGCATCTCGGGTTTTAAACTCCTATTCGTTTATAGGTAAAGATCTTGATTCGCTGGCCGATATGGTAAGCTTTGGCGTACTGCCATCGGTTATCATGTACGAGCTTTTTTTACAGGCCCCGCAAATTGGAAGTATCAGCCAGATATTAAATTTTGTAGCTTTCCTTTTACCGGTATTTTCGGCATTAAGGCTGGCCAAGTTTAATAACGATACCCGCCAGTCAGATAGTTTTATAGGTTTGCCAACACCGGCAAATGCTATCCTGATAGCATCATTACCTTTAATAGTACAACAGTACGAGGTATTAGCACATTATATTTTAAATCCCTACTTCCTTACGGCTTTAGTGGTAGTTATGTGCTCGCTTTTGGTATCCGAAATACCGCTAATGTCGCTCAAATTTAAAAACCGCGACTTTAACAAAAACATTTTCCGTTATTTACTGCTCATGTTTTCGGCAATACTGATACTATTTTTTAAATTTGTGGCCGTTCCGGTGGTTATATTTATTTATATCACCTTATCCTTAATTCAAACAAAACTCACAAATGACAAAGTTCCAGGCTGAAATCGACGTAATGCCAAAAAAAGAAATACTTGACCCACAAGGTAAAGCAGTAACCGGTAGCATGAAAAACCTTGGCCTTGCCGAGATCCAGAACGTGCGCATAGGTAAACACATTACACTCGAGCTTGAAGCCGAAAGCGCTGAAGCCGCCGAAGCTAAAGTTGACCAGGCCTGCAAAAACCTGCTGGCCAACCTGATCATGGAAAGCTATACTTTTAAAGTATCTGTAGTTTAAGGTTAAAGGCGAAAGGATAAAGGCAAAAGGTTTTTATCAGTCTTCACAAAATACAAAAGGCAAGGAGATTTACTTCTTGCCTTTTTTTGAATCATGATTTTTAGGATTTTAGGATGATCATGAAACATGTATGATTTTTTCATCAAGAAATCCTTCAATCAAGAGAATCAGGGTTCAACATAAAAAGGCAAGCGGTTCTCCACTTGCCTTTCTCTTTTATGCGTGCGGCAAAAACCTTTCGCCTTTTACCTTTATCCTTTCAGCTTATAAATTAGCTTCTTTTTCCGCTTTAATTTCCTGCAGCGTAACGAGGTTTGCTGATACCATGCTGTTTACCTGGTTAAACTTTTCCTGAATTTCGGCAGGATTTGCACCTCCGGCTTTGCAGGCCAGTTCAACCTCTTGTATAGTAGCCTGGCTTATAGGCATGCCAAAAAAGCCAAGGTTTGGTTTTAATTTGTGCGATGCCTGTGCAGCTAAAGCCCAATCCTGATTACTTAGGGCTGTGCTGATAGTTTTTAACAACTCAGGAGATTGCTCAAGGAACATTCCGATCGAATCAACGATAAAATCATCTGCCCCGTCGGCAATCTCGTATAAAAAAGAAAGATCAAGATCCTGATCTGGTGAAATATCTGCCATATAAAGCTTTGTGTTATTCAAAAATATACTTTTTTACGATTAAGTTGTCTTTAAGTTCAGTCTTTAGCTCTAAAATATTTTTTCTGAATATCGGGTGCACCAGGTCGGGTGCTATTTCGGCCAGCGGAATGAGCGTAAAACTGCGTTTATGCAGCTCGGGATGGGGTACTACGAGGTTTATTTCGTGTATTATTTCGTCCCCATAAAATAAAATATCTATATCAATAATGCGCGATCCCCACTTCACTTCCCTCCTGCGCCCCATTTGCAATTCAATAGCCAATATTTTAGATAATATTTGTTGCGCGGGCAGGTTGCTTTGCAGCATTAATACCTGGTTTAGATAGTCGGGCTCATCCGTTTTTCCCCAGGATTGGGTTTCGTATATCGAAGAAGTCAATGCGGGTGGAGCTACCTCTTCCGAGATCAATTCAATTGCCTGTTGCAGAAACAATTCGCGGTTGCCGAGGTTACTACCCAGTAGTAAAAAAACATTTATCATGTTGTAACAAATATAATGGAAACCGCTCTTAGCATTATACGGCCTTATTATTAAGTTTGCGCATAGATAAAAAAGATTTATAACATTAATGAAACAATTCTTCAAATTCGTTCTGGCTACAATTGTAGGGGTTATCATATCGGGGATAATCATTGTGGTTATTGCTGCCGGTTTTATTGTTGGCCTTGTTGCCTCGGCCGGTAGTGACAAATCAGTTGATGTTGATCCAAATTCTATCCTGTACATGTCGCTCAAAAACCCCATTACCGAGCGTACGCCCAACAACCCGCTGGCGGGACTTGATTTTTTAGGACTTGATGAAGATAAATCTATCGGCCTAAACGATATTTTAAGCGACATTAAACGCGCAAAAACCGATAGCAACATTAAAGGCATTTACCTTGATGAAAGCTACATGACCGCCGGACAAGCCACCACCGAAGAGATCCGTAATGCACTTATCGACTTCAAAAAATCGGGCAAATTCATTATCGCCTACGCCGAGGTTTATACCCAGGGCTTTTATTACCTGGCCTCGGTTGCCGATAAGGTGTACATTAACCCGAAAGGCATTTTTGAATTTCATGGCTTTAGCTCGCAAACAACCTTCCTGAAAGGTGCGCTCGATAAACTGGGCATTGAAGCACAGATCATTAAAGTGGGTACATTTAAAAGCGCTGTAGAGCCGTTGTTCCTCACCAAAATGAGCGATGCCAATAAATTGCAGGTTACCTCATACCTCGGTTCATTATATGATCATTTCCTTACAGGCATCAGCAAAAGCCGTGGTGTAGCTAAAGATTCATTATTTGCTTACGCTGATAATATGAGGATCCAATTTCCTGAGGATGCTTATAAACTTAAACTGGTTGACGGTTTAAAATACAAAGACGAGATCCTCGACGATTTGAAAAGACGTACCGGCACCGATTTAAGGGACGATTTAAAAAGCATTGGCCTGAGCGATTACGCCAAAAACAAGGATAATAACGACGACGATAAATCTGACGATTCATCATCAAAAAACCGCATCGCTGTAGTTTATGCCTCTGGCGATATTAACACAGGCGAAGGCCAGGATAATACTATTGGTTCCGAAACTATTTCGAGAGCGTTGCGCAAAGCCCGCCTTGATGATAAAGTAAAAGCGGTGGTGTTGCGCGTAAACTCGCCGGGAGGCAGTTCGCTGGCATCAGATGTGATCTGGCGCGAGGTTAAACTCATTCACGAAAAGAAACCGATCATTGTTTCGATGGGCGATTACGCGGCATCAGGCGGTTACTATATCTCCTGCGCGGCCGATTCTATCATCGCGCAGCCAAATACCATTACCGGCTCTATCGGTATCTTCGCAGTGCTGCCTAACATGCAAAAATTGTTTAACGATAAATTGGGTGTAACTTTTGATGGTGTAAAAACCGGCAAATATGCCGATCTGGGCGACATCAGCCGTCCTCTTAGTCCGGAAGAACGCCTGATTCTTCAAAACAGCGTAAACCATGGTTATGATGATTTCACTAAGGCGGTTGCTGCCGGTCGTGGTAAAACGCAGGCTTATATCAACAGCATTGGCCAGGGCCGTGTATGGACAGGCGAGCAGGCACTAAAAATTGGCTTAGTTGACCGCTTGGGCAACATCGACGATGCGATAGCGTCTGCAGCTAAAAAAGCTAAGCTTAAAAATTATCGTTTGGTAACTTATCCTGAACAAAAAAGCATCTTCAGCAAAGTAAGCAACAACCTGAGCGCCGAAATGAAAACCCGCATGGTAAAAAGCGAACTTGGCGAAAACTACCGCGTTTACGAGCAAATTAAAGGCTTAACCCAAATGATGCGTACCCCACAGGCCCGTTTACCTTACGACCTTGTGATCAAATAAAATTTCATTAATACACTAATTTTGATTGTGAAAAGCCGCCTGGAATGGGCGGCTTTTTTTATTAAGAAAGCCCGGTTTCATGGTACCACTGTAAACAATCCATACAATTAACCGCGATTGCTTCATCTGCAAGTTCTACGAAATACTCTGGTATCCAAGCATATAAAACCCTTAACCCCTTAATCTTGGTCATATAAAACCATGTGTCAATTGGCGGGCAATCGTAAATATCTATTAATCCATAAGATACCGCTTCTGAAGCACCGTCAAACACAGTTTGCTCAATTTCAGCAACCAGGATCCTACCTTTGGTATCCAAATTATTTATCAACTTATCAGTAAGAAAATCGTGCTTATATGATAATTGGGCGTCAAATAATTTATCGTAAAGCCCACTATCATCAGAAAAAACCGGATTTAACGTCCACGTAATAGAAACAAAGGGACCAATCGACCCAAAGCCAAGATTCTCTTTGTAAGAAAAAAGCTTAATATCATTATAACGATCTATTGTGCGTAATGCATGAGCCACGTTTTTTACAGCATACCGGGCCTGCAGGTAGCAATATTGCTGTGTTATTAAAAGATTTTGATTAAAAAGTTCGATATCTATTTTCATTATTTTATTACCCTCTTACCAGATAAGCATTAGGCACATTACCCGGCAAATAATCTATCCCATATGCATGCTTAACCAGCAAGCTTACTACGCTCATGATAGTCTGTTCCTTACGGTGAAACTGTGGTAATAAACCCATCATAGCATAGCTTATAGGATTTACCGAAGGTATAAAAGTTTCCCACTCATATCCCTTCCCCCAGATCAGGCCGTTAACGGTAATACTTAAATCAGCACCATTCTCCAGCAAAAAATGAAGCATATCTGCCGAGCTGTTGCCGTTTTGGTTAACTGTATGAAATATCGGTGTATGCCCGCCAAAACCATATTCATCATAAGCGGCTCGAGCATTTACATCCGCTCCTTTTTGTAAAAGTATTTTAGCACAGTCAATGCTGTTATACTCTGCACAAAAATGCATCAAGGTGCCACCTGTTAGGCGTGTGTAAGTATTATTATATAAGGTATAGGTTCTATTAACAGCAGAGGCATTCTCTTTTAACGCTTTGGTTAGCCGTTCGGTATCATGAGCCAAAACCGCAAGCAAAGCCTGATCTTCATACTGTAGTCCGGCATCTATAAAAGCCTGTACGCAATCTTTAAAACGTGGCCCGCGGGCGTACATCTCTACCATCATGGTAAATACAGGCATTCCGTTATTAACGTCATTCGGGCTGCCGCCATCTTTAAAATACTGCTTTATTTCATCAACCGAGTGGGTTTCGGCAGCATAAAGTATGGTGTTGTAATCAGGCATATAACAAATTAGTTTAAATCACGCCCATCGGCTATAAAATCCTCCAGCCATATAATTATCGAAAACGCATTTACAGATATGGCTTCCTCCACTAATTTAATGTATTGTTCAGGGATCCAGGCGTACAACACCCGGCCATGCTTATTTCGCGCCATGTAAAACCAGGTATCAACAGGAGGGCAATCATTATAATCGATAAAACCATCCGATTCATCTTCCGAAAACCCATCGTGTATAACATTATCCACTTCGGCAACCAATACCCGCCCCTTAAATTCAGCAGCCTGATCAGTAAACCGGGTCACTTCTTTTTTATGGGCTATCTGTTTATCAAATAATTCATCATACAAAAAATCGTTTTTCTCATCGTATGGATCAATATTCCAAACAACTTCGGCCGAACCTTTTGCAAATTCCAATCTCCGTACACTTTTAAAATCACATAATTTTTTACCGTTATATTCCGGGTTAAAGCTGCGTAAAACTTCAGCTACCGATAATTGATTATTCTGCTGCTGTCTTTCGCAGTAATGCTTGGTAATTAAAAGGTTCAGGTTAAATTCGTCCTGGTTAATCGTTAACATTGGGCTTTACAGGTTTGGCTTTTTAAATATCAATCTAATATAAACATACTTTTACCGCTGTTCAAAACAAACCCGTCGCCTAAGCTGTCATTACAATGGCTTTTTGTATTTTTACAGCCTCATTGTATTTATGGAAAATAAACCCATAGCCCGTACGCTTCGTTTACTATCGCAACTCATGGAACTGCATGAGGTTAATCCGTTCAAGATCAAATCGGTAGCTAATGCCGCTTTTAAGATAGATAAACTCCCCTTCCCTATCGCCGGCAAAAAACTGGATGAACTGGAAAAGATAGATGGCGTAGGCAAAAGCATTGCAGGCAAAGTAGCCGAACTGCTTGAAACCGGCACCATGGCCGAGCTACAGGAAATGCTGGATAAAACCCCGGCAGGTATTGTAGAGATGATGGGTATCAAAGGTATTGGCCCTAAAAAAGTGGCAATCATCTGGAAAGAACTGGGCATCGAAAATACAGGAGAACTATTTTATGCTTGTAACGAAAACCGCCTGATAGAAGCCAAAGGTTTCGGCCTTAAAACCCAGGAGGAGATTCGCAAAGCAATTGAGTTCAGGATGGCCAGCAATGGTAAATTCCTTTTTGCGCAGGTTGAGAAGGAAGCCAATGAACTGATGGATGAGGTAAAAGCCATCTTCCCGGATGCGTTAAAACACTTTGCAGGCGAATTTAGGCGATTGAATGAGATCATTACCGAGATAATAATTGTAGTGGGCAGCATTAACCACGAGGTTGCTTTCGAGGCCATGTCCAACTCAAAAATATTATCAAACGTAAGTTTGAATAAAAATCACGTACAAGGCGAGTTATCCAACGGCCTGTTAGTTGACATTATTTTTGTTGATAAAGCCGATTACTATAAAGAGTTATTTATCAATACGGGTACAGATGAGCATGTAAAAGCGGTGTTTGACAGGATCAATGTGCCGATAGAGCAGCCGGAAAGTGAAGAACTGATCTACACCAAGGCAGGCCTGAGCTGGATGCAGCCCGAACTGCGCGAAGGCACCCTCTTTATTGAAAAAGCCGAAAAGAATGAACTGCCAACCCTTATTAACTGGCACGACCTTAAAGGCACCCTGCACAATCACAGTACCTGGAGCGATGGCGTAAACTCCATTGAGGAAATGGCCCTCTACTGCCGTGATACCCTGAAACTGGAGTATTTAGGCATGTGCGACCACAGTAAAAGTGCTTTTTATGCCAAGGGCTTAAGTATTGAAAGGGTACTGCAACAGCACGAGGAAATTGACGCGCTGAATAAAAAGCTGGAAGGCTTCCGTATATTTAAAGGTATTGAATCGGATATTTTGTATGATGGCGGGCTGGATTATCCGGACGAGATCCTGCAAAAATTTGATTTTGTGGTGGCTTCGGTGCATTCCATCCTAAAAATGGACGAGGAAAAAGCAACCTCAAGATTGATCACCGCTATCGAAAACCCCTACACCAATATCCTGGGCCACCCTACAGGCAGGCTATTGCTAAGCCGTGCCGGATATCCCATCGATTACAAAAAAGTGATAGACGCCTGTGCAGCTAATAACGTGGTTATTGAGATCAACGCCAACCCGCTCAGGCTCGACCTGGACTGGCGCTGGCACCAATATGCTTTAGATAAAGGCGTTATGCTTTCCATAAACCCCGATGCCCACCGCATTGAAGGTTTTGCCGATATGCACTACGGCGTACTGGTGGCACGCAAAGGCGGTTTATATAAAGAGAAGTGTTTTAACGCGTTATCGTTAACGGAAATAACCGAAGCGTTTGCGGCTAAAAGAGGTTAATTTTAGTGATTAGAGGTTAGAGATCAGAGGTTAGGATTAAAAACTCATTTAGAGTTATCTACTTTACAAAATGACTCAATGACCTAATGACTTAATAATAAAATGAATTTAAAAGATAAAGTACAAACCATACAAGCATCCGCCAAAACACCATCTATTTTGGTAGTGGGCGATTTGATGGTTGATCATTATATTATTGGTAGTGCTTCACGGCTCTCGCCCGAGGCTCCTGTGCCTATTGTTAACGTAAAAGAAGAAACCACCACTTTGGGTGGCGCGGGTAACGTGGTGCAAAACCTGGTATCATTAGGTGCAAAAGTTACCGTGGCCGGAGTTATTGGTGATGACAGCGCAGCCGCCGAACTAATTGCAATACTCACCAACGAGGGCGTTGAAACAGATACCATTATTAAGGACAGCAACCGCCCAACAACAGTGAAAACCCGTGTTTTGGTGGGTAGCCATCAATTGGTACGGGTTGACAGGGAGGTTACCGATGAGGTATCTGAAGTAATAGGCTCAGAACTGATGGATAAGCTGAACAGCCATATTGATGCTGTTGACATGGTGCTTTTATCTGATTATAACAAAGGCTTGTTTTCGCCGTTTTTAACGCAGCAGGTTATCAAGGCGGCAAACGCTAAGGGCAAAAAAGTGATCATCGACCCAAAAGGACTTAATTATCAGAAATACGAGGGCGCTTTTATCATCAAACCTAATCGTAAAGAATTATCTGAAGCAGCCAAAACGGAGAAGATCAACTCGATAGAAACCCTGCAAAGCGCGGCCAACATCATTCTGCAACAAACCGATGCAGAATACATTGTAGTTACGCTATCGGAGGAAGGAATGGTAATACTAAGCGAAAATCAGCACACGTTATTACCTGTAAAAGCCACCGAGGTATTTGATGTTACGGGTGCTGGCGATACTGTACTGGCCACCATGGCCTATTTTATGGCAAGCGGATTAAGCGTTGAAGAAGCCTGCGAACTGGCCAACCACGCCGCCGCCATAGTGATACGCCGTGTAGGAAGCGCAACAACTACGGTACAAGAGATCATAGAAGATATTGAGCGGGACGAGGTAAGGTGAAAGTTAAAAACTGAAAGGGAAAAGGCAGCGAGCGAAAAAATGACTCAATGAACTAATGCCCCAATCACATTTCCAAAAAATGAACAACAAAATATTAGCAGAACTTAAAGATCATCAGGAAACCGTGCAGCGGGTAATTGATACGCTTGGCGGCGATATTGAAATTGCCTGCGAGATGATCACCTCGACCATAAAAAGTGGTAATAAAGTGCTTTTGGCGGGTAACGGAGGCAGCGCTGCCGACGCCCAGCACATAGCTGCCGAGCTTACAGGCAGGTATGTTAAAGATCGCCAGCCCTTGCCGGGGATAGCTTTAACCGTTGATACTTCGGCGTTAACATCGATAGCTAACGATTATGGCTACGAGCATGTGTTTTCGCGCCAGGTAGAAGCCTATGGCCGTCCGGGAGATCTGTTTATCGGGATCTCGACCAGTGGCAATAGTCCGGGTATTTTGGCGGCTTTTGAATCGGCCAGGAAACTGGAAGTTAAAACATTAGGACTTTCGGGGCGCGATGGCGGTAAAATGAATGGGCTGTGCGATTTGAATATCATTGTGCCATCAAACATTACAGCACGTATCCAGGAAATGCACATCCTTATCGGGCATATCATGTGCACCGCGGTGGATGATCTGTTTGAATAATAAACCAATTTTCTGGAGGATGCACTTAAGTGCCTCTACATAAAAAGTCAACATAAAACATCAATGAGAACAGGCTTCGAAAAAACATTACTTGATAAAATAACAGATGTGCTATCGCTGCAGCAACAGGTAAAAACCTGGCAAAGCGAAGGCAAAAAAGTAGTGTTTACCAATGGCGTTTTCGATCTGCTGCATATTGGTCACCTTACTTATATGGCCAAAGCTGCCGAATTGGGCGACAAGCTGATCATCGGCCTTAATGCCGATAGTTCGGTGAGGCGTATTAAAGGCCCCACCCGGCCGGTGAATGATCAAAACAGCCGCGCAGCGCTTCTTGCCGCATTATTTTTTGTAGATGCCATTGTTGTTTTTGAAGAAGATACACCGCTGAACCTCATCAGCACTTTGCTACCGGATATTCTGGTAAAAGGGGCTGACTATGCCGTAGAGAACATTGTTGGCGCAAAAGAAGTACTAACCAATGGCGGCGAGGTGAAAACCATTAATTTTGTTGATGGCTATTCGTCAACATCGATCATTGAGCGAATAAAAGGGCAGATTTCCTGAGCGATATGAAAATACTGGTGATCCGCTTTAGCTCGATGGGAGATATTATTTATACTACTCCTGTTGTGCGCTGCCTTAAAAAGCAGGTACCGGATGCCGAAGTTCATTTTTTAACCAAGCCCGCCTTCAAATATATTTACGATAACAACCCTTACGTTGATAAGCTCCTGCTGTTAAAACCAACCTTAACAGAAACCATCAGCGATATCAAAGCCGAAAAGTACGATCAGATCATCGATCTGCATAATAACCTGCGTACATCCATCATCAAGTTTCGGACGGGTATCAAGGCATCAACCTACAAAAAGCAACCTATCCGCAAATGGCTGAGCCTGAAATTTAAACTGAATTTAATAGCCCACGAACATCTGGTAGACAGGTATTTAAAAGCCGTTAAGTTTTTAGGCGTAGTTAACGATGATAAGCCTATTGATTATTACGTTAAAGCACAGCATAATATAGCAAAACTGCTCCCCCTATCCCATCAAAACGGGTACGTAGCATTTGTGATAGGCGCCACCCACTTTACCAAGCGGATGCCAAATTACAAGATCATCAGCATTTGTAAACAGCTCAATTTGCCGGTACTATTATTGGGCGGTAACGATGTAAAAACAAACGGCGATGAAATAGCTACCGCAGTTGGCGCGCAAGTTTACAATGCCTGCGGGATAACCTCGCTCGATGAATCAGTTTTCCTGGTTTCAAAAGCAAAAAACGTGATAGGTTTTGATACCGGCCTAACCCACATTGCCGAAGCTTTTAATGTACCCATCGCATCCATCTGGGGTGGTACCACGCCCAATTTGCTGGGTGTTTGGCCTTATAAAGTTAACGAAGTGCTGGTTGCCGGAGTTGAACTTTCGTGCCGTCCATGCTCAAAATTTGGCCTTGAAAAATGCCCGCTGGGGCATTTTAAATGTATGAATGAGATGCCCGAAGATGAGATAGTTGATTTCGCCAACAACAATTAATACACTGCCTTTCAATTGCTTAAATCAAAGCTCAACCCTCTGTTTTTAATCATCACATTAAATAATTATTAATATTCAGGTAATTATTTAACTTTGCGGCTTAACTTAAATACTTTTCACACATGAAAAAAATCTTACTAAGCCTGTGCTTTTTAACTGCTTCTTTCGCTGCATTTGCTCAATTACCAACTTTTGGTATTAAAGGCGGTGCAAACTTTGCTACTTTACATGCTACTGTTGATGGCGTTAGCGGTTCGGGAAACTCGGGCAGCTTAACAACCTTTAATGTTGGTGCATTTGTTGATTTCAAGTTTGGTAACGTTTCGTTACAACCAGCTTTAAATTTTACCGGTAAAGGTGGTTCATCAAGCTTTGATATTGACGATCAAAGCGGATCGAGCAAAGTAAAACTTTACTATTTACAAGTACCCGTAAATGTTGTTTATCACGTACCGGCTGTTGTTGGCGAATTTTACTTTGGTGCCGGTCCTTACGTTGGCATGGGTGTTTCAGGCAGTGGAAAAGATGGCCAAGGACACTCTGAAGATGTGAAATTTGGTAGCGGTGCCGAGGAATTAAAAAGAACAGATGTTGGCGCAAACGCAATCGTTGGTTTCAAATTTAAAACTGGTTTCCTGATCAATGCTAATTACGATTTAGGTTTAACAAATATCACTAATGTTGATGGTATTAAATTAACTAACCGCGTTTTCGGTATTTCAGTTGGTTACGCTTTCTAAGCTGTTAACTACTCTTAGAATTAAAAAAATAGAGGGGCCTAAAACCCCTCTATTTTTGTTTTCAAGCGATCCAATTTTTCACGCCTGATTATTTTAACTTTTTAAAATCAATATTAAAATATTTTATAAAGGAGAGGCTGCAATCCCTCCTTTTTTATTTAGTAAAAATGGAAACTTATTGAAAAAATTTCACGTTATATTTACAACCCGGTAATACAAACAAACCTGTTAGCCTCCCATATAAAACGATGAAAAAGTTGATGCTGATCCGCCATGCCAAAGCCACTCATGAAAGTGGATATGCCGATTTCGACAGACCCCTGAAACCATCGGGCATGCAGGATGCGGCGTTAATGGCTACCCTGCTACGAGGCCAATCAGAGATCCCCGAAATTGTGGTTACCAGTCCGGCATTACGTACCTTAACCACTGCCGAAATTTTTGCCAACCAATTTAAGGTTCCGGCCCCACTTACTGACAAACGAATTTATGAGGCCAGCGAAAATACATGGGTAAAGGTAGTGAATGAATTACCTGTTGATCACGATTTTATAGCCGTAGTTGGCCATAATCCGGGCATTAGCCATATACTGTACTATTTAACCGGCCAGGTAAAGGATATGCCCACAGGTGCTGTAGCTATCATTACCTTCGAGAATGAGGACTGGCAATCCATCAGCGAAGAAGATGGGAAACTGGCCCATTTTGATTCGCCGAAGGGGTAAGTTGGAAGTCGAAAGTCATTAGTTCGAAGTCGAAAGTCATTTTATAATAAACCAGACTTTCGACTTCAGACTTAGAACTTAATACTTTAATTGATCCTATAAGTTTTGCCCGGTAACGAACTGATATAGCCCTGCATTTCCATATTCAACAAATTCATCGCTAACTGGCTTAGTGGCATATTAGTTTTTAAGGTAAGATCATCAATAGCAACGGGCGCTTTATGTTGTTGTAATATTTCGATGATCAGCCGTTCATCTGCCGAAAGATCGAATGGAAGCGAAAATTGCTCAACAGGCTTACTATCATCATTTTTTTCCCAACCCAAACTAAAAGCCAGATCGGCCATGCAGGTAAGCAGGCTTGCTTTATTATTACGGATCAAGAAGTTACAACCTTCCGAAAACTCATCTCCTATCCTACCCGGAAACGCGAATACATCGCGATTATATGAATTGGCAATCTCGGCGGTAATGAGCGCGCCGCCTTTTACACTGGCTTCTATCACTACGGTAGCATCGGCGATACCGGCTACAATGCGGTTTCGCTGCGGGAAATTCTCCCTATCCGGATTTGTTCCCGACGGGTATTCAGTTAGCAAGCCACCATTTTCGAGCATTTTTTCGGCAGTCGCACGGTTTTGCGACGGATAAAGCCTGTCCAGTCCGTGCCCGAGTACACCTACTGTCGGCACGCCGAGTTTAACGCAATCCTTATGAGCGGCCACATCAATACCATGAGCAAGACCACTTACTATCAATACATTATATTGCTGTAACTCTTCAACCAGTTGCCTGCACAATTGCTTACCATAATCGGTAGCATTGCGGGTGCCTACTATACTAATAATATGCGGTGGGTTTAATTCCATCCTACCCTTAGCATAAAGCAACACAGGCGCATCGTTACAGTTTTTTAGGCGTTTGGGATACCGGGCATCGGTATAAAATACAACTTCGATGTTATTCCTCTCAATAAAAAGCAATTCGGCTTCGGCTTTTTTCAAGGCTTCATCAAAATCAATTTGAGCTATAGTTTTTTCACCAATACCCGGAACCCGGAGCATTTTCTCTTTAGATGCCTTAAAAACCTCTTCGGCACTGCCCATATAGGCCAAAAGTGATTTTGAGGCCACAGGCCCTATATTTTTTATAAACGTTAACGCTACCTGGTGTAGTAATGACATGGTTTAGATTTTTCGATTTCAGATGTGCAAATGAATTAATTTCAGATGTGCAGATTACAAATGTGCAGATGAAAAGATCTACTCTCTATTTTCCAATCTGCACATTCGCACATCTAAAATTTGCACATCTGCACATCCGCACATTTGCACATTTGCACATCTATTCCCTCGCTAAAATATAAATAAATCCTAAAAATATTAGTAAAAAAATAAAAACTACAAAAATAGTTTGCAAACTATAAAAATAGTTGTAGCTTTATCTAACTACAAAAATAGTTTGCTATGCACATTAAAGAACTAACCAAGGCCGAAGAACAGATCATGCAGATACTTTGGCAGTTAAACGAGGCCATTGTAAAAGACATCATTGAACAAATGTCCGATCCCAAGCCTGCTTACAACACCGTATCTACAGTGGTAAGGGTACTGGAGGGCAAAGGTTTTATCGATCATAAAGCTTACGGAAACTCGCATGTGTACTTCGCCCTCATTACCGAGGCCGAGTATAAAAAGTTCACGTTTGATAAAATGATGAAAAACTATTTCAGCAATTCGTACCAAAGCCTGGTATCATTTATTGTTGACGAAAAGAAGATCAGCGTAAAAGAACTGGACGAGTTAACCTCCTTAATTGACGAACTTAAAAACAAAAAACAATGAACTGGCTGCATTACCTCATGGAGGCAAACCTATACCTATGCGTATTTTACGCCGGTTATTGCCTGTTTTTAAATAAAGAGACCCATTACACCTTAAACAGGGTGTACCTGCTGCTTAGCTGCATAGTATCGTTCATTATACCTGTTGTACAAATTGGCTGGCTAAAACCTGCCGAACAAGGCCTGCAAACCTTTGTGGTTAGGGGTAACGTGTCAACACAGATCAATACGGGCGCTATTCAATCTCATTTAAGCGCCAGTCAATTACTTATATACGCTTATATAATAGGTGTTACCGTACTTGCCGGAATGTTGATTGTTAAACTTTACCACCTGTTAAAACTTACCAAAACAAGCCAAACCCGGGTTGATAATAAATATAAACTGGTTAACATTGAAGGCTCCAACACAGCGTTCTCGTTTTTCAACTACCTTTTTATAGGCACAAAAACGGCTACAGATAATATCATCATTAAGCACGAACTGGTGCACATCCGCCAAAAACACTCGGCCGATATTGTGTTTCTGGAGCTGATCAAGATCATTAACTGGTTCAATCCCCTTGTTTACCTTTTACAAATCAGCCTGAAAACCGTGCACGAATACATTGCCGACGAGCAAACCGCCGCGCAGGAAAGTGATGCCATCAGCTACTCATCGTACCTGGTTAGCAACGCCTATGGTGTAAACGGCTCGCCCCTCGCGCATTCATTTTTCAATTATAATTTACTAAAAAAGAGGATCATTATGTTAAACCAAAAACGATCGGGGAAATTAGCCAGGCTAAAATACCTTGTGGCCGTGCCCATAAGTGGCGGCCTGCTGTGCGCATCAACGCTGGCATTCAGTAAAACTTATGGCTTTATCGACCTGTTGCCGCAACTCCAGACTAATGGCGCACGACCAGTATCTCTATCAGATACCAACAAACACGCGCAGGTTACCCGCAAGTACGATACCGCCAAAGGCTACAAATTTGAAGAGACCGGCTATCTGGTTAACGGCAAAACCGAGTTCCGCGTGATCATTACCGAGAAAAACGGCGAGCAAAAAGAGTATTACAAAAGTAAATCAACTCCCGAAGATCTGGCTACGCTGAAGGATAAATACGGATACACCTTCCCTAAAACTATGATCTATCCTAAACTTCCGCCACCTCCACCGGCTCCCCCCGGCCCGGCAAAAGCAGGCCTGCATGCATCTATAGATAAATTACCTCCACCGCCGCCACCACCGGTTGCTCCTAAAAAAGGCAAAAAAGCTAAAATAGTTGACGTAGTACTACTTCCTCCACCGCCGCCACCTGCAGATGGGAAGAATGTTCCACCTCCGCCGCCGCCAGCGCCGCCTGTACCTGGCAATGGAGCAAATATACCTCCGCCGCCGCCCCCTGCCGATCCATTTGGTGAATTGTATAAATTCATGGGAAAATATACGCGTTATCCGTCAAAAGCAAGGGAAAATCATTTAACTGGCCGCGTGATCTTAACCTTCAATATTGATAATGGTAAAATAAGTAATGTAAATGTAGTGAGAGGTGTAGATGAGGCAATTGATAACGAAATACTTAGGGTGTTAAATAAATTTGATGGAAACCTTGCGGTAAAATCAGGTCTTTACAGTTTACCTGTATATATGGGACTTAAAGATGCTAACGATAATGATTATCCTCCTAAAACATCTTACGATAATTCGCAATCAACCTATCCGGGCAAAACTACTCAGTCAACCGCTTCAGGAAAACCTACGATGAGTTTAAACGAAGTTGTCGTTATAGGTTACGGCGCTTAGTTTTGCAAACAATTTCATTAATTCGGAGCTATTAAATAGTTCTCATAATTGCCGACCGGCCTAAACCCGTTCCGGCAATTTTTGGCGTAAACAACTCTCCTCTTTTTTAGTAGTTTGCAAATATAAATCACTCAATACTTGCATTATATCCTCCTAAATTCCGTAACTTTATTATAGCCGGAATTTAAATGTATTTTCTGACCACCGGCCAAATACAAAGCAAACAAATACCATTGCGCTTTGTAATATTAGTACCAATTATACTTCCTTAACCTTACCGTTAGCCTGCTTTCGTTCAATTTTTAAACTTGATAATATGAAAAGGTTTGGTATCATTTTAGCAATTGTGGGGCTGATAGCTCTTATTGCCGGTAACTTTTTTTACGGATCGACCATTAACGCGGTGGATAGCTCAGGCAGCTCAATCATCACCACGGGGATGGGTGGCGGCTGGACATTTAAGCTTCCTGTTTTTGCGGGCGGCGCGTTGTTTTTCCTGGGATTTGTGTTCTGGGCAGCGTCACGTACCGACAATCAACATCATGATCATCTGATATAATCTTCAGCATAAAACAGCAAAAGCGCTAAGAAAAACTTTGCGTCTTAGCGCCTTTGCGTGCTTATAAAATCTAAAATTGATGGTAAACGATAGGATTATCCCTTTACATATATCACTTGTTTTGTTTCAAAAAACTCTTCTTTAAAGTAGTCTTTAAGGTGATATTGTGTTACCTGTAGTCCCGATTCCTTGATCTCCTGCGCAAGGTCGCCACCTTTTAAATAAAGGATACCGTTAGGTAATTTATTGTTGGATTGTTTGTTGAATTTGCCCCTTACCCATGGATAAAAATCCTTTAATTGGGTAACGGCGCGCGATACAACAAAGTCAAATTTTTCGTTCAATTGCTCGGCGCGGAGATGTGATGCGCGAACATTTTTCAAACCTAAACCAGCAGCAACTTCGGTTACTACCTTAATTTTTTTGCCGATAGAATCAACTAAATGGAACTGTGTTTCGGGAAATAAAATGGCGAGTGGAATGCCCGGAAACCCTCCGCCTGTGCCTACATCAAGCACATTTTCGCCCGGCAAAAACGTCATAACTTTTGCAATTCCGAGCGAATGAAGCACGTGCCTTTCAAACAAAAGATCGATATCCTTGCGCGAAATTACGTTGATCTGGCTGTTCCAATGTTCATATAAGCCGGGCAGTTTTTCAATTTGTGCCAGCTGTTCAGTACTTAAATCAGGAAAATATTGTAGAATTATTTCAGATGTCATCCCGGTTGAAACGGTTAATAATATTACCAAGCAGGTACCTCGCCCTAAACAATTGTGCCTTTACTGTACCCAGCGGAAGATCCAGCTGCTGAGCGATTTCCTCGTACGAAAGCTCATCAAAATACCTTAAAGTAATGAGGTTTCTGTAACGGGTTGGCAAACTTTCAATAAGCGATTTTAGCTCCTGGGTTTGTTGTTTTTTGATAGAAGTTTCTTCCGGATTGAGCGTATCAGCCTTAATTTGCAGCGGTTTTTCATCGCCTTCATCATCCATCATCCCATGGATAGACATGGTATTGAGCTTCTTTTTCCGGATAAAATCGATACAATTATTGGTAGCTACCCTAAAAAGCCAGGTACTAAAAGCAAAATCGGGCTGATATTTTTCAAGCTTTTCAAATGCTTTTGCAAAGGTTTCTACGGTCAAATCCATTGCATCCTCCTTGTTGTTTACCATTTTAAGCACCATAAAGTATATCGAATCTTTATAGCGGTGCATTAAATCGGCATAAGCCTTTTGATCTCCCTGGCGCGCTTTTACCACCAGGTGAAAATCATTTTTAGCATTTTCGGTAAAATTGGCGTTTATTTCCATTGTTTAGTTTTTAAAAAGGTACCGATCGTTCCAAAAACATTTAAGTACATATAATAAATAATGTCAAAAAGGGGGAAATACCAATAAAGGCTTTTTGCTTCAAGTTTTTTAAATATACGATTATAAATGGCCAGTTGTAATATCATTCTAAAAATGCACAAACCCAATGCCAGTACAGGCTCATACCTTAAAATAAGGAATAATATTAGCAAAATATAAAATATGAAACCACTTATGGCGTCAAAACTAAGCATACGCCTGTGTTGGTTTTTATACAGCTTGCCTACACCCATATGTCGTTTTTTTTGCCTAAACCATGCTTTAAAAGAAGTTTTAGCTTCTGTATATACAAAGGTTTCGGGGTTTAGTTCTATCACAGTGTTGTTACTTGTAGCGTGCTGGTTAACAAACAGGTCGTCATCTCCAGATAGTACGTGCATGTGCGAAGCAAAGCCTTTTTCACTAAAAAACAACGTTTTTGTGTAAGCGAGGTTACGCCCAATACCCATGTACGGATCGCCAACTAAGGCGCTGGATAAGTAGCTGATAGCGGTTTTAATAGTTTCAAAACGGGTAAAGGCATTTAAAAATCCCCTCCTTTTGGTGTAAGGCGAATAGCCCAAAACTATTTCAACACCGGTTGAAAAATTGGCCATCATCCGGCTGATCCAGTTTTCTGAAGCTGGGCTACAATCAGCATCGGTAAATAAAAGATATTCGTTTTTTGAGGCTTTTATCCCCAGCGTAAGTGCAAATTTTTTCCCGGTTTTAAACCTGTCGTGCTCGGTTATGGTGACAACTTTAAGGTGGGCATACTGCTTTTCAAGTTCCTCCAACACCTCGTCCGACCTGTCGTACGAGCAATCGTTTATCACCACAACTTCAAAATCGGGATAATTTTGTTCGAGGATAGCGGGCAGGTTTTGCTGCAGGTTTTGCGCTTCGTTACGGGCGCTGATGATAACAGATACCGGAATAAGCACCTCGGGAGGTGGCCCTTCGGCGGGTTTATAACCGGCCAGGCGGGTATGCCTGCTTATCAAATAATACAGCTGAACTATAAAACAAAGCTGAAAAAGAATAAAAAGCGCGTTTTGTACGTACGTTTCCAAACAAAAAAAATAATCAGGCAAATTTGTTAAAAATCGATGAAATTAAGGCGGCGGTTCAGCGTTAATTTAAAGTTTAATAGTGTATTAACGTAATAGTTCTCAACAGTGGTCAACTTTATTAACATGGGTTCAATAATCAATGCCTTTACAGGTACCTTTCCGGCACCCTTATATAGGGAAACAACGGGGATGAGGCTTTTTTTTGCTAATTTTGCAACCTCAAAATGAAATTTACTTTAACCACCCAAGATCCGCTTTCGAAGGCGCGTGCCGGCGAGATCACTACCGACCACGGCACTATACAAACGCCTATTTTTATGCCTGTGGGTACCGCGGGCACTGTAAAAGCTGTGCACCAGCACGAGTTAAAAAATGATATCGAAGCCCAGATCATACTGGGTAACACCTATCATTTATACCTGCGACCGGGCTTAAACACACTCGAAAGCGCGGGTGGTTTGCATAAGTTTAACGGATGGGATGGCCCTATCCTAACCGATAGTGGTGGCTACCAGGTTTACTCATTAACAGAGGTACGTAAGATAAAAGAAGAAGGCGTTACTTTCCGCTCACATATTGACGGATCGAAACACCTGTTCACGCCCGAAAACGTGATGGATATCCAACGCGTAATTGGCGCGGACATCATTATGGCATTTGATGAATGTACCCCCTACCCGTGCGATTACAACTACGCCAAACGATCGATAGAAATGACACATCGCTGGCTTAAACGCTGCTGCGACAGGTTTGATAGTACCCAGCCAAAATACGGTTATAGCCAAACACTTTTTCCTATTGTACAGGGTTCGGTTTATAAAGATCTGCGTGTACGTTCGGCCGAAGTTATTGCTTCGTACGAGCGTGAAGGGAACGCCATCGGCGGCCTATCAGTAGGTGAACCTGCCGAAGAAATGTACGCCATGACAGAGATAGTTTGCAATATATTGCCAGAGCATAAACCACGTTATTTAATGGGCGTTGGTACGCCAATAAATATACTTGAAAACATAGCCCTGGGCATTGATATGTTTGATTGCGTTATGCCAACCCGCAATGCACGCAATGGCATGTTGTTCACCAAAAACGGCATCATCAATATTAAAAACGAGAAGTGGAAAAACGACTTTTCGGCCATTGAAGAAGACAGCGACCTGTTTGCAGATAAAGCTTATACCAAAGCTTATTTGCGTCATTTAATTCACTCGGGTGAGATGCTGGGTGCACAGATAGCAACGCTACACAACCTCCATTTTTACCTGTGGCTGGTGAAACAAGCACGTGAAAAAATCATAGCAGGCGAGTTTTACGACTGGAAAAACATGATGGTAAAACGCCTTGGTCAGCGTTTGTAAATTCCAGAAAAGCACAAACAAATGAAGCAAAAAATCAAACAAAATAACCGATAAATGAAGGCTATTTTTCATAGGTATTTAAAGATCATCGACAGGTTTATCATCGGAAAATACCTGGGCACTTTTATATTCACCATGGCTATTTTCATGGTGATATCTGTAGTGTTCGACGTATCAGAAAAGCTGGATAATTTCCTGAATAAACATGCAAGCCTGCACGATATCATTTTCAGATATTACGCCGGTTTTATTCCATTTTACCTGAATATGTTATCGCCATTGATCAACTTTTTGGCGGTAATTTTCTTCACGGCCAAGATGGCAAACCAAACAGAAATTGTTCCGATACTAAGCGGAAGGGCGAGTTTTAGCCGCTTTTTAAGGCCGTATGTTATTGCCTCAACGCTCATTTTTATCGTGTCATTTTTTGCCAATGTTTATCTTATTCCGTACACAAATCGTTTAAAAATAGACTTTGAAAACGCCAACGGAATGATGGATAATGACCCTACAAAAAGTGAAGTACACATGCAAATTGATAAGCATACCTTTGTTTATCTTTCCAATTATGATGCTACTACACACCTGGGTTATAACTTCATCATGGAAAAATTTAATGGAGACACGCTTCGTGAAAAGTTAATTGCCACCCAGATCCAGTACGATTCGGTAAAAAATATTTGGACTTTAAAAGATTACGGGACTAAATATATTAACGGTATGAAGGAACAATTCCTTGCACATCAGCCGCAAAAAGACACCGTTTTAGATATGCGCCCAAGCGATTTTATTGTGTATGATAACGTATATACAGCCATGTCATTAAGCGACCTGAACAAGAATATCGACAAGGAAAAACTTCGCCGGCCAGAGTATTTAAAGTCGATCTATTTCGAGAAATTCCATCGGTTTGTGTACCCGTTATCTGCTTATGTACTCACGCTAATAGGCGTTTCCATATCATCAAGAAAGGTGCGTGGCGGCGTTGGTTTACCGCTGGGGATAGGTATCCTGTTATGCTTTGCTTATATTATATTAGAGCGTTTTGCACTGGTATTTTCGGTAAAAGGAGGTATGCCACCACTTGTAGCGGTGTTTATTCCCAACATTATTTTCGGCGCTTTGGGCTATTACCTGTTATTAAAAGCACCTAAATAATGTCGCAAACAGCCCGTGAAAGTCTAAATAAGAACCTAATTATTCTCCATCTTACCGTTTTTGTGTGGGGATTTACCGGAATTTTGGGTGCTTTAATCACCATTTCGGCAGTGCAATTGGTATGGTTTAGGGTTTTGATCGCTTCTTTATCATTGTTTTTATATTTCCAATTCAACAAAACCGATTTTAAAGTTGATCGGAAATCACTGCTTAAAATGGCGGCTACCGGGGCTATTGTTGGTGCGCACTGGGTGCTTTTTTTCGCGGCTATCAAGCTTTCAACAGTTGCGGTTACACTGGTTTGCCTCTCATCCATCACTTTATTTACCGCTATTTTTGAGCCGCTCATCAATAAAAAGCGAATCTCAAAGCTTGAAATTTTGGCCGGAGTTTTAATTATCACCGGCATAATTTTAATTTTCAAATTCGAAACACAATACACTAAGGGCATAATAACAGGGTTAGCCAGCGCGGTTTGCGCAAGCCTTTTTTCTATCATCAACTCGCGCCTGGTTAAAAAAACAGAAGCCCCGGTGATAGCTTTTTATGAGTTATCAGGTGCCTTTGTATGGATCTCGATATACCTGTTTATTACCTCGGGCTACACCCGCGCCATGCTTTTGAAGCCTGCAGACATAGGCTACTTATTACTACTTGGCACCATCTGTACATCCCTCGCTTACGTTGCCGGCGTATCCGTAATGCGCGAACTTTCAGCGTTCCGGGTAGCACTCATCACCAACCTCGAACCGGTGTATGGCATCATTATGTCGTTCATTTTTTTTGGCGATATCAATAAAATGACACTTGGTTTTTGGGGCGGAGCTTTGCTTATTTTGTCCACAATTTTTCTGTACCCGCTAGCGCAGACTCAAATTTCAAAAAGAAAAAGCAGGGCCTGATCCTTTATTTTTTTGCCCCGATCAAATCGTACTTACTATAGAAAAGCTATCTCATTTGGGATAGCTTTTCTGTTTATAACTCATCCCTGCAACCACAAATCAAACCCCAAAATCGCCTTGATATTTCTGCCCGAAGAGAGGAAATCCCAGTATTAAAACAAGCCATTTTTAGCCCCTCTAAGCCATTATAATTTTTCGACGTATTTCTGCCCGCAAACTGCAATCCTGAGCGAACAGTGCCAAAATCCAATTTTTAGTTAGTGTACTTAAATTTTAACCAATAAAAACACTGCCATTTTGCCACCACTCCATTTTAAAGGTAAATTTCATTTATAAAAATGAAATTCAGGTTTAAATAAATAAAATATAACACTAAAAATCAGATATATATTTATTTTATATAAATAAAAAATAAAGGTCAGTAAATTTAAGTAAAATCACAAAAAACTAAAAAAATTAGCAATTAAAAATAGAACACAAAATTTACATCATTAAAAATTAAAAATCAGTTATTTAAACAGTATTATATAACTAAAAAGTTCACATTAAGGAGTACCCCGATGATCGTTACCATAGTGTAACGAACTAAAAAATGAGAATTAGATAAAATTCGCGGTATCTCTCCTGCTTGTATGCGGCACGAGATTTTTCGAGAGATTTTCAGCACTCTCATCCGACGAAAAAATCACCGAAGAGCAGAAAAAAGTCGCGGCGGGAAGCGACAACCTTACACGCTTTTTTTATGCGAAGAGCGAGTAGCCAGAGCGACGTATAACTTCTTTAAAGCGGACAAAAATTCCAGGATTGATTTTATGGCAAAGAGATCGGGCTGCGATATTGAGAAAGGAGATGACATGCCTGGGTTTTTCATCATGATCGCAAAACCCGAACGGAGTAGGCCTCTTCACCGGCACCGGTAAGAGCCGATGATAATCCCGACATCGCCGTGTATATTTTATTGACGTTTTATTTAAACATTTAAAAAGCGGATATTGTATTATCTAAAATCAAGATCTATCATGAGCATTAAAACAATCGTCGTTGTAGTAGTCGCAGTTTTGCTAACCATCGTGTTAATGCAAAATACCGACGAGGTTTATTTCAAATTTCTATTCTCCACTTTCAGGGTTTCCAAACTAATGATGATGCTGGTGGTTGCCGTTACAGGATTCGTGCTCGGCCTCATCGTGGCCTGGCCCAAAAAGCAAAAGTTTGACATTGGCGGGTATCACGATGCCATTCACGACAAAAACAACCCCGATACACTAAGCGACGAAGACAGGGAATACATCAACTAACATATGAAAACAACAATCGGCTTTATAGGCCTCGGCAACATGGGTGTCCCCATTGCGCAAAACCTGCTTGCCGCAGGTTATCAATTACAGGTTTACAACCGCACACTTTCAAAAATAGATGAGCTGGGTACCGAAGGCGTAACCAAATGTCAAAGCCCGGCCGAAGCGGCCAACTCGGTGCCATTTGTGATCTCGATGCTATCGGATGATGCCGTTTTGCGAGAATCAGTTATAGGCGACGGCGGAATTTTAAAAACGCTACAGCCAAATGCCGTACATATCTCTATGAGCACCATCTCGCCGGATACTGCCGAAGAACTCGCCGCCTTGCATGAGCAAGCCGGCAGTCGCTACCTCGCCTCGCCGGTATTTGGCAGGCCAGAAGCAGCAGCCGCACGCAAGCTTTGGATCTGCATTTCGGGCGATGAAAAAACAAAGGCAGATGCCCGCCCCATACTGGATACGCTCGGGCAGGCGGTGATTGATTTTGGCGACAAAACCGCCGGTGCCAATGTGGTTAAAATAGCAGGTAATTTCATGATCATGGCTTCGATGGAAATGATGGCCGAAGCCTACACCCTCGCCGAGAAAAACGGTCTCGACCGCGTGCAGGTTTCAGAGTTTTTTGGGTCGACACTTTTTGCCGCTCCCATCTTTCAAAACTATGGCAAAGCTATTGCCAACAAACAATATCAACCGGTTGGCTTCAAATCAAAATTGGGCTATAAGGATGCGCGGCTGGCATTCAAATTATCGCAAACCAGCGAGATGCCTATGCCTACTGTAAACACCGTGCACAACCGCTTATTAACGGCCGTAGCCAAAGGCTGGGGCGAGGCTGATTGGGTGGAAGGTGTAAGCCGCGGTGTGAGTGAAGATGCGGGGATCTGATTTCGAATTTCGGATGTTCGATTTCGGAATTATTTGATTGAAGAGTTTTTGATTTTCAATTGGATTTAAATTAAGATGCCGGATGATTTATAGACTGCTTGTAAGTCGATAAATCATCCGGCTTTTTTTATATTTTTTGGATCAGCTTTGATTGCCACAAGCGTTCTCGCTTATGGCCTGCGTTTAGGTTATCAGGCAGAAACAATTTCGCAGAGCTTAGCATGATGCCCGCAAGCGAGGACGCTTGCGGTAGCGGTGCTTATAATAGCTATACAAAAAGGACTTTTCGAGCAATAAAAGCGGGGGCATCTGAAGAGATATATGATATATACCTCACCGTCGTCATGCCGAATTTATTTCGGCACCCCATAGGACAGGTAGCCGCTTTGCTTTGCGTGGTTGCTTAGCGAGTGGGATGCTGAAACAAGTTCAGCACGACCTTAATTTTATATTATGTCATTGGTAGCACGAAACAATCGCGAACTTTACCGGGCGGACCTGCTAATCGGGGATTGCTTCGTTCCTCGCAATGACGTGGTGAGTTACCTTTTTTAAAGCTTATTAACACCTCAACAATAAAACACCTCGTTCTCCCCTTCCAGAAATTTCACATCTGGTGTACCTTCAAAAATCCCGAACACCGAAGCCCCGCTTCCGCTCATGCTGGAGTAGATGGCACCAGCCTCGTAAAGGGCAGCTTTAACCCCGCGGATCTCGGCGTGGTTTTTAAATATCGACGTTTCAAAATCATTCTTGATATACTTCTTCCAATCGGCTATCGGCAACTGGATCAGATCGAATAATGATTCCTTTGGCTGGGCCGGAACAACGCCCCTAAAAGCTTCACTTGTGGAGATATGAACAGGCGGCATTACCAACACAATTTTATAGGCCGATAGGTCGAGCTTGATGGTTTCAAATTCGTCGCCACGCTCAAAGGCGAACACTGGTTTGTTTTCGATAAAAAAAGCGCAATCGGCACCAAGGCGGCGGGCATAATCGGTCATTTCTTCTACCGATAAATCAAGTTTAAATTCTTCGTTCATCAGGCGGATAAAATACGCTGCATCCGATGACCCTCCGCCCAGTCCGGCCCCTATCGGGATCTGCTTGTGCAGGTGGATATTTACCGGCGGCAAATCGTGGTCCTGCTTCAGCATATGATAGCCTTTTATACAAAGGTTATCCTCCATCCTGCCGGGAATTTCAAGGCCCGACGAGGTGAAGCTAAGCTTGTCGCTCGCCACTACTTCCAGGGCGTCTTTAATATCAAGCGGATAAAAAATGGTTTCGAGATTATGGTAGCCATCCGGCCTGCGTTCGGTAATGTTGAGGCCAATGTTTATTTTTGCGTTCGGAAATAAGATCATACAAAGTAATTAACACCTGATGTTTTTGCCAACATCAGTAGGAAACCAAAAGTAGATTATTTTTCTTTGCCTTTTGAATTGGTCATTGAGTCATTTGGTCATTAAGTCATTTTTTAGTTCGACTTAATTGCCTTCTCTAACTCAGTCTCCTTAATCTAACCCCAACAAAAAATGAAACAGTATCTCGACCTGATGAGGCATGTGATGGAAACCGGCGCGCAGAAGCACGACAGAACCGGCACCGGTACGATAAGTGTATTTGGCTACCAGATGCGTTTCAACCTGAACGATGGTTTCCCGATGGTAACCACCAAAAAGCTTCACCTTAAATCGATCATCCACGAGCTCATCTGGTTTTTGAGCGGCGACAGCAATATCCGCTACCTGCAAGAGAACGGCGTAAAAATATGGGATGAATGGGCCGACGAAAACGGCGACCTTGGTCCGGTGTACGGTAAGCAGTGGCGCTCGTGGCCAACACCTGATGGTGGCCATATCGACCAGATCCAGCAGGTGATCAATCAGCTTAAAAACAACCCGGATTCGCGCCGCATTATGGTATCGGCCTGGAACGTTGCCGAGGTTAACCAGATGGCCCTGCCGCCATGCCATAGCTTGTTCCAATTTTATGTAGCTCCGGCAGATGCGGCGAAGGGCGAAACACGGGGAAAACTATCATGTCAGCTTTACCAGCGTAGCGCGGATATTTTCCTGGGTGTTCCTTTCAACATCGCATCCTATGCCCTCCTCACTATGATGATAGCACAGGTATGTGATCTTAACCTTGGCGACTTTGTACACACCTTTGGCGATGCCCACCTGTACAACAATCACCTGGAACAAACAGCCCTGCAATTAAGCCGCGAACCACGCCCGCTGCCAACCATGAAAATCAACCCGGAGGTGAAAGATATTTTCTCGTTTAAATATGAAGATTTCACGCTGGAAAATTATGATCCATGGCCGCATATTAAGGGAGCAGTGGCAGTATAGTCATTTACTTCGCGTCATTGGGTCATTGAGTCATTTTTTGCTTGTCCCGTTTTACCTATCCTAACCTTATCATGAGTAATCGAATTGAAGATTTAGAAGTTTATAACCTATCCGAAGCATTTGGCGATCGGATATGGTTTTTAGTAGCAAAATGGGATTACTTTGCAAAAGATACTTTGGGCAAACAGATCGCAAGGTCAGCTGACTCAATTGGCGCGAACATAGCTGAAGGCTTTGGTCGTTATCACTACAAGGAAAATAAAAACTTCTGTTATTTCAGCCGGGGATCGGTAATTGAAACCAAGGGCTGGCTAAAGAAAGCAAATACAAGAAACCTGATCAGCGACGAAGATTATCAATCACTGCTTAAGGAATTAGAAACAATTCATATTAAACTCAACATCTACATCAAATTCATTGGTAAAGGAAACGCTTAAGCGTAAGTCAAAAAAATGACTTAATGACCCAATGACTTAATGACCTGAAAGAAATGATACTATCTATAATTGTGGCCATCGCCAAAAACCACGCCATCGGCAAAGACAATAAATTACTGTGGCACCTGCCTAATGATCTGAAGCATTTTAAGGATACCACATCCGGTCATACTGTGATCATGGGGCGTAAAACTTTTGATTCGGTTGGCAAGCCGCTGCCTAAGCGGCGCAACATTGTGATCACCCGCCAGGCCATCAGCATTGAGGGCTGTGAAGTGGTTGATTCTTTGGAAGCCGCTGTGGCGCTTTGCAAGGCAGAGGACGAAGTTTTTATTGTTGGCGGAGCCGAGATATACAGGCAGGCTATTCCGCTTACAGATCGTATCTATCTTACTATAATCGACCATGAGTTTGAGGGGGATACTTTTTTCCCGGAGTTAAACCCGGACGAGTGGCAGGAAACAAAACATGAAGATTTTGAGCCAGACGAAAAAAACAAGTACAAATATAAGTTTATCACGCTCGAGCGACGATAACATTTTTTGTCATGATTTTGTTTTAATTTAAAATTTTGTGCTTACGAAATTTTATTAGATTTGCTGCCTTATTAAAAAAAGCTTATAAACTAATTTATTACATATTACAAATTCGATGCAAGGCAAAGGGGTTATTAAATTTTTCGCCATACTACTGGCAGTGGTGTGCTTATACCAGCTATCATTTACGTGGGTGGCCCATAACGTTGAGAGTGATGCCAAAGCGTACTCAAAAGGAGATCCGGCAAAATATACTGCCTATTTAGATTCGATTTCCAATCAGCCGGTTTATCCGTTGCTTAAACACGATTACTCGTACGTAAAGCAACGTGAAATTGCCTTAGGTTTGGACCTTAAAGGAGGTATGAACGTTACCATGCAAATTCAATTGAACGAATTGGTGCGCAAAATCTCTAACAACAATCCTGATGTAACCTTTAACCAGGCTTTGGCTAATGCCGATAAATTACAGGCTAATGCTCAAACCAGCCAAAAAGATTATATCGCGCTATTTGTAAGCGAGTATGAAAAGCTTAACCCTAACGGTAAGCTTGCCGCTATCTTTTCAACCAAAGACAACCAGGACCACCTGAAGTTTAATGCTTCAAACAGCGAGGTTAAATCGTACCTGGAAGATTTGGCTGCAACAGCGGTTAAACAATCATTCACTGTATTGAACACCCGTATCAACCAGTTTGGTGTTACCCAGCCAAACATTCAGTTACAACAAGGTTCGAACAGGATATTGGTTGAGTTACCAGGTGTTAAAGAACCAGAGCGTGTGCGTAAATTGCTTTCAGGCTCGGCTAAACTGGAGTTTTACGAAACTTTTGATAACGCTGAGGCTTACCAATACCTGATCAATGCAGATAACCTGCTTGCAGCAAAAAGCAAAACCGCTAAAGCTGATACAGGCAAAGCAGATACTACAGCTAAATTAGCTGCTGCAAAAACTGATACTGCTGCTAAAACCGGTTCGTTACTAAGCAAGGTTCAAAAAAACGCTGCTAAAAACGATACTTCGGCGGCTTCATTAAGCAAAACCAAATTAGCAGCTCAGCACCCGCTGTTTGCTGTAATGTCATTAAACGTTGGTCAAGGTCAAAACGGTCAGCAGCAATTAGGCCCAGGCCCGGTTGTTGGTTACGCTCCGTTACAGGATACTGCCAAAGTAAACTCATACCTGCACAGTGCCGATGTACAATCAGTACTGCCACGTAACATTAAATTTTTGTGGGAAGTAAAACCTATCAAAAACACCAAAACTTTTGCTTTATACGCTATTAAACTTACAGGTGCTGATAACGGCCCGGTATTATCTGGCGACGTAATTAACGACGCCCGTGCAGATAACGACCAAAAAGGTAGCCCTGAGGTTGTGATGATCATGAACTCGGAAGGTGCGCAAAAATGGCGTGCTGTAACTGCCGAAGCATCATCAGGTACCAGCAAAAAAGCTATCGCCATTGTATTGGACGATAACGTGTACTCGGCCCCTACCGTTCAAAACGAAATTTCGGGTGGTGTATCATCAATTTCTGGTAACTTCTCTATCGAAGATACGCGCGACTTGGCAAACGTATTAAAAGCAGGTCGTTTACCGGCTCCTGCACACATCGTATCTGAATCAATCGTTGGTCCGTCATTAGGTCAGGAAGCTATCAGCGCCGGTATCCTATCAAGCGTATTAGGTTTGGTTGTGGTATTGGTATTCATGATCGCTTACTACAACCGTGCAGGTACTGTAGCGGTAGTTGCGGTAATCATCAACATCTTCTTCCTGATGGGTGTATTAACCAGCTTAGGCGCGGTATTAACAGTACCGGGTGTTGCAGGTATCGTACTAACTTTAGGTATCGCGGTAGATGCGAACGTACTTGTTTACGAACGTGTACGTGAAGAGCTTGGTTTAGGTAAATCATTAAGCGTTGCTATTTCAGATGGCTTCAAGCATGCTTTACCTTCTATCCTCGATTCGCAGATCAGTACATTCCTTACCGGTTTGATCCTGTTTGTATTCGGTTCTGGTCCTATTCAAGGTTTTGCAACTACGTTGATGATCGGTATCGCTACTTCATTGTTCTGTTCGCTATTGATCTCGAGAGTTATTTTTGAGTGGATGCTTGACAGAAAAATGGATATCAAATTCTCAAATCCATGGAGTTCACATACCTTCAAAAATGCAAACTTCGCGTTTGTTAAAAACCGTGGTAAATTCTACATTTTTTCAGGTTTGTTTATTGGTTTAGGATTGATTTCAATCTTCACCCGTGGCTTTACTTACGGTGTGGATTTTGAAGGTGGCCGTAACTACATTGTTAGCTTCAGCAACAAATCAGTAACTACCGAGCAGATCCACGAAGCTATCGACGCTACTTTAGGCCGTAGTACTGAGGTTAAAACCATGGGCGATAAATTCAGTATCACCACCAACTATTTGTTTAACGATAACTCAACAGCTGCCGATGTTAAGGTAAAAAGCACTCTTGTTGACCTGTTAAACAAAAAACCGGAAACCAAAATTGCCAATAGCGATTTAGGTGGATCAAAAGTGAGTGCTACCATTGCCGATGAGTTGAAAACATCAGCTATCTACACGGTGTTGTTCGCCATCTTCGTGATCTCGGCCTACATCCTGATCCGTTTCCGTAAATGGCAGTTCAGTTTGGGTGCGATGGTTGCAACAGCACACGATGCTTTGCTGGTACTTTCATTCTTCTCGTTGTTCAATGGTTTCTTACCATTCTCATTGGATATCGACCAGGCGTTTATCGCGGCTATCCTTACCGTAATTGGTTACTCAATTAACGATACCGTGGTAGTGTTCGATAGGATCCGTGAATTCCTGGATCACTCTGGAAACGAAAAACAGGAAGATGTTATTAACCGCGCTATTAACAGTACATTAAGCCGTACTATTATCACAGCATTAACCGTGGTATTCGTATTGTTAGTATTGTTCATCTTCGGTGGCGACGTTATTAAAGGTTTCTCTTTCGCGTTATTAATTGGTGTATTATTCGGTACTTATTCGTCGATCTGCGTGGCAACACCGGTTATCGTTGACTTTGGAAAAAAACACCTTAAAGACTAATACAAAATATCAATATCGAAAAGGCTCCAAAGTAATTTGGGGCCTTTTTTGTTTATATCCCTCGTTGCTACAGATCGACATAAATAATTCCATAATGCCGATAGATGGTGTTGCATATCGTAAACAATAAATTAAACTTGCATTATAAAATCATACATACCCTATAGGCGGCACGGAGATTGTATTACCCTCCCAAATACATACTATCCTAAGCCTCCAAACGGATATATTAACTAATACCCTGCCATGGATACTCCCAATAAATCAAAATTCCCTTTAGTTGTTATAGTAGGCGGCGGCTTTGGCGGCCTGCAGGTTGCCAAGCACCTTAAAGATAAACCGGTTGATGTGTTGATGCTGGATAAGCACAATTATCATGTATTTCAACCACTGCTTTACCAGGTGGCCATGGGCAGCCTTGAATCGGAATCAATCGCGTTTTCTTTGCGGAAGAATTTCGCCAACCAGAAAAACTTCCGTTTCCGGATAGCCGAGGTTACCCGGGTTGATGCCGAAACCAATACGCTCGAAACCACCATTGGCAATATCAGCTACGATTACCTGGTGATAGCCACCGGCTCAACAACCAACTTTTTCGGCAATAAGGACATTGAGCATTATGCCATGCCGATGAAATCCATCCCCGAGGCATTGAACCTGCGCTACTCTATTTTGCAAAATATTGAAGAAGCTCTGCTTAAAACAGGAAAAGCCGAACGCGATCCGTACCTAACCTTCGTGCTGGTAGGTGCCGGACCAACTGGCGTGGAACTTGCCGGATCATTGGCCGAGTTACGGAACCACGTACTTACCAAAGATTACCCTGAGCTAAAAAAGGAAGATATGAAGGTTTATCTTGTAGATTTTCTGCCCAAAGTGCTCGGGCCGTTCTCTGACCAGGCCTCAAACGCGGCAAAAGACTTTTTAACCGGTATGGGTGTTGAAGTGCTTACAGGTATGAAGGTTGAAAGCTACGACGGTGAAGAGATCAGGTTTGAAGGCGGCAAAACCATCCGCACCAAAAATGTGATCTGGAGTGCGGGCGTTATGGGTGTTGTACCCGAGGGATTTGATAAAGATGGCATAGAGCGGGGCAACCGCATCAGGGTTGACAGCGTGGGCCGGGTAGCAGGCAGCAGCAATATCTTCGCCATAGGCGATGTGGCAGCCATGATAACCGACGAAACACCTAAAGGCCACCCCGGTGTAGCGCAGGTAGCCATACAAATGGGACAGAATGTGGCCAAAAACATTATCCATATCATTAACGGCGAACAAACGCAGCCGTTCAAGTACAACGATAAAGGCTCATTGGCCACTATTGGTCGCAATAAAGCCGTAGCCGATCTGGGTAAAGTGAAGTTCCAGGGATTTTTTGCATGGCTGGTATGGATGTTTGTGCACCTTATTTCGCTTTTAGGCGGCCGTAATAAGGTTATTGTGTTCATTAACTGGGTATCGAGCTATGTAACCTATAATGGCGGCACAAGGCTTATAATTCGCAAATTTGAGCGGGAAGGATTAACGGAGGAGCAGCATTTGCCTAATACGGTGGATTGATTGAAATAACGAGTCGAATATTCTTTATTTTAGTGCTACCAATTATTTGAGGATCATAATCTCCCCCGTCATTATAAGGTACGAAGCAATCTCCAATAAGCAGGTGCACCCTGTATAGTTCGCGATTGCTTCGTATCTCGCAATGACGATAGCTGTTAGCATTAGTGATTATTACTCTGTACTTAAAGCCATGCCAATCAAAATAACCGAATGCCCACGCGATGCCATGCAAGGCATCCACGCTTTTATTCCAACCGATGTAAAAGCGGCCTATATCAACCTGCTTTTACAAGTAGGTTTTGATACCATTGATTTTGGCAGCTTTGTATCCCCAAAAGCAATACCTCAATTAAGCGACACTACAGAAGTATTGAGCAAGCTTGATCTTGGCGGTACAAGCTCAAAGCTGTTAGCCATTATAGCTAATTATCGCGGTGCGGAAGATGCGGTAAAACACCCCGAGATAACCTATTTAGGCTACCCCTTCTCTATATCCGAAACATTTCAACTCCGTAATACTAATACAACCATTGCGCAGGCTTTTGAAACTGTGCAACGGATCAATGAATTGAGCATAGCGAACGATAAGAAGCTGCTTGTGTACCTATCCATGGGTTTTGGCAACCCCTACGGCGATGAATGGAATACCGGAATTATTGAACAATGGACTGAAAAGCTGGTAAAAGAGGGCATTAAAAACATAGCCCTGGCAGATACCATCGGCGTAGCAAACGAAGCGCAGATAGCCGGTATCTATCCCAACTTAGTTGAACTATTTCCTGATACTGAATTTGGAATCCACCTTCACTCTACCCCAGATGCTTGGCAACCCAAGATTGACGCTGCTTATAAAAGCGGTTGTAAACGGTTTGATACAGCTATAAAAGGCTACGGAGGCTGCCCAATGGCCGCAGATGAGCTTACAGGCAATATCGCTACCGAAAACCTTATCTCCTACCTTGAAACACAAAATGAGCTTACAGGGCTTAATATGGATAAATTTAAGAAAGCGATGGAGTTTTCCGGGAGGGTGTTTGTCTGAATCAGAATTTACAGAATTTTAGGATTTTAGAATGGTCAGAATGCATTGTGATAGCTGGCTGGCTGCAAACTATCAATTTGTATCGATCATTCTGTTAATCCTAAAATTCTGTAAATTCTGATTCAGACAATTTTTTACGCTGCAGCACTCTTCGCTGCTTTCACAGGCTTGGTTTTGATCACCCTGTCAAAATTCTCCATTACCAAAACCGCGGCTCCGATCAACTCGGCATCAAAACCTAATTCAGATACTAATAATTCGGTACCTGCTGCCAGGCGGGGGATACAATATTTGTGGAGCGCCTGCTGGATAGGTGCCATTAATATTTTGGCAACCCTTGCACCACGGCCGCTTAATACGATGATTGCCGGGTTCATAATGTGGATCAGAATGGCAAGGGCCTTCCCTATTTTGTAGCCTGCATCTGACAATAATTCGATGGCAAACTGGTCGCCGTTGTTAGCGGCTTCTATCAGGGCATCGCCCATCAGTTTTGAATGATCGTCTTCGCTGTATTTTAGGCTGGTAACACGGCCTTTTTTAATACCTGCAATTGCTTTTTGTGCCACTACCAATAATGAAGCCTCGGCCTCTAAACAGCCTCGTTTACCACATTCGCAAAGCGATCCATCTTCCGATAATGGGATATGGCTCAACTCGCCAGCGAACCCGTTATGGCCACGGAATAAGATCCCATTAACTATCATCCCTAAACCAATGCCCCAGCCCAGGTTGATCACCATTACTTCCTGCTGCGATTTGGCAATACCAAACTTTTGCTCGGCAAGGGCTATCAAGCTCGAATCGTTATCAATATAGGTTGCAATTCCTGTTTTTTCGCTGAGATAAGCGGTGAGGCTTTGGCCGCCCGCATCAAGGTAAGTATAGTTTATACCTTCGGTTACATTGATAAAACCAGGCATACCTATACCGATCCCCGCTATCCTATCTTTTGAGATACCGGTATGCGCTATATAAGTGTTTATTTCGGCAACCAATTTAGCCAGTGCATCGGGGTTATTAAGCAGCTTAAGCTCGAAGGTAAGCATCTCGGCAACGGGGTTGTTCATCAGATCGAACATCTGGATGCGTGCCGTAAGCTGATCGAGCGCTATAGCCAGGATATGCATGGCGCTTGATTTTACCGAGTACATTAAGGGCCTGCGACCGCCGCTTGATGGCGCGTAACCCTGCTCAACTACAAAACCTTCCTGCATCAGCTCATTTATAGCCTTAGCTATAGAAGGGATACTTTTATCAAACAGCTCACTTAGCCCGGCACATGACATCGCTTTATTAAAATAAAGCCTTTTGATGATCATATTCTTTAGCTGACTGCCCTTTACCCCTTTAGTCGTAAGTTCCATTAACAAATCTTATAGTTTGGTTTATAACAGGCTACACCCTTAGTGTACTGTACTTTATAAAATTAAAAATAAAGTGATAAAGTACAACTGTATTAATTACAGTTTAGGCCCGTTATGCAAGTAGATGGACACCATAATCATGACATTTGCCTACAGCCTGCAAAAATATCTATAAAATTTGTGTACATTATAAAATAAGCGAAAGTTTTGATTAAAATTTGCCGTCCCAAACCGTTTTGGCTGTATTTTTTCGCTTTGATAGCTTTGAATACACCTCAACACCGGCAGGGTCATTCAAATCGGCAGGTGATTGGATATTAGTTTCAAAGCAATCGTCATAACTTTCAATTCGCCACCTTACAAAACGGCCATCTGGATTCAGGTATGGCTTAACGTAATCATCCTGGCTTTTTTCGAGTTTTTCATAAGCATCATCGAATGATTTTGCCCTGATCAATACAAAACGTTTCTCAATATCTTGTTTTTTTGACGAGACGCCTTCCACCTCAATTACAACAGTCATTTTTACGCAGAAGTATTTATCAAGCACTACAGCTTCCTTTACATTGAGTACTGCATCATCTATCGACTGAATCCTAATACCGGCCACATACCCCAGCGCATTCAGCTTTTTAAGCTGGTTATATTTTAGCTTCGCGATGATAAACCGTGGTCTTTTTTTTGGAGGTTCAACCTCATGGCTTTCAAATAAGTTCAAGCTGATGAGTTTTTGATAATTTTCTTTAAAAACTTTATCTATAGCCTTGATCCGTTCTTTTGGTTTAAGATCGATAAAAAGTGCAGGGTCAGGGTACTGAAGCGAAATTTTAACAGCGGCAAAGCGCCGACTGTTGGGGACCTTCTTATCTAAAACCCAATCATTTAATCCACTAATTTTTTCCATAATATAGATAAGGCTTAATTACGGCAACAACCAAAATCGCCAGCCCCCCCAATATTCATCATATTGTGAATTAAAATCTTTTAAATGCCGGGATAAAGGCAGATCCTTCGCTACGGCCAGCATGTTATACATCGGCTCGTCGCTAAAATTCACAAAAGCTTTGGTTTTGAGGTTATAAACTTTATACCCCGAATCTACCGACATACATAGGTTATCTCCTTTTACCAGGAAAGTCTGCACGTTTATTTGTTCCGGCTTTCCTTTTGGCACAAAATAGGCAAAGGTATCGCTTTCTTGCATAGCCTCGCCATAACCTAAGGGAATGCGTGAATCGTCGCCTAAACCATGATCGCCATAATAAGTAAACGAAAACACAAACAGCAGGATGCTTACTATTTTATAAACAGCAAATAATTTATACCATTTGAACCCGGTGCATCTTTTGCGCGTTTTTAATATCAGCACCCATAAAAGCCAAATTATAGGCGTGTAAATAAGGCCAAGAATGCACGACTTAAATACAACGAATAGAAAGTGAAGTGGAGCAGTCATCAGGAAACTATTTTATCACATATTGAGATCACGCAACCTGCCATTATTTTTATCAGCATAATAATGAGTACAGCGTAACCAAATTCAGGCAGTAGAACCTAAATGATTTTTTTAATAATAAAATTAACCATAGCAGTAACGATACGGATATAAAAATCAAAACATAATACTCTGTCAATAAAAGCGCCAGCCACGTTATCTGTTGTGCACTGATGTTATGACGAGATACAGCAGATTGATACCAATCTGCCAGGTAAAATCGAAGAATAAAGCGAACTACAGTATGAATAATATAAGTTGAACCCATTAACGTGATCATAAACAGACCAATAAAATTAAAATGCAGTTGTTTACGATATAAAGCAGGCATTGGTGATAAGTTTGTACTAAAGTAAACTATTAAGCTTATCCGTCAAAGTTTACTTAGCAGCCAGCTCTTTTTTTAGCTTTTCTATCTCATACTCCAATTTCAATACATATTCGTTTTGAGGAGCGAAGGCTTCTTTTATCTCATCAACGGTATAACGCGGAGTGATGTGTTGAGGACAATTCCAATCGAACGCTTTCACATCGAAAATGAGCATGCGCTCGGCAGTATGTTTATATTCTGACGGATCGATCAGGTCGAACAGTTCCGGGTTATCGGCAAGTTCAACTATTTTGGCGTCGGCATAAATTTTCAGGCGGGTTTTATGCGGATAATCCATCAAAAATAAAGACACCTGCGAATGGGCCAGTACATTACCTACAGAGATGTATTGCTTATTCCCCCTAAAATCAACCACGCCGAGGGTATGGTTATTGATCACTTTGATAAAACCGGCAGGCCCTCCCCGATGCTGGATGTAGGGATAGCCGTTTTCGCCAATGCTGGCCATGTAAAAGCTGTCGCGGCTTTCAATAAATAGTTGTTCATCTTCGGTAAGGCCTTCCTTATCGGCCAGCATATTTTCCATGCGGGAATAGGCCGGGCGGCTGCCATATTTTTCCTGGAGTTTTTTAACCCCATCGGTAAAAGCGAATCGTGCGAAGTTCATGATACAGGTTTTTAATAAAAATAAACAGATATGCCCACCTTACAGCAGTAAGGCGGGCATAAAAGCGTAAACTAAATTATAAACTGACAATTATTTTACTTCAGGGATAGCTGGCCAGTCAACTGGTACCTGGGTTAAAGCGTAAACATAGTTGGTGATGGTTTTATCGCCTACGGCAACTACTACATCAATGAGGTTGGCCTGGGTATAACCGGCTGCGTAAAAGTTTTCAACTATTTGATGATCGGCATGGCCTTTATTTTCGGTAATTGATTTGGCTACTTTAACCAATGCATCAATTTTGGCATCGAAAGAAGCACCACCTTTACGGATCTCAACGATCTGGTCGTCAGTATAGCCGTTCAATTTGGCAATAGCTGTGTGGGCGGCAGAACAGTAAGCACAATCGTTAACCTGGCTAACAATTAGGTTTACGGCTTCTTTTTCTTTAGCACGTAATGATGATTTACCGTTTGACAGAGTGATGTAGTTAGCAAGGGCATGATCTGATGTTGCGAATACGGCAAACAGGTTTGGTACGCGACCTACTACTTTGGTTAATGTATCGAATATGGCCTGATTTTCAGGAGTTACTTGTTCTCTGGTTGGGATTGCGAAAGTTTTCATTTTTGTAATGTTAATTTTTGTTGTTTTGAATTAACAATACAAAGATGCGGCGGAAAAGCCCCCTCCCAAATAGACAAACTTCCCGGTTACTTGTAACTATTTCCCGTCGGCCACTAAAAGTTTATTATTTCTGAAATCGGTAGGTGAAAATGAAGTGTGTTTTTTGAAAAAGTTACTGAAATAAGCAGCATCGTCAAAGCCCAACTCGTAAGTAATTTCTTTGGCCGATTTATCGGTATAGTATAAAAGCCGTTTGGCTTCGAGAATTAAACGCTCCTGGATGATCTGCAAAGGTGTTTTATGATTATACAGGGCGAATACATTTGATAAGGTTTTGGGCGATTTATTAAGCTGCTCGGCATAATAAGCTACTGTATGGTGCTGACGATAATTGTTTTCAACCATCAGATTGAACTTGCGAATGGTGGCAAACTTCTCATCCGAATGATTGGGATCACCCGCGCGACCGGCCTTGGCCAACCTGGTCACCAAAATAATCAATCGTTTTAACAGCATCCTGAGCATATCAACCTGGATGCTATCAGTTGTTTCAAACTCTTCCACGAAAATATCAAGCAGGCGCTGTATTTTAAACCGCATGGTTTCGTCCATCTGAACAAAAACCTGCTCCGAACTGCCGTAAAACAGGAAACCCACACAACTCACTTCCTCATCGTGGTCAACAATGCAATAAAAATCGCGGTTAAACTGCCAGGCAACAATATCTTCAGGCTTTTCGAACCTGAACGATTGGTTAACCATTAAAGGCAAAATGGTGTCGGGCAAAAAATCATAAGCTACCTCGTCAATAATAACCGTTTGCATTGCCCCCCGGTTCCAGGCAATGGTTAAGTATTTATGTTCACGATCGCGCGTAAAAAACATCCTGTCGAAATGTTTTTCGTTAATGAGCAGGTGCAGATCGCCGCCTGTAGATTGTTCTGTAACCGATAGCTTCATGTTGGTATAGCAGACAAATATATTATAAATGGCCCTGGATTTAAACAAAGCATTACCGCGTATTTACAATAAGCAAACAATAGCATAAATAATCCGACGGTTCACTTCATCAAACATTCATAGTTAAAAAAGAAATTGCAAGCTTAATTGATTTGTCAAAAGCCTATCAATTAACTACCCCTATTAATTTAACATGACTGTTACCCAATTTATCGGCCAGCACGAAGATGCTGTGCAAATTGCTTTGTATGCTTTTATTATAAGCTCATTATGGCTTATGGAGGTTTGTTTTTCGCTGGGCATTACAGTGAAAAAACGCTGGCAACATAATAAAACCAACCTGTTGTTTATCTTTACAGCCCTCCCCATTCAACTGATACTTACCACTTTTGTGTTGATGATAGTAAGCTGGACCAATAGCCATCATTGGGGACTGATCAATTATATTCCACACCATCAAAACAAATGGGTGTACTATATTAGCCTGTTTATGCTGATGGATTTGTGCGAATACGTTTACCATGTGGTAATGCACAAAATAGACCCGCTTTGGAAATTTCATCTTGTACACCACAGCGACCAGCACGTTGATGTTTCAACCACCGTACGTGAACATCCAGGCGAAACCTGTGTACGTACCAGCTTCCAGATGCTTTGGGTATTTTTACTGGGACCCGCTGTAAGTGTTTTGGTATTAAGGCAAACCTTCCAGTCGCTTTTTAATGTACTGGCTCATACCGAGTTCAGATTACCACCGCGAGTTAATAAAGTAGTGGGGCTAATTTTTATAACGCCTAACCTGCACCATGTACACCACCACTACCAACTGCCTCACACCGACCGTAACTACGGCGATGTATTAAGCATCTGGGACAGGCTTTTCGGCACATTTGGCCAGCTTGATGCTGATGATACACGCTTTGGCATTGATACCCATATGGATAAAAACATTACGGGTAAGTTTTTAAATATCCTTAAGATACCGTTTCAAAAGCTTGAACGGCCTAAGTGATAGCGAAGTAGTCAACAATTACTCATCCTCATCTCCAAAATCCTCTATCACCCCAAAATACTCGTCCCATTCAGGGTCGTCGGTAACGGTAATATTGATAGGGAGTTCGTCAAACTCTGCCAAAGCTGCGTTTAAGCGCTCGCCCGCTATATTGATATCAGTAGTGTACCAGGCCCACCAGCGTTCGTTTTCGCCGGTAAAGGCAAAAGCAAGGATGGTTTGATGATCGCTTTCAAAAGCTTCTATCAGCGCATCTTCAACTTGCTCCATCAGTACCATTTCTTCGGCAGGTGGTAATAACGACGAATCGATAGCATCGTAGCTCCAGGTGATATCCATTCGTTGGAGGTAGATACCACTTTCAAAAAAATTGTTAAGATTAGGTCGGTAGCGAACCAGCAGAGGGATCTCATCGTCGGATACGGCTTCGATAGCTACCCAGGTATCGTCTAATATCATAGGTTTAAATTTAGGTTGAAGTTAGGAAAAGACGTGAAATTAAATGCTTCAAAAATTGATATCATAAAAAAACGTCATTGTGAGGTACGAAGCAATCGCAAACTATACAGGGCGGACCTGCTGATCGGGGATTGCTTCGTACCTCTCAATGACGGCTTTTATACTTTAAGACTTACGAAGTTTTAGAAACTTCGTAAGTCTGGCTGGAATTGGTATTAAACTTTACTCTACCTCAAACTCTTTTTTCAATTTCAAATCAACCGACGAGCTGCCTATCATCACCGTAAACTTGCCTGGTTCAACTGTCCAGTTCATGTTTTTATCCAGCAGGGCCAGATCATCTGGGTGAAGGGTGAATTGAACAGTTTTCTTTTCGCCGGAAGCTAAGGTGATCCGCTCAAAGCCACGCAGGTCGTACTCGTAAGTGGTAACGCTGCTTACTTCATCTTTCAAATAAAGCTGTACCACTTCGTCGCCTTTACGGCCGCCTGTGTTAGTTACATCAACACTAACCTGGTACAGGCCTTGTGAGTTTTGTTTTTCGGGCGATACCTGCAGGTTGCTGTACTCAAAGGTGGTATAGCTTAAACCGAAGCCATAAGGATAAAGCGCGCCTTTAACGCTGGTTTTACCCCAGCTGTTTTGCCCGCCCTGCTCTGCCTGCGATGCCTGTTTGAAAGGGAAATTATATTCCAACTGACCTAATGTTTTCGGGAAGGTAATTGGCAACCTGCCACCGGGGTTATTGTCGCCAAAAAGGGTTTCGGCAATAACCTGACCGCTTTGTGTGCTCGGGAACCAGGCCTCCAAAATAGCCGGTACGTATTTATTTTCCCAGTTGATAGTAAGCGGCTGACCGTTGATCATTACCATTACTACAGGTTTACCAGTAGCCTGCAAAGCCTGGATCAGCTTTAATTGCCTGCCTGGCAGGTTTAAACCTGTGCGGGAAAGGCTTTCACCTACTCTATCCACATCTTCGCCTACAACGGCTATAACAACGTCTGATTGCTTAGCGGCAGTAACGGCAGAATCAATACCGGCCTGTTCCTGTGCTGTTAACGGCGTTTCGATGATCTCGCTTTCGGGCCAGGTGGCATCAACCATATCGCAGCCTTTTGCATAAATCACCTTACCATCGGCACCCACATAGTTTTTAATACCATCAAAAACGGTAGTAACCGGGTTGTGCGACGGGCCGTACCTGCTAACCGCATAGTTAGTTTCCTTAGCCAGTGGTCCTGTTACCAGGATATTAGGATATTTCTTTTTATCCAACGGCAGCAAATTATTGGCATTTTTAAGCAACACCATCGATTCGCGGTTCATTTTCAGGCTCATTGCCTTATCCTCGTCGGTATGTACAATTTTATCGGCAGCTTTAGGATCTTTAACATAAGGACTATCAAACAAGCCCAACCTGAATTTCACTTTCAACACCTCGCTAACACGGGTATCAATAATTTTCATCGAGATGCGGTTTTCTTTGATCAGCTCGCGCAACGGCATAATAAAGGTTTGCGGCATGGTGAAGTTGGTGCGCACATTCAAGCCGGCTTCTACAGCCTGCCTTACTGCCTCTTTATAATCAGCAGCAACATGGTGTTTAGAGTATAGAAACTCAACCGCCTCGCTATCGCTCACTACATAACCGTTAAAGCCAAACTGCTGGCGTAAAAGCGTTGTTAAAAAGTAGTAACTACCGGTGATAGGCACGCCGTCCCAGTCATTATAACTGCTCATTACGCCCATTGGGTGCGCTTCCTGAATCACCCTTCGGAACGGATACAGGTAAAGCTGGTGCATTTCGCGCGGGGCCACATGCGGATCGGTACGGGCACTGCCGTCGCGGCCTCCTTTAGGCACACTGTACACCGCGAAGTGTTTAAGGGTTGAAGCAACGCCTTCTTCCTGGATGCCCAAAACCATTTGCTTGCCCATTTCGGCAATATGGAATGGATCTTCACCATAGCATTCAACCACACGGCCCCAGCGCTGGTCGCGGGCTGGATCGAGAATTGGCGCATAAACGTTGGTATAGCCCAAAGCTTTCGCCTCACGACCTACGGTTTTACCTGCCTGGTAAACCAGTTGCTTATCAAATGTACTGCCTATGCTGATAGGTGCAGGCAATGGCGTGGCCCTATCGTGATTAAGGCCGTGGATGCCCTCATTAGTAAAATCAACAGGGATGCCCATACGGGTTTCTTCAACAAACCATTTTTGGATGGTATTGATAGCCGAGGCATGTTTGCTGAATGGATATGAATATTGCGTAGGCGCATCGTCGGTATGCGAGGTAAGATTGTTCAGCTCCTCGTCGATATTGGCGATGCCATCCTTCCAAACTTCGTTTTTCCAGTTAGGAACGGGCATTTCATCTTTCAATACGCGTTTGTAACCGTAGAGGGTAGCCATTTGGCAGGTTTTCTCTTCAACGGTCATTTGGCTTACCAGGTCGGCTACACGTTTATCGATGTTTTGCGAGGGATCTTCAAAAACGTCCATTTTACCGTTCTTGTTAAAATCTATCCAGCCTTTGTGATAGATATTATTTTTCTGGGCCGATGCCGAAAGGCTAAAACTGATGAATAAAGCAGATGCCACAAACGCCCGTGGCAGGTGGTATTTATTTCTCATGTGAGGTTGTATTACGGTTGGTGTTTTCAAATATATACGTTTAGGGGCAAGCAGTAAGGCTTTTGCAAGGTTGGATGTGGTATATTTTCACTACATCGTTTGAGAAGGGTGGGGAATAGAGGCAGGATGTCAAGAGGCAGGAAGCAAGAAAGAAGAAATTAATATTTCATTGCAAGTAATTAAAGCGGTTGCATCTGAGGTAGGTATAACATTCGCCCACTTATCATGCTGAGGTACGAAGCATCTTCTTCGCCCTGTATAGCTGCTATGCCTGCTGAAGAAGATCCTTCGCTATCGCTCAGGATGACACCACTTTTTTAACTTATCCTGAGGAGGATAATTCGATAAGACTTCAAACTTTGTTTCTCCCAAACTTTATTTACATTAGCCATTAAATGAGTTTAAAGCAACCTGTAACCCTAATTTCACGCTCGCTAATCCAGGCTGCTATGTGTGTACCTTTTTTATTGGTAACACTTATTATTTACGGCATATCGCGCGAGGGTGAGGATTTTGGTGCGGCCATCATGTTCGGGTTGTTTGCTATTCATGGTTATGTGCTGGCCTTTATCAACTATATATTTTTCAATATTATAGAGTTTAAAATAAAAAGCAGGTGGCAGTTGCTTAAACATGCCTTGCCATTGATACTGTTGATCATCGGACTATTAATTATCCCATCGTATAAGCAACACGATCAGCAAGTGCTTTTTACCATTGTTATCACCATTATGCTGGTTGACCTGGGCAAGATCCTTTACCACAGGGTTTTGAAAACTCTCTAATCAGGCCGAGTAATTTAGCGGGCATCTGCCCAATCGGCATCGGTAAAGGCCGGATTTATTTTATAATCATTATAGGTGATGGTGCTTTTCTGCATGCCCTCGCTTTGCAGTTCGGTAGCAGGTAATACAATGCCATCAACAGTTTTAAAGCCGGTAAATGCCGATACCTGACCTGCCGAGCCTGTTTTTGTTCCCTCGCCTACCAACTGGTTATTGCTATTTAAGGCCGCGAAGCTGATAACCCCATCAAAACTGTAACTTACTATGGTGATGTTATTTTTTCCTTCCTGCGCTTTGGCGTTTTGAATCCGGCTAAGGTTCTCCTTTCTGAACAACAACGGCCCCGAACGGAAACCTTGCTTTAATTGTGCAACCCGCGCGGCCGGAAGAGGTTGTTTACTACCGTTGCGCCATTGCCAGCCGTTATCACCGTCCAGTTGCTCAACCTGTAGTAGTTTTCCGCCTTTTCTAAACTCAGTGCGCGCGCGGCGGGCTGCAAGATCAACTTTTAGGGTGATATCAATACCCATCATGGTGGCCGATACCTGCATAGTTTTGATTGCATCGAGCTTTGCACCACCGTGTACTTCGGCAGCTTTGTTTAGCAGATCCATGGCGGTGCCACCGCTTGCTTCCGAAGGGTTTTCTGTAGAGGTATTAGCTTTACTACCGCTTACCTGCGAGCCGGAAGTTGTTTTGGTTTTGGCTGATGACGAAGCACTTTTGGGCGCTTTATCTTTCATAAAATAGATATTGCCGTCGATAGCAGCCATGATGGGCTTCTCGCCGGGGCGGCAAAAAAAGCTGTGTGTTTCGGTTTTCCCGTTACTGTAATTTAAGGTAAGGATGCCATCTTTAATGGTATAAGTACCGGCCCCGCTATCTTTATGGCTTCCGCCACCGCCAATATTATCGCCCGATACCATAGTAGCCGACGAACTGTTCTGACTAAAGTTTCCCTTCCCATCAAAATACAAACCCCTTTCGCCAGATGTACCTACAAAAACCATCCCTGTCCCCGCACCGCCCATACTGCTGTCGTGGGTAAACTCGTAATAACCGGCAGGTACAAGGTTAGATGTATTTAGCTTGAGGATATTGAAACTCCCGGCATCAATGTCGCCATCTGGCTCAAACGTGTATTCTTGTTTAGAACCCTTCAGGTATTCCATTTTAAGCTTTTTGCCTTGCACCTGGTAATGGCCGGCAACACGGGTTTTCCAATCAGGCTTATCGAGCAAATCGTTAAAGGTACCATCGGGTCGTAACATGTAAACCACATCGTTACGCCCCATGCCTGCGCCCATGGTTACAGGCAGCGTTAATTCGATACCAGCATATACGCCGCTTACATTTTTGGTTTGTGCACCGGCAAGGTTAAAACCGTCCAACAGAGTGATGAGCAGGCAAAACGCAAAAGTCTTTATCATATCAGCAAGAAATATTTTAACATTTTGAGTTAAGTTTTTAACTCATTGGCGGGAAAAATGTTTTCAGCTTATTGATAAGGTCTTGTTAAGCATAAGTGAGTATGGAAGAGAATATTTTAGTCTTTGCTTTTTAATCTTTCAACCACCCAAGGTTTTCCTTTTTTTGAACGATGAGCATAAAACCCTGGCTTGAGCACTGGAATCTGTAAAAGTGTAGTATCCAACTTTAATAATTGACCAAGTCCTACAATTTTAGCAACCGCTTCATAGTTATCAAACTTATCAGCACTATAAAACATCAGCGCCCCGTCTTCCGGTTCACATCGCACAAGTACAATATCATGTTTATCATTAATAACAAATTTTGTGGTGAACACAGCGGTATTAAAAGACTGTGAAAAGTTTCCAGTATTTGTAGAACCTGCCGGTGCATTCTTATTGACTTGTGCACCAGCTGTTAATATTAATCCTTTAAAAAAAGCAATTATCAAATAAAGTTTAGGTTTAAGCATCAGATCTCGCTATATTTTTGCTGCAAGATACCGTTTATCAATTTTAATACTTCAACTCTTTCCTAAAAAAAGCCACCGCCAAACTATCAACCTGTAAATGCACGGCATGCCTGTTTACCGAAGTATCATCAGTAAAATATATAGGCGCTTCTTTCTTCACCTCATCAATAGCTTCACCAAGCATTACATAATGGCCGGTTTTGCCGGGCAGTTCGGTATAGCTTGATTTAGGGATCAACTGGTGATAATGCCTGGCATTGGTTTTTACCGGTGCAATACTGTCGCTTTGCGAACCAACAATATACAACGGACTTACAATATCCGCCACCTGCTCTTTACGCGTAAAACCAAACCCAAGCGCGGGCGAGATGGAAAAAAATGCTTTTATCCGTTTATCCTTTAACGGCGACACATGCTTAGAGCCTGCAATCAGCGCGCTATCATCCAGTAATTTTATTAAACCCGGAAATTCGGGAATCTCCAATTCTTTATGGCCTATGGTTTTATAATAATTACGGGCCTGTTCAAAATCGAGCTTTGCACCGGCAAGCGCTATCATGGTATATCCCCCGAAAGAGAAACCTGCTGCCCCTATTTTTTGCTGATCTACCAGCGGACCAATATCCGGATTGTTTAAAAGTGAAGTAATAGCAAAGCTGATATCCAGCGGCCGTTCCCATGGCTTTACAAACTCCAGCGGAATTTTATGATCATAAGTATTGCCGTAATGATCAACAGCAGCAACAATGCAGCCGCTGTTGGCTATGGCCTGTGCAAGCCATTCGAGCGTTAACCTGCCTCCACCTGTTCCGTGCGACATCAGGATCAGTGGCAGTTTACGCGAAGGTAACTTGCCATCGCGCACCGTGGCCTGCCTTAAAAAGGGCGAAAAGTGTTTATCAGCAGGTTGTAAACTATCTGTTGTGGGATACCATATCTCGGTGACAACAGGGCGGTTATCGCGGCCTGGATCTTTAAAATTAAAGGTACGTTCGCCTAAATTCTGGGCTGATATGGTGTGTGTTGCAAGCAGCAGGATAAATACCGTAAGTAATTGCCTCATGATGGTTTATTGTTGTTGATACCACAAAACAAGCCATTTACGGTATTAAAAAGATTGACAATAGTCAATAAATCACTTTTTTGATTTCAACCTACTCAGGGTTTCCTGCGACATGCCGAGATAATCGGCCACTATTTTATTAGGGAGGCGCTGGATGATCTCAGGGTGGTTCTGCATCAGGATGCTGTAGCGCTCTTTGGCATCCATGGTAATGAGGCTTTCTATCCTGCGGATGGAGGCGATATAATCCAGTTCAAGCCCCTGCCGGTACATGGTTTCAAAACCGGGGATCTCCTTAAGCAGCAAATCCCTATCGGCATAATTTAACATCAACAACTCGGAAGGTTCGGGACTTTGTATCGATGCAGCAGAAGGTTCTTTCAGTATAAAGCTTGGAAAGGCAGTGCCCATCCTCCCCTCAAATATCAAAAACCGGGTGGATTCGTTGCCTGCATCATCAGTTAAGAAAACCCGTAAGCAGCCCTTTACCACAAAAAACAGGTGGCGTGCGATGCTACCCTTCTCTACCACTATTTCGTTGCGTTTGGTAAGCTTCGGTTTAAAACAGCTGTCGATAAGCTGCTCGTGCTGAGGAGTGAGTTCAAGTTTACCTGCCAGATGTTGTTTTAAAGCGGGATGCATAGCTGCAAGTTAATATTTACCCACGTGATAACAGAAGGTATTTTTTCGCCCTAATTCCCCCTTAGCGGCTTTGCGACTTTGCGTGTTTATTTATCGTTAAGCAAGCTCTCATATAGCTGATAATTTTCATCATCAAAACAAACAAAAGTCACCTTTTCAACCACTTTGCTATCGGCCAAAAATTCTCTGACTGTAGATACGGCTATCTCTGCTGCCTTATCCTTCGGGAAACGATAAATACCAGTACTGATATTAGGGAAGGCGATGGTATGCACATCATTTTCTTCAGCAACCTTTAAGCTGTTTAAATACGCCGAACGAAGCAGTTCTAATTCTTTCGGCTTCCCGCTGTTATACACCGGACCAACCGTATGGATCACGTATTTTGCTGGGAGGTTGCCGCCCGTGGTAATAACAGCCTGGCCGGTTTTACAGCCGCCCTGACGGGCTACTATCTTACGGCAATCATCTAATATAGCTGGGCCACCTGCGCGATGAATGGCACCATCAACTCCGCCACCGCCCATTAATGAGGTATTGGCCGCGTTAACAATAGCATCGGCTTCAATTTTGGTGATATCACCTTGTACAAGTTGGATGTTTGGCATTATGATACGTTTAGGTAAGTAATTGTTTTGTTGGCGAACGCGCTAAATATAAAGCTGCACCATTTTACGCCAATAGCGTGCACGATGGGCTTCCTCATGCCATATATACAGATCGTTTTTTATACCCTTGGAATTAAGGATAGAGCTTAGGTACTTGTTATCCTCTAAAAAAGCGTCTTCCTCTCCTATTACAATAACAATATGGAGCTTCTTTAAGGCATTGATAATATCCGGGTTGCCCAGGTTAGGCATAAACTGGTTGGGCATGTTGAAGTACACATTCTCGTCGCGGTAGCCGTCGAGCAGGTCGCGGAAATCGCCCATGCTTTGGGTTACGTCATAGCGGCCGCTCATGCCAACCACTTTTTTAAATAAATGGGGGTGCTTAAAGGCTGTGGTAACCGCGTGGTATGCCCCCATACTGCAACCTGCAGAAATGAGTGCTGTGCCAGGGTTAGTCTTTTGCATGAACGGGATCACCTCCTGCAAAATATATTGCTCGTATTGCAGGTGGCGTTCAATGCGGTAATGCGGATGGCTGTATTCGTTGTAAAAACTTTCCAGATCGATGCTATCAACACAATAGATCTGCAGGTGACCGGCTTCGATTTTACTTCTAAGAGACTCGATCACTTTCCAGTCTTCATAATCATAAAAGCGGGCCGTTCGGGTTGGAAAAAATAAGACGGAGGCGCCGGAATGGCCGAAAACCAGCATTTCCATATTACGTTGCAGGAAGGGACTGAACCACTTGTGGTACTCTCGTTTCATCTTTAAAAACCGCCGAAAGATGATAAATGCCTGTAAACCCTGTATTAAGTTAATTTGATACTTTGGGGCATACGCTGTAAAACAGCGTTTTTCCACAAAGTGTACCCGGTACTGCTTAAATGCAGCCCGTCTTTATCATAATATTCCCTCACCGGCCTACCCGAACTATCCATCATCTGGTTAAATATATTTACAAACTGCCAGTTTTTGTGGCGGTGTATTATCTCGTTTTCAATAAGGCTGTTAGTGTACCTGTACTTATCAACAAGCGGCCAGCGGGCAATGCTTGGCTTTAATGAAATAAAATAGCAGGGGATATCGCCAAACAGCCGGGCTACCTCTTCGGTAAGCTGCTTAAAAAAAATAAAAACTTCTTCGGGATTGCGGCCGTCGCCCAGGTCATTGTCGCCGGCGTAAATTACCATGGCTTCCGGATTGTAGGAGTGCATAATGCGCTCAAAAAACCATACGCAGGCCGCAAGGGTTGAGCCGCCAAAGCCAAGGTTAACCGGCTGAAATTCGTCAAAATCAGCATCGAGCGTGTTCCATAACCTGATAGACGAGCTGCCGTAAAATATAACGCGTGGTACGTAGTTAAGTTTCGTTCGCTTAATTTCCAGTTGCTTCACATCCTCTTCGTACCAGATCATATTATTTATTAAATGGGGTATTTCAATTTTTAACGCGCTAAAGATAGCATTATGACCTGCAAGTTAAATCGTTTTAACAAAAGAATGATGTTAAACACATAATATTTTTACTCGCCTTCGGCTGCTTCTTCGCCTTTTGTACCCAGTTCAACAATATCGCCTTTTTTAAATAAGATGGCTTGCAGCGTGGTACGCCAAATGGGTTTCTTGCGTAATAAAAATTCCAAATCCATACCAAAGTGTTTAAACTCTTCCTGTTGGGCATTTTGCATAATGGCTTTGGCTTGTTTATCTTTTTCTACCGAAATGCGCTGCTCGTACCAATTAATGGCCTCAGCTTCTTCGGTAAGTGAAACTATCATGCGGGCAAAGGTTCGGGTTTCTTCAGATAGCTCTGAGGCCGGTTCGTGATATTGATCAAATGACATAATGTTTGTTTTTGAGATACAAGCATTATTGGGGTGGTTTTGTTTGAAATTTATAACACCACGTCATTGCGAGGCACGAAGCAATCGCGAACTATACAGAGTGGACCTGCCTATGTGCGATTGCTTCGTACCTCGCAATGACGACTTTTTGATACCTCACTTCCCCTCCCCGTGCTTCCTGATCTTTATCACCACCAACTTTGATGTTGGCGTATTACTCTTCTCAGCAACACTATTTATCGGGATCAATACATTGGCTTCGGGATAATACGTAGCTGTATTGCCTTCAGGAATATTGTATGGCACAATTACAAACAGACGGGCAACGCGCTCAACACCATCATCATAGTTAAACAGATCAACCTTATCGCCCGATTTTAAGCCTGCTTTAGCCATATCCTTTTCATTCATCAATACTATCCGGCGCTCGTTGTGGATACCACGGTAGCGATCATCAAGACCGTAAATGGTGGTATTGAACTGGTCATGACTGCGGATGGTGGTCATGTGGTATTCACCTTCGGCCAGGTTATGCTCAGGTAGCGGGGCAATATTGAAAGGTACTATGCCGCCGTTTGTATCGGTTATGAACTTGCCATCCCGTGCTGCGTTGGGCAGGTAAAAACCACCAGGCAAGCGCACCTTCTGGTTATAATCTTCAAAACCGGGGATCACCTTGCCAATTACATCTCGCACTGCATCATAGCTTTTGGCATATTTATCCCAATCAATAACCGAGCGGCCGCCTAATGTAGCCTTGGCCAGGTTGCAAACGATCTGGTTTTCGTTCATCAAATGCTCAGATATCGGCTTCAGTTTCCCCTGGGATAGTTGCACAACGCCCATAGAATTTTCGCAGCTGATAAACTGGTCTTCACCATTCACTACGTCCTTATCGCTGCGCGATAAAGTGGGCAGGATCAAGGCCTCCTCACCATGTACTAAGTGACTCCGATTTAATTTGGTTGAAACATGTACCGATAGTTTCAGCTTCCGCATGGCCTGCGCGGTGAAAGCAGTATCAGGCGTAGCAGAAAGGAAATTGCCACCCATAGCGAAGAACACTTTCAGTTTACCCTCATCCATCGCTTTGATGGATTCTACTACATCATAACCATGCCGGCGGGGCGGTTCAAAGCCAAACACTTCTTTCAGCTTATCCAGCTGTTTGGGTTTGGGCTTATCCCATATCATCATGGTGCGGTTACCCTGCACGTTGCTGTGCCCGCGTACCGGGCATAGGCCTGCACCCGGCTTGCCAATGCTGCCTTTAAGCATGGCCAGGTTTACTATCTCTTTAACCGTGGCTACGCCATTTTTATGCTGGGTAATGCCCATGGCCCAACAAATAATAATGCGGCTTTTGTATTTGATCAGATCAACGGCCTGTTCAATTTCAGCAACTGTTAAACCGGCACGTTTAGCGAGGTCAGATAGTTCGTACTGTTGCAGATCGTTAATAAAGGCCACATAATCCTTCGTGTTAGCTTTAATAAATTCGTGATCAAATACTCTACCGGGGCTACCCAGTTCATCCTGGTAAAGCAATTTTTCCATGGCTTTAAGCAGGGCCATATCACCGTTTATTTTTACCTGCAGATAGAGATCGGCCAGGTGGGCGGTGATACCCAGAACACCTTTTACTTCCTGCGGGTTACGAAAACCCATTAGCCCGGCTTCGTGAAGCGGATTTACGGCAATGATCTTAGCGCCTTTCTTTTTGGCTTTTTCAAGCGCCGTAAGCATCCTTGGGTGATTAGTGCCTGGGTTTTGCCCCATGATCAGGATCACATCGGTATCGTAAAAATCCTCAAGCGTAACAGTGCCCTTGCCAATACCAATAGCTTCGGCTAAGCCAACGCTTGTGCTTTCGTGGCACATGTTGGAGCAATCGGGCATATTATTGGTACCAAACTCGCGTACAAATAATTGATACATAAACGAGGCCTCATTGCTGGTACGGCCTGAGGTATAAAACGCCGCCTCATCCGGCGAAGCCAAGGCATTTAACTCATCGGCTATTTTTTTAAAAGCAAAATCCCAGCTTACGGGTGTATAATGCGTAGCGCCTTTAGACAGATAAACCGGTTGGGCTATCCTACCCTTTTTACCTATCTCATAATCATTGAGCTTCGCCAGATCAACAATCGAATTTTTAGCGAAGAAATCGCCGGTTAGTTTTTTTGTCGTAGCTTCTTCGGCAAGGGCTTTGGCCCCATTTTCACAATATTCCGCAACGGGCGAGCGTTCATCATCGGGATCGGGCCAGGCACAGCCCGAGCAGTCGAAACCTCCTTTTTTGTTCATATGGAACAAACCTTCCATACCACGCACCAAGCCTGCCTCCTCCAAAATATCGGCCATGGCATGCGCCACCGCCGGGATACCCGCGGCCCATTTTCCGGGTTCGGTTACTTTGAGTTTTAGCAACTCTTCGGGGTTTTCTGCCGCCGGTTGTTCAGTTGGCTTGCTCATACTTTTTTTGCCGCTAATGGGTTAGGATAATTATCGCTTTGGTCCTCGGCAACTTCATCTAAACAGGTAAAATCTTTTTCAACCAGTAAATGCAGGCTGCCATCTATGCCTTCAAAACCCACTTTATTTTCATCGGCAAGGCCTTCAACCAAGTCCTTGGGCACATAAAGCATAATGGCATTATCCTTATAAACTGCCGAAAGTTGTTCTTCATCAGTCAGCTTCAGGGCATACGTAAAAGCCTGATTAATAAAAGCCGTTCTTTCCTGTATGTAGCCGTCCTCAGTCAGTTTTACCACATCGGTTTTGGTAAGCCTGTATCGCAACGAATTGCCTTTTATCCTTATTTTCATGGGGGTTTTATTTTTGTGCCGATGATAGCCCATTTAAAACAGCTTCATCGGCCGGAACCATCACCCGGTGTGCGCCGGTGTATATGTTAAAACGCTCATCGCGCAAAAATCCTATCAGGGTGATATTAAATTCTTCGGCCAATTGTACAGCCAGGCTTGATGGCGCACCCACAGCCGCAATGATGCTGATGCCTGCCATAGCTGCCTTTTGTATCAACTCAAAACTGGCCCTTCCGCTTAACACCAGTATGGTTTGTTGCAATGGTAGCCAGTTGTACATCACGGCCGCACCAATCAGTTTATCTAAAGCGTTGTGCCTGCCTACATCCTCTCTTAGTAATACCAACTCTCCCATAGGAGTGAACAATGCCGAGGCATGTAATCCTCCCGTATCATCAAAAACACGCTGGTGACGGCGCAATAAATTCGGTAATTGATAAAGTAAAGCGCTGTGCACTATCGTTTCATCAGGTTGCCCGGTAAATGAACTAACCGTGCGGATAGCACTGATAGAACCCTTGCCGCATACCCCGCAACTACTGGTGGTATAAAAATTTCGTTCTGTATTTTGAAGATGCGGCTCTACGCCTGGTTCAAGGCTTAACAAAATAGTATTCTCTTTATTTTCGGCGCAGGCAATAAAACTATGCTTAGCCGATTGGATGCCGTCGGTATTTTTGATAATGCCTTCGGTAAATAAAAAACCTGTTGCCAACTCGGCATCATGACCGGGCGTGCGCATGGTTACCGAGATGTTTTGTACCTGGCGGTTATCCGTAAGGCCATATTCCAGTTTTATTTCCAGGGGCTCTTCTATAGCCAAGGTATCTTCGGCACGGATACTTCGGTTTCTGTTTACTTTTACGATGGGAATATTTTGGGTGGATACGGCCATAATCAAATATACAACTAAGGTTCAGGGTTTGTTTACTTCGCTACGGTTTACGTTACAAACGTAAACCCATGTTAAGCACTCATCACAGATGAGCGCAAGATAGTAAGCGCCTACGCTTACTGTGTATTTGTTTTACGTAAGCGTAGACGCTTACTTTTCGAATGGTTCGAGCGAGGACGCTCAAACCTGCATTTGAGAATAGCGTTTATTAAATTAAATTCTTACCTGCTTTTATAAGCTAATTTGAATATTTTTGAAATATGAAGATCAACGTACTGGCTTTTGGTGTGACTAAAGAGATTTTTGGCAGTAGTGAAGTTAGCCTTGAAATGACCAACGATGCAACTATCTCCAACCTAAAATACCTGCTGGAGCAGCAATACCCACGCCTAAAACAGCTTTCATCATACATGGTAGCCGTTAATAACGAGTATGCCCTACCCGGTGATACTATCCACGAGCGCGACGAAGTGGCTATTATCCCGCCTGTAAGCGGAGGATAAATTCAGTTTGCAGTTATTAGTGGGCAGTTTGCACCGTTAGTTGCAGAAGCAGTTTTGGGTTGCAGTTTGCTTATTTTGATGCTCCTATCTATTCATAAAATATCATTCACTAATGCCTATCAGAAATGCCACTTTGGCTGACCATTCCGCTATATCCGCATTGCTAACGCAATTGGGTTATCCGGGTACCGAAGATTTTTTACCTGCTAACCTTGAAAAAATGTTAGGCCAATCACAGTCGAGAGTTTTGGTTTATGAGGATGAAGGAACGGTTGCCGGTTTTATTGCTATTGATTTTTTAACGCAACTGGTTGTTAAAGGCGACTTTATCAGGATCAGTTGTTTTTCGGTAGATGAAAATATCCGGGGCAAAGGCATCGGTAAAGCATTGGAAGATCACATTACCCAACTTGGCAAAGAGCGCAACTGCGACCGCATAGAAGTGCATTGCCATACCCGCCGGGTAGATGCCCATCGTTTTTATTACCGGCAAGGCTATGTTGAATCGCCCAAATACCTGATGAAATCGCTAATTGAACAAGCTTAAACTATTGAATTTTGAATACGCAGATATTACTATCGGACAAAACACTCAACATCCAATCATGTATCGATTGGATCATGTCGCCCGAATCGGGAGGCATAGATGTGTTTATTGGCACCGTGCGTAATGCCACCAAAGGCAAAAAAGTTTTAAAGCTTGATTTTGAGGCCTATGAACCGATGGCCATCAGCGAGATGAACAAGATAGCTACCCAGGCTTTTGAGCGCTGGCCGGTTCAAAAAATACTCATCCATCATCGTACCGGCTTATTACAAGTTGGAGAAGTGCCTGTAGTAATTGCCGTTTCGGCCGCTCATCGCGATGCAGCCTTTGACGCTTGCCGGTATATTATTGATACACTTAAACAAACCGTGCCCATCTGGAAAAATGAAAGCTTTGAGGATGGGGATATTTGGGTGGCGGCGCATCCGTGAGTTGGGTATATAAAATTCAACGCAGCCGCTTGGCTCCAGCCGAGTGGCAATTACCACAAGGCCTCTGGCCTGCGCACCTTGCAATACTGCTCCGGCGGCCAGAGGCCGCTTCAATAGTTGCCACTCGGCTGGAGCCGACCGGCTGAGGTAAGTCAATTACTCAATGCCCATTCCCCTAATCCCCCTTCCAACGAAAACACATCAGCGTCAGGAATACGTTTCATGATTAGTTTGACAGCCTCATCACTTCTTTTACCCGACGAGCAGTAGAGCACTTTGGTATTGGCACTGGCAAAATAAGCCAGATATTCTTCAAGTTCATCAAGCGGGATATGTGTACCGCCAATATCAAAAACGTCACGTTCCTGCAAGGTGCGTACATCAATCAGTTCAAGGGTATCATCATGCAGCATCTTTTCTTTCAGATCGGCAGCATTGATAGTTGGAATAGCAATGGTTGTTTTTAAGCGCCTGATATGCGTTTTGGTAACCGGGCCAATTTTAAAAATGCGGCTTTGCATAGTTTGTGCGTCAAAGATCAGCACTTTACCAGCCAACAGATCGCCGGTTTTAGTGATGTATTTGATAACTTCATTGGCCTGCATACAGCCGATGATACCGGCCAGGGTTGGGATCACCCCGCCCTCTGTACAGTTAGGGATCTGCGTTGCGTCAACATCAGAAAACAGATCACGGTAATTGGGCGAATTGGTACCTTTTCCTGTGTCTACATTCCATACGGCAACTTGGCCTTCAAACTGGTAAATAGCGCCGTAAACCAACGGCTTTCCACTTAAAACGCAGGCATCATTAAGCAGGTAACGGGTTTCAAAATTATCGGTACCATCCAGCACAATATCATAACCGGCTATAACCTCCATCACATTATCAGAAGTTACTTTTTGAGTGTGTGGTATTAGTTTAATGCCGGGATTTTGCAGGGTAAGCCTTTCGCAAGCAACTTCAGCTTTATTTTTGCCTTCATCGGCCGGGGTATATAATACTTGCCTGTGCAGGTTGCTGATAGATACCGAATCGTAATCGGCAATACCCAATGTGCCTATACCGGTTGAAGCCAAGTATTGAGCGGCAGGGCAGCCTAAACCACCTGCTCCTACTACTAACACCCGGGCTTGCTGTATCAGTTGTTGAGCCTGGTTGCCAAAGCCCGGCAGGGCTATTTGGCAGCTATATCGTTGTAAATCCTCATTCATTAGTGGTAACTATTTTAGTGTGGATCATTGATTTTACTTTTTCCAATTCTTCGGGCGTGTTTACATTGGTTAAAGCCTCGAAATTGGGCGCATTAAGCAAGGTAATGTCACTATTGATCAAAACTTTGCGCGGGCATGAATTTCCCTGTGCCAGGAATGATAACAGTACCTGATAGCTTTTAGGTTCCCATATAGCTATCAAAGGCTCCGGAAAATCAGTAACCGGACTATGATAGGCCGTAGCCACCGACGAAATATTACGCCAGGCCACCAGGTTACGCAATGTAGCCTCATCCATTAAAGGCAGATCGCAGGCGATAACCAGCCATGCGGCATCCGGTTGTTCTCTAAAGGCTGAAAGGATGGCTCCAAACGGCCCCAAACCGGTAAAAGTATCTTCAATAACTGGGTATGCCTGGTCAATTTCCTGTCGTTGTCCTGGCCTGCCCGAAATGTAAACATCTTTACAAAAGTTTTTCAGCATATCGGCCATGTAGTAACGTTGCTGTTTGCCGTGCCATGCCGCTGCGCCTTTATCAAAACCCATCCGGGTACTTTTGCCGCCTGCAAGCACCAATCCGTTTAAAACGGGTTTGGCCTGCTTTAAAGCATCGTCGAAAAAAGCGATAATATTTTCACGGTCATCAGCTCGCAGTACAGGAACCTGCTGCCAGTGCGGAATAGCTTCCCGGACAAAATCAGGGATCTCGTTCGCGTTATCAGCCAGCAAAAACAATTGTACATCGGTTAACTGCCCCAGCCGTTTTTGCAGCGAGGCTGTTTTATTAATATCGATGATCACCACCTGTTTTTTAGCCTGCTGATGGTTACCGTTAACCAAAATCAGATCGGCAGCAGAAAATTGCTGTTTAAGCTGATACGGGTAGATTGGATTGGGGTAATTGAATTGCTGATGATTGATCTGGTCAGTATATTCTAACGAAGCACCGCCTGCTAAGCGCCCCGGCAATGAAGTAAAATCATCACTATGTGAGGTATCCACATACGCACACTTATAAACCGGCGAAAACGCCCTGATCACGTCATCAGCCAGCAGCTTGATCACCGTACACGGGCCACCTACAATGGCCCACTCATTACGGCCGAAATTACCTGTTGATGGTTTAGCCAGTTTGGCATGTTTACGATGCCCTTTATCTGATTGGTTATGATCGTTTAAAATCACGTTTACCTCCTGTTTTTGCTATCAGTTTGGTTTCTTTTATCACAATATCATGGCTCATGGCCTTGCACATATCATAAATGGTTAGCGCGGCTATTGAAGCGCCTACCAAAGCCTCCATCTCTACCCCTGTTTTGGCGGTAATACTTGCTGTACAATCAACAACTACCTCCTGCTGTTCGTTAATTTGAACGCTGATATTACAGTTATCCAAACCCAGCGGGTGGCAAAGCGGGATCAGGTCGCCGGTTTTTTTGGCGGCCATAATACCGGCTATAATAGCCGTTTGAAAAACAGGCCCTTTTTTCGATTGCAACTCATCGCCCGATAAAAGTTCAAAAACTTCGGCAGGTAAAATCACAATGCTACGCGCGGTGGCGGTACGTTGCGTAACCTGCTTTTCAGTTACATCAACCATATTGGGGTTGCCTTGTTTGTTTATGTGGGTTAACATTATTTTTTTTGGGGATTACACCGATTGATTTTTGATTACACCGATTCTTTTTCAGCTGATTATTTTTTTCTGGGATTACACAGATTTATAGGGTGATTACACAGATTTCTTTTTAGTTGATTGTTTTGATTTTATTTTTGCTTCATTTAATTCTATTCAATCATTTTAACCGTTTTAATCCATCATTAAATAAATCAATCTTTAAAACCCTCCAAAAAAATCGGTGTAATCAAAAATCAATCGGTGTAATCCCAGCAAATAAACACCTCACCCTTCTTAAACTCGCTCCTTTCCAATGGCAGTTCTAAAAAAGCTTCGGTACCGGCTAAATTAGCAAAATCGCCCGAACCATTTCCTTCCACGGGCATGGCTATCAGTTGAGCCTGCTCGTTGCTTTGTAAAGTTACCTGTAAATAGTACTGTAATTCGGGCTTAAAAGTAAAATCACGACCTAACGCGGCGTAAGTTACTTTTTTGGAAGGCAAGCTTAATGTGGTATTAAGCCAGGTTAAAAAGTAGCGGTGCAGGCACATAAATGTTGCTACTGGGTTGCCTGGAAAAGCGAATACCAGCGCGCCCTCATCGCCATACCTTCCAAACCAAAATGGTTTACCCGGCCGCTGGGCTACTTTATGGAATAGTTTTTCTACACCCAAATCTTCTAATGCCTGCGGGATATAATCAAACTTGCCCATCGAAATGCCGCCGCTTAACAGCAACACATCGTAGTTTTTGAGGCAATGTTGTATTTTTTCTTTAGTGATAGCCGGATCATCTGGAATGTGCAGAATATCGGCATCTATGTTATGCTTTTTCAGTACCGCCTTTACCGTGTAGCTGTTTGATTTTCGGATCTGGTAGGGCGATGGGGTTTGATCTCCATCAACCAATTCATCGCCCGACGAGATGATCATTACCCGCGGCATTTTTTTCACCAGCAAATGGGTTTTGCCTATCGATGCCGCCAGGCTAATGATGACCGGGCTAACAACTACGCCTCCTTTTGCTACCAAATCGCCTTGTTTTTTATCAACTCCTTTTAGGTGGAGGTTTTGCCCCTGTTTAATTTCTGCTGAAAGCAATGTTGCCTGACGTTGATCTATCTTTACATCCTCGTAACGCACAACTGTATCTACCGATGCAGGCAAAACCGCCCCGGTCATGATCTCGATGCATTCGTCTTCCTGTTCTATATTAACAGGTTCGTCTCCGGCTGCTTGTGTGGCTTTGATCCTAAATGTATCGATACCATTTTTTATGGCCGAATATTTTAGCGCGATGCCATCCATGGTTACCCGGTTAAAAGGCGGCAGGTCACGGTCGGCTTTCAGATCTTCGGCCAGTACATAGCCTAAAGCCTGCTCAAAAGGGAGCAATTGGATACCATAATCCCTTATTTGTGAAAGCACCAGTTTTTCGGCCTCGGCAACGGTTGTCATATTTTATATTTGGATTAACGGCTACCCTCCTATGGTTGCCATCGATTCGTGGATGCCTGTTTGGGCTGCTCTTGTTCGCTCAGCTTCCCAGCCATCTTTTGGCCGGTGCTTAAAGGCTTCCTGCAATATATTTCGTAATCTATCGTCCTCTATGCCCTCTCTCAGCAAATCTCTTACATTAAGTATCCCATCATCATACAAACAGGTTTTTAATTGCCCCTGCGGAGTAATGCGAATGCGGTTACAGGTACCACAAAAGGTACGGGAGTAGGCTGCAATAATGCCTACACTACCTTTATGCCCCGGAATTTGATAATTGTAAGCGGTTGAATTTGCCGGATCATCCAGTTTTTTGATCTGCGGATACTTTGTTTTGATCTCATCCAAAATCCTCACATAATCCCAATGCAGGCCATCGTAAACATGGCCATCGCCATTAAAAGGCATCTCTTCAATAAACCTTACGCTTACCGGCAAATCTTTGGTTAGCTCAACCAATGGCAAAATGTCCTGCGTGTTTTTGCCATCCATTACCACAGCATTTATTTTCACCTCCATATCGTGGTGCAACATAGCTTCCATAGCGGCTATTACGTTGGCAAATTCATCGCGGCGGGTTATGGTAAAAAAGCGATTGGCATCTAAAGTATCCAAGCTGAGGTTCACCGAGCGGATGCCTATCTTTTTCAATTCGGGAACGTAAGGGGCTGTTAATACGCCGTTGGTGGTAAGGCTCAATTCTTTCAAACCATCCAACCCGGCAATAGCCGTGAGCAATTGCATAATATCTTTACGCACAAAGGGCTCGCCGCCGGTAATTCGAATTTTTTCGATACCCATATTTACCATTACCCGGCAAACATGCAGCATCTCTTCGTAACTCATCAACTCAGCGCGCGATAACCAATCAAGTCCCTCTTCAGGCATGCAGTAAAAACAACGCAGGTTGCATTTATCTGTCACCGCAAGGCGCAGATAGGTTATTGGTCGGCCGTGGTTATCAATCAGCAAAATAGTTTCCTTTACCCGGTAAATTTAATCAATAAACATTGGTAGCATGTTAAAGTTTATACATGCTTAAGGTAAAAATAATCAATACCGTAGGGAGGAGCCTTAATGAATTACATTTTTTATTAAACCATTAAAGCCAATGGTAGTCCTATTTTAAACTAATAGATAATTAAAAAAACTAAAAGAATGATAAAAAATACACATAAGTATCAAAAAATCAATTCGTTATCAATTATCACACATAACTATAACTTTAATTAAGTACTTACCGTAATAAGGGATACATCTGCAACCTGGCACTGTAATCGGGGAATCCCCTAAACCCGGAATAAAATAAAAACGTTGCAGAAATTGTGATAGCTGATTTGATAACCAGCTTAAATTATATCAGCAGCACAATCGGCCTATCTTAAACAGTTTTTAAATGACAGGGATCATTATTTTAGCCGCGGGGGCATCAAGCCGTTTCGGTTCGCCAAAGCAAAACCTTATCTACCAGGGCCAAACCCTGTTACAGCGCGCCGTTCAAACAGCGTTAACCTGTCTGCATTGCCAAAAAGTTATTGTGGTACTTGGTGCCAACGAAGGCGTTATCCGCCCCAACATATCCGACCAAATGGTGCATATCACTTATAATACCGATTGGCAGGAAGGCATGGCCTCATCAATACGTTTGGGTGTAACCGAAATGCTACGATTGGAACCACGCGTAACATCCATTATTTTGATGCTGTGCGATCAGCCTTTTGTTGATCCTTTCCTGTTATCGCAACTAACTGATAAAAATGAGCATAGCGACTGTGGCATTATAGCCAGTAGCTACCGCGATGTGGTGGGTGCCCCGGCTTTGTTCGATGCTAAATATTTTCCCGAATTGCTTCAATTAAAAGGACAGGAAGGCGCAAAAAAAATCATCGAGGCGCACCCCGATGACACTTTAACTATTCCTTTCCCTTTAGGGGCTATTGATATTGATACTACCGACGACCTGGAAAGATTAAACCAGGCCGGCTAATTTTATAATTAGGCCGAAGCTACCAGCTTGTTTACGCTACGATAAACAAACTCGGTAAAAATATGCCTGCGTGCAAAACGGCCCGGCGAATCGGCATTAACTAATTTAACGTAAACCGCTCTCGGCACGTCAAAATATTCGTACGCGTTGCCATCCAAAAACTCAACTTTTAATACCTGTTGCTTGTATTCAAAATCGGCAATATTTGATTGCGTGGTGGTTGCTGTATATTCGGCTAAAGTTTGCGCACGGGTTTCGGGGGCTATACTTACCAAAAAATGGTAGGCTTCAATAATGGTTTTGCTTTTTTCTTCAGCCTCAACCCTACCCTCATCCTGAAACCTGTCGGGGTGCCAGGTTTTCATCAGGCTTTTATATACTGACCTTAATTCGCTTAATTCTGCTGTTTCGGTTACGCCTAAGAGTTTCCTGTAGTCGACAATTTTTTTCATGCTGATTTATTAGTTATTTCCGTTGAAAGCCAAGCGTGTAAATGATAAAATGCTGGCTTTTAGAAAATAACGGCGCGAAGGTACGCTTTTTAATCGAGGAAAAATGAGGAGATTTAATTATGGTTTTGTTAAGGGATTGTGAGGATGGCAAGGAAGGCAGGGAATCGGCCGTGGAGACACGGCCTTGTGGGGTAAGTTGTAACTTCAATTACTCTCCCACGCAAGGTCGTGTATTCATGACCAATTGCAGGCAATCAGAAGTGGAGAGATACTATTGCAGACAAAATTTATCAGCGTACCGCATAACGTCCATCCAACTCCTTCATAATCGTATCATCCAGCCTTTGCTTTAAAAGCTCTCTTATTTCTAAATAAATATCCCGGCTAACCCAAAGATGCATGGCCTGCAGCGTTTCCGTTCTATCTCCCAGATGTTCATAAAAACTTACTCCTGCGGCATTCCATAAATCTTTAGATTTTTGACTAAAGCACCATGCAGCGAAATCATAATACTGCTTAAGTAACACCTGGTCTTTATTTTGGTGGGCCGCGATAGTGGCCGGCAGCAGTTCCATAAATACACCGTAAATTGAAGTTGAGGGTGCTTCAAACTCTTTTCTTGATTCGGGCAGACATTCTATCGCTCTTTTTCGCCAGGCACTCATTTCAAATTAATAGATATAATGGTAAGGTTAGAATACTAATATAAAACAAAAAGTCCCGCCATGAGCAGGACTTTTATGTATATCTGAATAAACTAAAGCTTATTTCACTACCGAAAATTTATATAACGATTGTGTTTTGTAAGTATCCCCAGGTTTCAACTCAGTTGATGGGAATTGTGGCTGATTTGGAGAATCAGGAAAATGCTGTGTCTCCATCGCGAATGAAGTACGGTATTCATCTTTAATACCGCGTTTCATCACGTTTTTAGCCTGCATAAAGTTACCGCTGTAAAACTGTAAGCCTGGCTCTTCGGTAAATACTTCCATTTTAATACCGCTTTTATCGCCAATAACGGTAGCAACAGGCACACTCATATCATGCTTGTTCAGCACAAAGTTATGATCGTAACCTTTACCATCTTTCAACTGCTCGTTGTTTTCGTTAATGCGTTTGCCAATGGTTTCAGGTTTGGTAAAATCAAACGGAGTACCTGCAACTTTTTCAATTTTGCCTGTTGGGATCAAACCGGCATCAACCGGCAGATAACCATCGGCATTAATTTGTACAAGGTGATCAAGGATGGTACCGCTACCTTCCCCGTTAAGGTTAAAGAAAGCGTGATTAGTTAAGTTAACAACCGTTTTTTTATCAGTTGTAGCCTCGTACTCGCATTTAAATGAGTTATCATCGGTAAGGCTGTAAGTTACCTTAACGTTCAGGTTGCCCGGGAAACCTTCTTCCATATCTTTTGATACGTAGGTAAGCTCAACAGTTGATGAATCGATCAGCTTTCCATCCCATACTACTTCCTGGAAGCCGTGTTTGCCACCGTGCAGCGTATTTGGGGTATTGTTTATTGACGATTGATAATCCTTGCCATCTATTTTAAAGTGTCCTTTAGCAATGCGGTTACCGTAGCGGCCAATGGTAGCTCCATAATAACGCTCGGTCGATTTTTCGAAACCTTCCACATCATCAAAACCCAAAACTACGTCGGTCAGTTTGCCATTTTTATCAGGAACTGAAAGGCTTACTACACGGCCGCCATAGTTGGTAATGGTAGCAGTGGCGCCGTTTTTGTTTTTAAGGGTGAACAAATGGGTTTGTTTCCCATCAATTGTTTTTTCGAATGCCGATGCAGTAGTTTTGGTGCTATCCGCCATAGTAGTGTTTTTCTGTGAGGTTGAAGTTTGATTACAAGCTGCCAAATATAGGCTACATGCTGGTAAAATTGCTAACGAAATGCCTTTAAATAAATTTCTCATAAATGGCTTGGTTATAGTTTGGTTTTAAAAATAGTGTTTTTTCATTATTCCCTCGCTTTGTAGTGCACCTCGCTTAAACCCCTTAACTTTTCGGCAGCAAATTCGGCAGTGATGTCGCGCTGCGGATTAGCCAGCATTTCATAGCCTACCATGAATTTTTTTACCGTTGCCGAACGCAGCAATGGCGGATAAAAATGCATGTGCCAGTGCCAGTAAGGATGATCGCCAGAGTTAACCGGCGATTGGTGCATACCGGCCGAATAAGGAAACGAGGTTTCGAACATATTATCGTACCTAATGGTCAATCGTCTGATGGCATCGGCCAAAGCTACTTTTTCCTCATCAGTAAAATACAGGATGCTTGTAACATGTCTTTTACTAATGATCATGGTTTCGTAAGGCCAAACAGCCCAAAACGGCACCAATACTGCAAAGTGCTCATTTTCAAAAACTACGCGGTCTTGTTTTTTCAATTCAAGCGCCAGGTAATCGGCCAGCAGGCTGGTGCCTTTTTGCTCGAAGTGTAGTTTTTGTTGCTGAGTTTCTTTAGCCACTTCAACAGGCAGGCTGTTTTGTGCCCAGATCTGGCCATGTGGATGCGGGTTACTGCAACCCATGATATCGCCTTTGTTTTCGAAGATCTGGATATGTTTGATCCATGGATACGATGCAAGGTCTTGAAATTCATTTTGCCATACATTAACCACTTTAGCGATCTCTTCAGTGGTCATTTGCGGCAAAGTAAGATCATGTCTTGGTGAGAAGCTTATAACGCGACAAATACCTTTTTGGCTGTTGGCTACCAGCAGTTCATCTTCGTTTAAACCACCGTCGGGCGTGTTTAATAATAATGATGAATAATCATTGGTGAACACAAAACTGCCTTTGTAATCGGGGTTTTCGCTGCCATCGGCGCGTTTGTTGGTTGGACAAAGGTAACAGGCCGGGTCATATTGTGGGCGGTCTTCAGCTTGTGTAGCCTCAACCTTGCCCTGCCATGGGCGTTTTGTACGGTGTGGCGATACCAGGATCCAGTCGCCTGTTAAAATGTTTAATCTACTGTGCGGGTGTTCTTTTAAGTCGAAATTAGTTTCCATTAGTTTTTAAAATCAGGTAACAATTGGCTAATACATGTAAGGTAGACAGTTATACCTTAGCGATTTCAAAGGTGGTAAAAATAAATGTAAACCTTACATTTAAAATAGAGTTTTTGAAATAAATAGAAATGGTAGAAAGATTGATAGGATTTGTGGAAAGGAGAGCCGTTTTGGCGGAGGTTTTAAGTATACAAAGGCACTATGGTTTATTTGCCTGGCGTAGGTTTTAGGCACGCAAAGTCGCGAAGACGCTAAGGAAAAGATAAGGACTGGCTTGTTGTAGATTTAAGTATGCAGAGTTGTAGAAATATTAAAGCCGCAATGGACTTAAAATCTTTGCGGCTTCGCGCCTTTGCGTGATATAAAAAAACTTGCGTTGCGGCTTTAAAACCCAAAATCGCGAAGACGCTAAGGAAAAGATAAGGACTGGCTTGTGGTAGATTTAAATATGCAGAGTTGTAGAAATATTAAAGCCGCAATGAACTTAAAATCTTTGCGGCTTAGCGTCTTTGCGTGATATAAAAAAACTTGCGTTGCGGCTTTAAAACCCAAAGTCGCGAAGACGCTAAGGAAAAGATAAGGACTGGCTTGTTGTAGATTTAAGTATGCAGAGTTGTAGAAATATTAAAGCCGCAATGGACTTAAAATCTTTGCGGCTTCGCGCCTTTGCGTGAAATAAAAAACTTGCGTCGCGGCTTTAAAACCCTAAGCCGCCAATCTCCACCACAGCCGAATCGCAGATGTAAGTTGGTACAATGCCCGTTGAGGTTATCCGGTTTTCGGCATCCTTAGCCTGTGTGTTGCCGGATAATACTAATACCGTATCTAAACCGAATTTATTGCCGCCCAGGATATCGGTTTGCAGGGTATCCCCTACCATTACGATATCTTTTTTGCTGATAGGCCTACGCTCACGCAGCAGATCGTAGGCAAACATAAACATCTGCGAATCAGGTTTGCCGAAGCGGATGAAGGCTTTGCCTACAATTTTTTCGATCATGCTGGCCAGGCCTCCTATGGCTATGGATACATCCTGTTTGGTAACGGGATAAGCCTGATCGGTATTGGCTACAATAGCCGGGATGGTGCGTTTCCGCATCAGGTTAACGGTTTTGTTGAGGTCGCGTTCCCACTCGAAGCCTTCGTCATCGAGGAAAACAAGGGCATTAACGCTATCGATATTGCTTGCGTTAACCTCGCTGATAGGCAAGGTGTGCAGACCTGAACTATCAATATAGTGCGCGGAATCCGGCGTACCGAGGTAAGCCACAATACCATCATTTACCTTTAAATCAAGGTATTCTTTGGTAAGCATGCCCGATGATATGATCCTATCGGGAGTTATTGCGGTTAAGCCTTTGCTGCTATATGATTCGGCCAGTTGCACCGGGCTGCGCGAGGCATCGTTGGTTACAATAAAATACTCCTTGCCTTGCTCTTGCAGGTATGCGAAAGTATTTTCAATACCCGGCAGTAAACCACCATAGTTTTTTAAAACTCCGAAAGCATCAAAAAAAACAACTTCATATTTATCGATAATGGATTTAAAGTTGTCTATTCGGGTCATACTTTCAGATTTTTTTGGGGGTTAGCAGATAAAACGGCCCGAAAGATAGCTAACCTATTTCAATTTTAAAGCCTCGATAATTTTTTCGGCATCAAAATCCCTGTCTACCGATGGTAAATACACGTCAAATGCTTCGGCCTGTAGTTTTTTGGCGTATTGCTCGTTAAAAAAGTGCTTTCCATCTTTAACCACATAATTGAGGATAAAAAAGCGGTAAGCTTCTTTCAAAAACCTGATCTCGTCTGCTGTAAGCGGATTTACTTTGTGATATTCTTTCAAAAACAAGATGAAACGATCTTCCATCATGGTGTTGATCACGTAGCTAAATACGGTACGATCGCCAACATCAGATACTACACGGCTGAAAAAGTAGAAATCGAGCAGGCGGTAACTCATCCTAAACCAATCGTAATCCCAGCGAGAATACAATTCCAGATCGGGCGTTACCGAAAAATTGCCGATGTTCCAGTCGATAAATACCGGTATGATCTCGAACGAACTCATGTTGTATTTAGAGCGGTTTTTCAGAAAGGTTTCACAATGGTATTTCAAGAAATCAGCCTGCATGCCGCTGCCGAATTGCTTAGGATCGGCCTCCAGTTGTTGCATCAGGGCCGAGATATCGGTACGCAAGGTTTTTGACGATTTAGGCAACACGTTTTTAACCCTCGAACATGCTTTGTGAAACCGGCCTACCTGCTGGCCAAGCTTTTTGATGTGCTTATCTTCAAGGCGGCGTGGCAAGCGTTCCAGAATGCGGGTTGGATTGTAAAATACCACCCAGGCCTCTTCAGCTTTATTTTGTTTATGATGATAGATATAAACCCGGTTATTTTTTTGCAGTGAACGGGCCAAAAAGTTTTCGAACGGATAAAGCAGGTTAATGGCCAGCGTTTGGATAATGCGGTGGTCCTCTTTAAAATTTTCGAACTTGCCAAAGTATGAGAGTTTAGCTATGATTATGTCGTCATCGTCGAACGTAATGCGGTATACGTGATTGGTTGATACCATCGCGCTGATCTCTTCAATGTCGCGGATAGTTTTCGACGCGTCATACCCCTCCCAGGCCTTGCGGATAATAAAAGAATAGTCCATTTGTATAATTCTGCCGGCAAAGTTACGCCAATGGCAGCTTCGGTTTATAATTAAGGGGACAAATATATGATATTTTGTTTAGGCGGGATTAATAATAAAACGTCATTGCGAGGTACGAAGCAATCCCAAACTATACAGGGCGGATCTGCTAATCGGGGATTGCTTCGTACCTCGCAATGACGTTAAAGGGAAAACATTATATGATCTCAAAATACCTCTTCAGCTCCCAATCAGTAACGCTTTTGGCAAACTGACGGTACTCCCACAACCTTGTTTGCGTAAAATGCTCAACAAAACCTTCGCCAAATAACTCTTTGGCCAGGTTAGATTGTTGCATGGCTGTAGCTGCGGCATGCAGGTTAGGCCATAATACGCCGTTACGCTTATCCTGGTAACCATTGCCTACTGTAGGCTCAATATTTAGTTCCAGCTTATTTTTAATGCCGTATAAACCCGAAGCCAGTGCAGCTGCCATAGCGAGGTATGGATTAGTATCCGAGCCAGGAATACGTGTTTCTAACCGGGTATAGTTTTCGGTAGTGTTAATAATGCGGATGGCTGTGGTACGGTTCTCTACTCCCCAGGTAATGGTGGTTGGTGCCCATGCACCTTCAACCAGGCGTTTATAGCTGTTAATTGTTGGCGCGTACATTGGCAGTAAATGAGGCATGCAATACAACTGCCCTGCAAGATAATGCTTATGCAGGTCGCTCATTTTGTTTACATCATTGGCATCGTAAAACAGGTTTTTTGATTGATCTTTTGTCCACAAACTTTGATGGATGTGGCCAGAGCAACCTGGCAACGTTTCAGTCCATTTGGCCATGAACGATGCTATTATGCCGTGTTTATAGGCTATCTCCTTAACAGCTGTTTTAAATAAAGCAGCTTTATCAGCGGCAGCTAAAACCTCATCATGCAGTATAGCGGCTTCGTACACTCCCGGACCAGTTTCGGTATGCAGCCCCTCAATAGGGATATTGAATTTGGTAAGCAGATTAAACAGATCGTAATAAAAATCACTATTCTCTGATGTGCGCAGTATTGAGTAGCCAAACATTCCCGGCGTAAGCGGCTCAATATTGGTAAACTTTTTGTCGGCGAGGCTTTGCGGTGTTTCTTTAAAATTGAACCATTCAAACTCCTGCGCAAACTCGGCATGGTAGCCCATTTCGTTACATTGCGCCTTGATATGCTTTAATAAACTGCGTGGGCAGGCGGGCAAGTCATTACCATCGGGCTTACTGAAATCGGCCAAAAAGAAAGGAATATCATCCTGCCATGGCACATTGCGCAGCGTTGAAAGATCAATACGGCAAAGCTTATCCGGGTAACCGCTTTGCCAGCCTGTAAGCGCTACATTATCATAGCAAACATCGCTGCTGTCCCAGCCAAAAACCACATCACAAAAACCGTAGCCGCTTTGCAAGCCGTCCAGAAACTTTTTGGGATGGATCACCTTTCCGCGTAAAACGCCATCAATATCGGCAAAGGCGAATTTGATTTTCTGGATGTTATTTTGTTCAATATATGCTTTGATCTGCTCTGCGTTCATGGTATAAAATTATGGCTGGTTAAGGTTGGGCAAGATAGTTATTATGGCTTAAACTATAAAAATTAAGCCCCCGCGTGTTTAATACGCACATCCGCTTACCTTTGTTTTATTATTTAATGGAAACAACAAGCGCTTATTTATTTGTTTACGGAACATTGTTATTGGCAACCAACCAGTTTGGCCAATATCTAAACGCACACTGCAAGCTCATGGCCCCTGCAAAGTTTAAAGGCAGGCTTTATGATATTGGCGAGTATCCGGGTGCAGTTGCCGATGACAGTACCGGTACCTATGTTTACGGCAGTATATTTTTAATGAACGATGCCGAAACCGCACTACGAATACTCGACGATTATGAAGGCATCGGCCCCAATGATCCCCTCCCCCATGAATACACCCGTGAGTTATATAAGGTTGAAACAGATAGCGGGGCTATGAACTGCTGGGTATATTTTTACGCCCTTCCGGTTAATCAATATCCCCAAATAATGAGCGGAAACTATATACAATATCTTACTAACCAATCTGCCTGATCATGCTGCTTGCTATTGATGTTTATTATATGGAAGACAGGGCCAAAGCTGTTGGCGTTTTATTTAACTGGCCCAATGAGCAACCTGTTCAAATAGTCACCGAATACTTTACAGGGATTGAAGAATATATCTCCGGCGAATTTTACCGACGCGAACTTCCTTGCATCCTAAAGCTTTTAAAACAAGTGGACCTTCAAACCCTCGACGCTGTTATTGTAGATGGCTACATTTATATCAATAACGAAGGTGGTTTTGGCCTGGGCGGTAAACTTTACGAAGCATTGGATAAACAGGTACCCGTTATTGGCGTGGCCAAAACCTCATTCATGAGCAATAAGGATACTATTATTGAGGTAAAGCGGGGCGAAAGTGATAATCCTTTATACGTTTCGGCTATTGGTATCCCACTTAATGAAGCAGCCCAAAACGTAAAAAACATGAAAGGCCCCTACCGGATGCCATCGATATTAAAACTGATGGATACCGAAACCAAAAAGGACTAATAAAAAATCCCTCCCAATTTTACATCGGGAGGGACTGACTATGAGTTATTCAGGGGGAAATTACAATTTCGCTGATTTAACAGTTTTAATGATCACCGAAGCAACTTTGTATGGATCTGCAGCCGAGTTAGGGCGACGATCTTCCAGGTAACCACTCCAGTTGTGATCTACAGCGTAAAGCGGGATACGGATAGAAGCACCACGGTCAGATACACCATAGCTAAAGTCATGAATTGAAGCTGTTTCGTGTTTACCGGTTAAGCGCTGATCGTTATCGGCACCGTAAACTGCGATACACTCGGCAACTGCAGGGCGGAAAGCTTCGCAGATAGCTGTGAAAGTTTCTTTGCTGTTAGCAGTACGTAAGATCTCGTTCGAGAAGTTAGCGTGCATACCAGAACCGTTCCAGTCTAATTGACCAAGCGGTTTGCAATGCCAGTTAATTGAAACTCCGTATTTCTCGCCAATTCTTTCTAATAAATAACGTGCAACCCAGATCTGGTCGCCAGCTTCTTTAGCACCTTTTGCAAAGATCTGGAACTCCCACTGACCGGCAGCAACCTCAGCGTTGATACCTTCAACGTTTAAGCCAGCTTCTAAACAAACATCTAAGTGCTCTTCAACAATTTCACGGCCGTAAGCGTTTTTAGCGCCTACTGAACAATAGTATGGGCCTTGTGGAGCTGGGTAGCCACCTGCCGGGAAACCAAGTGGTTTATCGGTAGCAGGATCCCACAGGAAGTACTCCTGCTCAAAACCAAACCAGAAATCATTATCGTCATCGGCAATAGTAGCACGACCGTTTGATTCGTGTGGTTTACCGTCAGCGCTTAATACTTCGCACATTACTAAGTAAGCGCTTTTTCTTTGCGGATCAGGAACAACAAAAACTGGCTTCAAGATACAATCTGATGAACCACCTGGTGCCTGCTCTGTTGAAGAACCGTCAAAGCTCCAATTATCTAAATCTTCTACTTTACCGCTAAATTCTTTAACGATTTTTGTTTTGCTACGCAGGCTTTGAGTTGGTTTGTAGCCATCAAGCCAAATGTACTCGAGTTTTGTTGCCATTTTTTAATTAAATTGTAAAGTTGGGGTTCTAATTATAGCTTTTGTATTAATCTCAATAATTATTAAGGCGAATTTAAATTATTTTTACAAAAATCATTACAAATGTTAAGAAATTTTGAATTTTTTTTCACGAATATGCCTCTAACAGCTAAAAAAGCATAATATAAATCATTAAAAACAGCATTTTTAACAATTTGATATTTTACAGCACAAATCAGTATTGTTTTTTAACAATATCGTAACGCGGGGATTTTTATAATTAAACACGGCATAAAAAAAGCGAATAACAACGGTTAATCGCTCAATTTTTCGGAGATATTACGAATGGCATCATCCAATTTGCTGGCCGAGCTATAAAGATGCTTCTCAACCTCTGCAAATTCGGCCTTTTTATCCTTGCTCTCGTTCATCAGTTCAACTATCCCTAATATATTGGTAAGATGCTTGCGCACTTCGTGCGAATTAATGAAGGCAAGCTCCTGCTTTTTGGTATCGTACAGTAGCTTTTCGTAATGGCGTTTCTGCCTAATGCTGCGGTAAAGCAATACAATAACGGCAAGCATAAAAACGAATGCTACAATGATCAGGATCAAAATAAGGCGCTCCCGACGATAACGCTCGGCAGTATCGGTAAATGAGCTTTCCAGTTTATCTATTTTTATCTGGGCCGATATGTTACCTACCTGGGTGGTATTGTTAATACGCTCTTCAGATTGCTTAAGTGCCAAATCAAAATTGGTGGCAGCTACCTCGAAATCTCCTTTATCGCGTGCTATTTTCCCCAGCAGTTCGTAAAGGTGGTATTTAATTTCGGGGTGATTTGCGGAGTATGGCCGGGTCAATAACTCATCAACGATGATCTTTGCCGAATCGGGCTGTGAGTTTTTATAGTAACAATCGGCCAGGTTTTGATTATCTACGTCATTGGCAACATATTGCTTGGCGCCTTGCAACGCCCTGATCTGCCTGATAGCCTCCGGGTAGCGATGCTTAAGCAACGATAAATAATAGGCCGTACGGTACTGATAGGTGTAAAGTTTATAACTTTTGTTTTTAGGCCCCATCAATTGGTCGTGGCAACGCTTTAACGAATCGGCCAGGCCCATCCTGAAAAAGTTTTCGGCTTTGTTATAGCTTACTACCGTATAAAACCTATCGTCTTTTACTTTATTTAGTTCTTTAACAGCTAAAGCCTGATCGAGGTAAAACAGCGACTGATCGTACAGGTTAAGCTTATAATACAGATCGGAAATATTGATATTAAGCACCACCTGCAACTGCGGATCGTTTAGCTTCAAGGCTTCCTTTTGCGCAAGGCCATAACTGTATATTGCCCCTATCGCGTTGCCCTTATCAGTTTGTATAAAAGCGAGGTGACTTATAAATGAGTAGGTTAAAAAGTCGGCCTTATCTTTTGATGCCTGGTTAATGGCTTTAACCATAGCGGCTTCGGCACCGTTTAAGTTCAGGTAACGCTTTTGAATAGTACTTTCAATAAAGTACTTTAACGCTTCCCGGTCGTTTACCTGAAATTTATCAAGTTCATTAAAAACCTCAGCCTTGCCCTGCGAAATGGTATTTTCCGGGCCATTTTGAAAACGGAGCTTGATGTAATTCACCAGCTTTTTTTGCTGCTGATTTTTGTTAGCTATCTTGATAAAGCTAACCAAACTATCTTCAGATAGATATACGTATGGCTCGGCTTTTACACAGCTTGCCCCAAACATTATCAACGAAACAAAAACGAATAACTTTTTAAAGTAACAAGCCATTAGGTATAAAAATACGGTGGCTATACGTAATATCAAACACTTTGTTTCAATTATTAATTAACTATCAAATTTATCAAGCAATTTTAAAAGTGTTTCAAAATCTTTTGGATAAGGGGCGTGTATAGTTACCTCATTATCAGCACTTATTTTAAAGGTAACTTCGTACGAGTGTAATGCTAAACGTTTCATGATAGGCAGCTCCTCCTGGTCTTTACCGAGGTGATATTTACGTTTTAGCTTAGATAAGTACACCGGCTGGCCTTTATAAGTCTCGTCGCCGGCGATAGATGCGCGCTGCGTAGCAAGGTGGATCCTGATTTGGTGCATACGGCCGGTTACCGGGCGGCACTCAACCAGGGTATAATGTTTGTAATATTTTAATGAATTAAACCAGGTTTCGGCAGCTTTACCTTCCTGCCTGCTAATGGTTACGGTGCCTTTGCCTACGTTTAATATAGGCAGATCAACCTGCAGGTTATCAAAAGTATGGGTACCATCAATAACGGCATGATACACTTTCTTTACCTTACGCCTTTCAAACTGCATAGATACCGAACGGTAAGCTTCGGGATTTTTAGCGAAGATGAGTGCGCCCGAGGTTTCCTTATCCAACCGGTGACAGATCTGGGCATCATCCCAATAAGCTTTGGCCAACCTCAACATACTGATCTCGCCGGCGGCATCGCCACGCTCATCAAGCGAGCTGATAAACGGCGGCTTGTTCACCACAATCACATCATCGTTTTCAAATAGTATCTGGTCGGCAAATTTCGGAAACTTCATAGCCTGCAAAAATACAGTTTATAATTTAAACCGCTATCACCCTATTTAACTGTTTACAACGCGATTATTACCTCAATATAAAACAAACTTTAAGCCTTGCTGGTTATTTGCATAATTAAATAACATTACTAATCATCTATCTATAAAAAACATCATGAGCACAAATTCAACCGAACCAGAAGAAAAGGGATTTTTCGAGAAGGTTAAAGAAACAATTGAAAGCCTTTGGGAAGGCACAAAAGATACAGCCGAAGACGTAAAAGAAGCTGCCGAAGATAAAATTGAAGATATTAAAGAAAAAGTAACGGCTAAAAAGGCAACCGCCGCAAAAAAAGTAACAGCTACCAAAAAAGCCGCTGTTAAGAAGGCTGATGAAGTAACCGCGAAAGCAAAAACCGTAGCTGCTGATGTAAAAGCCAAAGCCGACACTAAAGCAAAAGCAATTACCGCTAAAGCCAAAACAGAAGTTGCCGAAGCTAAAAAAGCCGTGACAGAAGTAAAAGAAAAAGCCGCAGCCAAAGCTAAAACTGTTACCGCCAAGGCAAAAACCGAAGCCACCGCCGCAAAGGCAAAAACCGAAGCTACTGCCGCAAAGAAAACTGTTGCTGCTAAAACAGCGAAAGCCGCTACTGCTGTTAAAAAGAAAGCTACGGCGGCAGCTAAATAATATTCTACAAGCTAATTAACACCACCATGTCATTGCGCGGAAGTAAAGCTGAGGCCTTTGAAGGAATATATGACATTAGGCGGGATGGCCTGTCACCCTGAGCTTGTCGAAGGGTCGCGCGCAGAGGCCCTGCCCGCCATGCTTCGACAAGCTCAGCATGACACCCATTTTTAAAACATGTCATGGGTAGGCACGAAGCAATCGCAAACTATACAGAGCCGCTCTGCCTCCGTGCGATTGCTTCGTACCTCGCAATGACGTTATTTATACAAAAAGGCTTCCTGAATACCAAGAAGCCTTTTTATTTTTAATCCCTTTAGGGTTGAGCCTTATGCCTCAAACTTATAACCTACACCTTTAACGGTAGCAACACAATCGTCGCCCAGTTTTTCGCGTAGTTTGCGGATGTGTACATCGATGGTGCGGTTTGTTACCACTACCGAATCTTCCCAGATATTTTTCAGGATCACCTCGCGGGTGTAAACTTTACCTGGTTTTGAAGCCAGTAAGTAAAGCAGTTCAAATTCTTTTTTAGCTAAAACTACCTTTACACCTTTTTGATAAACGAGGTAAGCCTCACGGTCAATAACCAGATCGCCTATTTCCAGTTTGTTATCAACAACATCTTCGGATGGGGCGTTGCGGCGTAAAATAGCGTTAATACGGCTTACCAGCGCACGTGGCTTAATAGGTTTTGCAATGTAATCATCAGCACCTACGTTAAAACCGGCAATTTCTGAGTACTCTTCACTGCGGGCGGTTAAAAACACCATAAAGGTATTTTTAAACTCGGGCATGGTGCGCATAATACGGCAAGCTTCAATGCCATCCATTTTAGGCATCATGATATCCAAAACGATCAAATCGGGCAGGGATTTTTTAGCTTCGGCAACAGCTTCCTGGCCATTGCGTGCTAAAAACACCTGGTAGCCTTCTTTTTTGAGGTTATACTCAATCAGTTCAAGGATATCCGGTTCATCATCAACAATAAGTATTTTCTGTTTTGCGGTACTGCTCATGTTGCGTTAATTTCTTTGTGTAAAAGTATACGCTTTACAACAGCTAATAGTTAAGTCAATATTAACAAATTGTTAAACATTACCTTATGTTAACCCTAATTTGAGGCTATTTAAATGTTTTATTTAAAAAAGCTTCAAGATCAGCTCCTGTGATATTTTTTGCAACAATGTTTCCCTGCGGATCGATAATAAAGTTTGAAGGAATAGCTTCGATATGATAAAGTGCCTCGGTAGCGCCTTCAAACCCGTTCAGATCTGAGCCATGCGCCCATGTCAATTTATCATCGTTTATAGCTTTTTGCCACTCGGGTTTGCCTTTATCAAGCGAAATACCTAAAATATTAAAGCCTTTGCCTTTAAAGGTATTGTATTGCTTTACCACATTAGGATTTTCCATACGGCAAGGCTGGCACCATGACGCCCAAAAATCAAGCATCACGTATTTACCTTTATAATCGGCCAGTTTAATAGGTTTACCATCAATACCTGCAATGGTAAACTCAGGTGCTTTATGGCCGATAGATATAGGTTTTACCTTATCCATCTGCGCTATGAACTTTTGCACGGTAGGGTTATCCTTAAACTCGCCCCTGATCTCATCTGCAAACTGAATTAGCTGCGATTCGTATTTTGTAGGATCGAGCGTGGTAGCAGCATAAAAACCGGCTAACGATTTTTTGTTATCGTTTACAAATTTCAATACAGCCTGCGCGCCATCGTTAACGTTTTTCAAAAATACAGGCATGTATATTTTCAGCAACGAATCGTTACGCTCGCCATGGGCTTTTTCCTGATACTCGGCAAACAGTTTGGCGTTTTTATCGCCGTAGGTATTACTGATACGGTTAAATTCTTTGATCTTATCCGAATCGTCAGATCCTTTAATAGTGTAATCGTGTTTCGGATCGTTATTATCTGTAGTAAATTCAATATCGTCGCCGTTTTTCGCTATGAAATCGTACAGGTTTTCGCCCTGCATTTCATTTCCCTGCGACCCGGTGTTACCAACCTTTAGTTTAAACAGGTTAGGGTAAAGCGCAACATGCTTAAACTCAAACTTGCCTTCCTCCCCTAACGATGTTGAATCGATCACTTTAAGGCCCGAGCTATCGGCCTCGATCAAATAAACCCCTTTAAGTTTACCCGGATTTTTGATAGTGCCTGATACACTGAATTGCGAATTATTTTTACAAGAGTACAGGCCCGCGCTTAACAACAACAACGCCCCGGCGGCAACATGATTAACTTTCATTTATTTAGCTTCTAATTCTTTTATCAACAGCTGGTTAGTTTTCTGTGGGTCGATCTTACCTTTCGAGCTTTTCATGATCTCGCCCATAAACAGGCCTAAAACGCCTTTCTTCCCCTTTTGGTATTCCTTAACTTTATCAGGGAATTTGGCGATAGCGTCTTTAATAAAACGACTTACATCATCGCCATCAGCACTGATGAGCAGGTTAAGTTCTTTAGCCAGATCATCCGGTTTTTTACCCGGCTGGTTGATCATGGCAGGGAATAACTTGTGCGAAGCTACAGAATTATTTATCACCCCGGTGTCAATTAGTTTGATGAGGGCGGCAAGGTTAGCAGGGGTAACAGCAAAGTTACCAATGCTTTGGCTATGATCATTTAAGTACGAGCGTACAGCCCCCATCATCCAGTTGGCTGCAGCCTTGTAATGATTGGTATGCTTTATCAGTTCTTCAAAATAAAAAGCGGTATCCCTATCGGCAGTAATTACCGAGGCATCATAAGCCGAAAGGCCAAGCGTTTGCGTATATTTTTCAACCAGCTGCGCAGGCAAAGCCGGAAGTGACTTACGAATGTTCTCTACATACTCCTGGCTCAGTTTCAATGGCGGCAGATCCGGCTCGGGGAAATAGCGGTAATCGTTAGCCATTTCTTTCGAACGTAAAACCGAGGTTTCACCCGTATCAGCATTAAAGTTGAGGGTATTCTGGTCGATATGGCCGCCTGCTTCAATAACGTTTACCTGGCGGATAAATTCATGCTCAATAGCGCGCTGCACATTACGGATGGAGTTGAGGTTTTTTACTTCACAGCGGTTACCGTAAGCTGTAGCACCTTTAAGCCTAACCGAAATATTGGCATCGCAGCGCATGCTGCCTTCTTCCATATTGCCATCGCAAATATCAAGGTAACGAAGTAGCTTACGCATTTCGGTAAGGAACTGGCCTGCCTCTTCGGGGCTGCGCATATCCGGTTCTGATACGATTTCAACCAAGGGTACACCTGCACGGTTCAGATCGATCAATGAATCGGCATGGTGCTGATCGTGCATACTTTTGCCGGCATCCTCTTCCATGTGGATGTGGTGCAGGGCGATATTTTTCTCGGTACCGTCGGCCAGTTTTACAGGCACGTAGCCTTGCAAACAGATAGGTGCCTGATCCTGACTGATCTGGTAACCTTTAGGCAAATCGGCGTAGAAATAATTTTTACGGGCGAAGCTATTATTGAGGTTGATAGTGCAATTACAGGCCAGGCCCATTTTCACGGCATACTCAACCGCTTTTTTATTAATAAAAGGCAAAGTGCCGGGATGCCCCAGCGATACCATGCTAACATGGCGGTTAGGTTCGGCACCAAAAGCAGCAGAATCTGCCGAGAATACCTTACTTAATGTGGATAGTTGGGCATGTACTTCAAGGCCTATTACCAATTCGTACTTTTCAGCTACCCCGTCTGCGAGAACTGTCATAAAAATAAAAATTCAGCTATGTTTTACTGAGCTATAAAAGTCAAATATATAAAGATTAATACAGTATCGGCATCATTTTGCTTTTAAAAACAACGCTAAAAGTGCAATAATATAGTTATGAGGTGGGGATTATAGAGAATGGTGTTGGTGATCGGAGGTTGGTTGTTAGAGATTAGGTGAAATACGTATGTCTGGGATCTAAATTAAACCATCATGATCGTTACAGGTCTATCTTCTTAAACGGCACAGATGTTGACTTAAGTGCCGCATATTTTAGACAGATACACGTACTATGAAAAAGTTAATTTTAGGAATGCTTGCCGGATTTTTTATACTCGCTGCTTCCGTTACCAAATCAAACGCCCAGGTAAGTTTAAATGTGCACATTGGTGCATGGAACCCTCCTGCCGAATATTCAAGCGTTAACTACTATTATTTGCCCGATGTAGAAAGCTATTACTATGTACCAACTCATCAATATGTGTATTTAGATGGCGGCACGTGGGTTAGAAGGGCTGCTTTGCCTCCACGCTACTCCAGCTATAATATTGCTACAGGCTACAAAGTAGCGGTTGACCGTCCACGCCCGTACACTTATTTTGAACATGACCGTGCCACTTACGCCCACTATCGCGGTACTCCAAATGTAATTGTGCGCGACAATTATCACACCCGCGTTATTAACCGCACAAGAGTAGTGAACCGTACCAGGGTAGTAAACCGTCCGCATACCCGGGTAGTAAACAGAACAGTAGTTGTAAAACATGGACATGATAATGGCCGCCATAAGGGGCATCACCATTAATCATTCAATAGTAATTTATATATAATAAACAAGGCCACCTAGTTGGGTGGCCTTGTTTATTATATCCTCATGTTATTGCGAGGAACGAAGCAATCACGTGCCATGCAGAGCGGCAATGATTCCGTGCGGTTGCCACGCTGCGCTACCCATGACATATTCGTTTATGATTAATCTACCCAACAAAACTCCTCGCCTTCACCAGTACATTATCCAATCCTCTAACATCACTACCGCCGGCAGTAGCATAAAACGGCTGACCGCCTCCTCCGCCTTTAACTTCTTTAGCAAGCTCTTTAACGATGTTACCCGCATGCAGACCTTTTTCCTTCACCAGGTTTTCGGCAATCATTACGGTGATGCTTGGTTTGCCTTCAAAATCTGCAACCAATACCAGGAACAGGTTGCTTACGATATCTTTTAACTGGTAAGCCAGGTTTTTAACGGCATCAGCATTGGGCAAGGCTACTTTTTGGGCAATGAAATTGATATCGCCTACAGCCTCAGCTTTTTGAGCCAGTTCTGTTTTTAAACCTGATGATTTTTCGAGGATCGATTTTTCGATCTCTTTTTTCAGTTTGGCGTTTTCGTCCAGCAAGCTTTCGATACTTTTTGAAAGATCTTTTGGATTTTTAAGCAGCTCTTTCAACTGGTTAACCAATGCGTTTTGTGTAACGATATATTTTTCGGCAGCAACACCGGTAATGGCTTCAATACGGCGCACACCTGCAGCTACAGCGCTTTCGGCAACGATCTTGAAGAAACCAATTTGTCCGGTTGCTTTTACGTGCGTACCGCCGCAAAGCTCTTTGCTGAAATTATCATCAAAAGTAATTACACGAACGTACTCACCATATTTTTCGCCGAACAGAGCGGTTACGCCGCTGGTAATGGCTTCAGCGTATAATACGCTGCGTTCTTCTTTAAGTGGGATATTTTCGCGTACTTTTTGGTTTACGATGGCTTCGATCTGTGCCAGTTCCTCATCGGTAACTTTAGCGAAGTGCGAAAAATCGAACCTCAAGTAATCGGCATTCACTAACGAACCTTTTTGGTTTACGTGCGTGCCCAACACCTGTTTCATGGCAGCATGCAACAAGTGCGTGGCCGAGTGGTTGCTATTGGTTTGGCTGCGCAAAGCGGGATCAACAATGGCTGTTAAGGCATCGTCAATATCCTGCGGCAGTTTATCGGTGAAATGAACTATAAGTCCGTTCTCTTTTTTGGTATCGGTAACTTCAATGATCTCACCATCCGGGAAAACCAGTTCGCCCTTATCCCCTACCTGGCCACCGCTTTCGGCATAGAAAGGTGTTTTATCCAATACCAGTTGGTATTGCTCTTTGCCTTTAGCAGTTACCCGGCGGTATTTTACAATATGGGCTATGGTTTCGGTTTCGTCGTAACCGGTGAACTCTACTGATTCGTCGTCTTTTAGGATGATCCAGTCGCCGGTATCGATGGCAGTAGCAGCACGTGAACGTTCTTTTTGTTGCTGAAGTTCAACTTCATAAGCCTTAATATCTACAGTATATCCTTTTTCACGAGCCATTAATTCCGTTAAATCAATTGGAAAGCCATAGGTATCTTGTAATTCAAATGCAAAATCCCCTTGAACTTCATTATTTCGAAAATCATAGGTTTTCAAAATATCAGTGCCCCTTACGTCACCTTTTAGTGTTCCATTCAGATATTTTTCAAATCTTATTATTCCTGTAGCCAATGTTCTTAAGAAGGAAACTTCCTCTTCCAAAACAACCTTCTGCACAAAATCCTTCTGAGAATACAACTCATCAAACACACCTTTAAACTGATCAGCCAGTAAAGGAACCAATTGATTAAGGAAAGGTTCTTTAAAGCCCAAATATTGATATGAATAACGCACAGCCCTACGTAAGATCCTGCGGATCACGTAGCCTGCTTTGTTATTAGATGGCAATTGTCCGTCTGATATAGCGAAGCTGATAGCACGAATATGATCGGCCATTACACGCATAGCTACAGCATCGTTCCAATCGGCATCGCCGGGTTTGGCTGCACTGTTGTATTTTTTGCCCGATTTTTCAGCAATGAATTGGATCATCGGTTGGAAAACATCGGTATCGTAGTTTGATGTTTTGCCTTGCAGTACGCGTACCAAGCGCTCAAAGCCCATACCGGTATCTACGTGTTTGGCAGGCAATGATTGCAGTGAAGTATCCTTAAGCCTGTTAAACTGCATAAATACGTTATTCCAGATCTCGATAACCTGGTCGTGATCTGCATTAACTAAGGTAGCTCCGCTTACTTCTGCGCGTTCGTTATCCGGGCGGCTATCGAAGTGAATTTCTGAACATGGGCCACATGGGCCTGTTTCGCCCATTTCCCAAAAATTGTCTTTTTTGTTTCCGCGGAGAATGTGCGCCTCATCTACATACTGTTTCCACAGTTGGTAAGTTTCGTTGTCGGCTTCAAGGCCTTCCTTTTCGTCACCTTCAAAGTAGGTAACGTACAGGCAGTCTTTAGGGAGTTTATACACTTCGGTAAGCAATTCCCAGCTCCAGGCAATGGCTTCTTTTTTAAAGTAGTCGCCAAAGCTCCAGTTGCCCAGCATCTCGAACATGGTATGGTGATAGGTATCGATACCTACCTCTTCCAAATCATTATGCTTGCCAGACACACGTAAACAACGTTGGGTATCCGCAACGCGGGGGGCTTTAGGTGCCGCCTCGCCTAAAAATATATTTTTAAACTGGTTCATCCCCGCGTTGGTGAACATCAGGGTTGGATCGTTTTTAATTACAATAGGTGCCGAAGGAACAATGGTGTGTCCCTTTGAAACAAAAAAATCAAGAAAAGCCTGTCGTATTTCGGTAGCAGTCATGAATGGTGTCTTTATGTCACTATATAGTGGAGTGCAAAAATGAGAATTTTTGCGAAGTTTTTCTTTACAATAATTCCCAATTATTCCCAATTTTCAATAAAGACACGCATAGGATAGTTCTTAGATTTGGTTTACTACAACATAATACCCGAGGATGCTTGGCTAATTTGACCTCAAGAATAGTTTAACCCCTCTGGGGGTATTGCTTTATCTCAATCTATTTACTACAAAGCTTAAACCCCTCTGGGGTTTCCCATCTCAAATGCACAAGAGGTGCTCGAAATCATACCGCTAAAACAGTAATTTGCCCAAACAGCTTTTAAACAAAAAAGTCAGGAGTTAACACTCCGGACTTTTTTGTTTGTATGAAAGTTATCTTATTTCTTCTCCAACAATATTTTCTGAGTATTAAAATTTGATGCTGCATCAATAATTTCTGATACCAATGGCCAATCAGCTGCTTTTTCAAAGTTATTATTGTAGGCGCGATTTATCGAAATGGTTAAAACGCTGCCATTTACCGCTGCCGATGAGGTAAACGTGCCTGTTTTATTGGCTTTTTTAACGGCAAATTCTTCCACTCCTTTAGCAGTATATCCCTGCGGAATAGTAATGCTGACGGTGTAATTAAAGCTGCGGGCGCAAGGCATGTACACATCCAGTGTACGTTTCCTTTCTTTATCCTCCAGCTTGTAGAACGAGCCTGTTAGCTTACCGGCATCAATAATAAAGTTATTGCCCGCCTTTTTAACCAGGTTATCCAACACAAATGATGATGAGTATTGAAATACCGGGCTGCTATCATCCAACCCGTTGTTGATAATTTTACAATCGGCTACCTGGGTTGGTTCCTGATCAAACTGACCTTTAATTTCGGCGGTAAACTTTTTAACAGATTTTGAGGCATCTTCAGCAAAAGCAGTGTGAAAATCTTCACGCAGCTTTTTTGCCCCGTGAAAATCTCCGATCTTTTTATCTAAACTCTCTCCTTTTGTTAATACCATCAGGTCATTATCAACATCAATAGCCGGGATCATACTGCGCTGGTCCTCATGCCTTAAAGCACCGGTTTGTTTAACCATGCGCTGTACCTTTAGTTTCTGGGTATTGGGTACCAGTGATACCTTCAAATCTTCGGTTATATTATTCGCACCGGCCGGAGCAACTGGCAATGTAGCCGTAGCTTCGGTGAAAGAGTACCTTGTACTACTTTCGCGTTTAGGTGTTAATACAATAGTTTTTTCTCCCTGAAAACGATCCGGTATTTCGTTAAAATGGGTGGTAACGTCATCAAAAAACATGTACAACGGCTTGTTGCCATTAACAATACGAATACCTGCGTCAAAATCGTCATAATTAAAAGCGTTTTCGAGTGAGCTGGTATTACGCGAACTTACCAGCAACACCTCGTGATCAATTTTCATTTTGCTCAACGCCAGGCTCATAACGATGGTGTTATATTTGCTCACCATGCGCCTATAATTAAACTCATCTATCTTTCCAAGATCTTCACTCCCATAACGCCGAAAAACGTTCCCGCGTTTAATGTTATAAAGCACTTTCATCAGGCTATCTAAGGGCGCGGCTTTCATGTTCTTTTTACCATCAAAGTATTCCTTCAAATCGTCTTCAATAAGACCGAAAAACAGGTTTTCACGCTCATTAAAACTTTTCTCAAATAGCGTTTTATTGGACTCAAGACGTTCAGCCCCACTTTCGCCCCATTTGCCGCCGGTTACAAATTTGGTAAAGCCACTGGTTTGCGGCGCGTTGCTGATCTCAATGTAAGGAAACTGACGGAATTTAGATGTCCAAAGCTGGCTTTCGTATTTGGTAATATTTTTCAGTTTCAAGCTGTATATCTGATCGCCAGCATCGTTAGTACTGGTTTCAAAGTTGGGGGCGCCATTAGCACAGATAGCCTTAACCATATCCTTTTTACTATACTGAAAATCAAGACTGTAATGTAAAATGGGATACTCTCCGGCCAATACAAATACCATATCGTTATCGGCAAAAGTATCATCCATTGATTTTTCGCTTATATCAGTATTGCTTACGTAATAATCCAATATATCTCCCACCTGCAAATCGGGCACTGCCAGCTTGCTTTGCTGATCTTTTTTCTCGTTTTTTATCAAAACCTCTTCGCTGGTATTTACAATAACCTCTTTGCCGTTTGGCTTGATAATTTTAGCACCTATGTAAGTTTCATGAGTGGCAACAAACTTAGCCCCCATTATCCTCACACTTTCATCAAGCTTTTTTTGGTACGATATGGTAGAGAAATCTTCCAGTGCCGATTTATCATTGATCTTAACACGCTCGTGAAAGGTGGTTAGTTTATTGGAGCGCTTTGCCGAGGTTGCCGTAATGATCATAAATTTAAACTTACTGCTTAGCGAACGCTGCAAACTGTACGACCGGGCAAATACCACAGCACTTTCATTACTTAAATTAGCAGGAACAGTAGTGGCGGAAAATTCAGGAACCTTGGTTCCCCAGATCTCCTTTTGCAGGGCGGCCGCTTTTTCGGCGTAAGTTTGGTTATTTTGCGCCGCTGCCGCACCACTGGTTAATAAAAAGAAAATTACTAAACGTAAAGGTTTGATCATTGTGATACAGGTTTTATAACTAAGTTTTCGTTGTATGCTTTGTTTAAGGCTTCAATATCCTGGTTCCAGGCGGCAAAATTTGCTTTGGTTAACAGGGTATTTTTGATAAGCAACGTTTTTTTATACGTAATTTTCCCAGGCGAGTTTACATAAGTGATGTGAAACTCATAGCCCGGCTTTGAAATGTTCAGTTCGGCCGGGATGCTGGAAGCTTTATAGTTTGGAGGTAGTGTAAGCTCGTTTTCGGTAACGATATGCGCTTTGCCCGAAAACCAGTAATCATTTTTACGCTTATCGATAGTAATAGCTGCTTCTGCAAAATCCTTACGGTTATCCAGATCAATATAATACTCCTTACCAAATGCCGAGATGCCGCTTTTACGTTCAACATCGTAAGTGGCGGTTAAATCTTTATCGGGGTTTGTGGTGCTGCTTACAACAAGGTTTTTAATGTTATAATCGGCACTGCCCGCGGCGAGATAGCGTTTGGTTGCTTCATCTACGTTTTCGTGCTTTACGCTGTTTATTCCGGCTAGTACGTCTTCTTTATCCTCCCCTTTCCAGGTGTTGTTTACTTTGCCAATTAAGACAGCACCGTTAACGCTCAGCTTGCTAATTTCGCTGCTTAAGTTTTGTGCAGGTAAGGCGGTTGGTACTTTACCAAGGATGTATTTATCGCCATCTTCCATTAAAACCTGTCGGCCCTGAATGCGTTCGGCATATTCGTTAAAGCCCAGATAGGTTTCAGTAGCATCAAGGTAATAGGTTTTGCCTTTGTAATTGAGGCCGCATATCATATGGTTATCAACCGCCATTGATGGGGTTTGGTAATCATAGGCAATGTGTTTGGTACCCAGCCAGCACAGTCGGGCATCATAACCGGCAGCAGTAAGTAAGGCTTTGGTTAAATTGGCCATACCCTTACAATCGCCATATTTTTTGCGCAGTACCTCATCGGCTTTTTCAGGCTTAAAGCCGGCCATACCATCTTCAAAGGCTATGTACCTGATATTATCCTGCACATAATAAAAAATGGCTTTTATTTTGTCAATATCATTAGTTAAACCGGCTGTGAGTTCTTTGCTTTTGGCACTGATGGTAGCTTTATCGCCTGCAACATCTTTTACCAGTTCACAGTACCAGGCGTATTGATCGGCAAGGGTATTGAAATAGGTAAATTGCTTGCCACCTGCATTTGCTGATTTACACATAATCAGCAAATGCGGATAGATATAAGTTGGACCCGGACTATGGGCCTCTTTTTTCATTCCCGGGATATTGCTGAAGGTATAAGTTATAACATCGGCATCATCCCCCTTATCGTACACGGTGTTCTTTTTAACGTTAAAACCGTTAAAGTTATACTCTTTGATATCCACCTTCATCCAACGTGGAATTTCGATGGTTACCTGCCCCTGCTGTACCTGCTCGGCATCGGCAAAATAAATGCTGGTGAAATAGCGCGGATCTGCGAGAGTTTCCTCGAAGGTTACGTTGCCGATGCTGCCTTTTTTAGGCAGTTCGAGCGGGAAATAGCATACGCGCTCGTCCGAATAAAAAATATCATCGCTGCCGTAATAGGTGTATTTGGGCTTAAAATTGCGGACGGAGTGCCCGTCTATTTTACAACTGACATCATCAATAACGATGTTATCGTTATAAAACTCGCTTACTGTGTAGCTTACCTGGAAGCCATTGCTGATGTAGGTGTTGTTAAGCTTTTCCTTAACTTCTACCCGGTTGCTTTTACTATTCCAGTTAAAGCGGTATTCGTTTTTTAAGGAGGTTATGGTTACTGCCGAATCGGCTTCAGCAGCCCCGGCACTGGTTACCCCAAACATACATAAGCTGTATGTTATCAATAGTTTAATCGTCATAAGGTTATTAGGCAATAAATATATTACTATTTTTTTAACTGCATTGAAAAAGATTTTCTTTCCTTAAACCATCTAAAAACATTCGCGGCACACCATTTCAAACTTATCCGCGTTTATAATGTTGATTGTGATGATTACGATTAACTTGCACAGATAAGGTATTGATCAAAAATCCGAAATCGAAATTCCCAAATCCGAAATCAATATAATACATTTGTATTATGCCTTATAAAGAACGTGAAATAAGCAAGATGTACTACACCATGGGCGAGGTATCGGCCATGTTTGATGTTAATCAATCGCTTATCCGTTTTTACGAAAAGGAATTTGATGTACTTCAGCCTAAAAAAAATAAAAAAGGTAACAGGTATTTCACTCCCGAGGATATTGAGAATTTCAAGATCATTTTCCACCTCATCCGCGATAAAGGCTATACCCTTAACGGCGCTAAAGATCACCTCAAAAACAACATGGGCGATACCAAAGATAACCAGCGCGTTATCGATTCGCTCGAAAACCTTAAAAGGTTTTTGTTAGAGGTACGTGATCAGATGTAAGCTTAGCTAAAATTTTCCCGCACGTTGTTTAAAATATATCTTTATTTTCGGCGCAAATAACCTTTGCCTGTTATGTTACCTCCAAATAAATTTATAACTGGATATGATCGCTAAGCATAAAGGCGAGATCCCGGTTGTAATTTTATTGCTTCCATTTTTAGTGGGGATAGCTATTGGTGTCAACTATCCCGCAAATACTTATTTATGCTACGTGGGCTGGGGATTTACTGGCTTATTTGCCATATTTCTGTTGCTCAACTTCTTTTACAAGCCGCTCAACGTTTATAAAAAACGCTGGATAGGCGGTGCAATCGTTCATATATTATTGTTGACAGCCGGATGGATAGCGGCCATCAACAATAACGAGCTGAACAACCCGCAACATTTTTCAAAACACCCGGCGCAACGGTTGCTGGTACATATAAACAGCGAACCACAGTTAAAAAATGGTATCGTACGTTTCACAGCCACGGTTTTAGCTACCGATAGCGCTCATCAAAGCCTTGCCACTACAGGAACTTTGCTAATTGCTATTAAAGACAGCAGCGCCCTAAACCTCAACTATGGCGATGAATTACTGTTACCGGGCCGCTTTACCCCTATCGATCCACCTTTTAATCCCGCCGAGTTTAATTACAAACGATACCTTGCCCACCAAAATATTTATTACCAGGAGTTTTTATATCCGGGCCAGTACCGGCGCATAAATACTAATACAGGAAATGCATTTATAGCCGATGCTTTAAAGCTAAGGCAGCAAATGATTGCTAAATTTAAGCAGCAACTTCATGATCCCAACGCCATTGCAGTAGCCTCCACACTGATATTAGGTTACAAAGCCGAACTGAGCGATGATCTACTACAGGCTTACTCTAAAACAGGTACCATCCACGTGCTATCGGTATCGGGTGCCCATGTGGCTTTAGTTTGGGTTATCCTCGCTTTCCTATTACAATTTTTAAACAGGTTTAAATACGGCAGGCTTATCCGGGCCTGTATCATTATTCCTTTTATATGGTACTACGCTATGCTAAGCGGCTTCTCGCCGGCGGTGTGCAGGGCGGCGGCCATGATCAGTATGGTTATTGTTGGTAAAACTTATAGCCGTTACGTTAATAATCTGAATATCCTGGCTATATCAGCTTTTGTGTTACTGCTTTACAATCCCTTATACATTACCGATGTCGGCTTCCAATTGAGTTATCTCGCTGTAGCCGGGCTTATTATACTACAACCCGTTGTGTATAAATGGCTCAGCATTAAAGGCAAATGGGCTGATAAGTTGTGGCAATACTGTTCGGTATCAATAGCTGCCCAGTTTATCACCTTTCCGCTCAGCGCTTTTTACTTCCACCAGTTCCCTGTTTATTTTTTGTTCAGCAATTTGTTCATAATCATCCCTTCGGCCATTATTATGATGAGCGGATTGGCTTTTTTGGCATTTTCCTGGGTGCCTTATTTATCATCAGCGTTGGCTTTCATTCTCGAAAAAACTATCCTCATCATGAATTACGTTTTAGGATGGATTGAGCACGCGCCTTTTGCAAGCATCAACAAAATATGGCTAACTACTACCGAATATTTTTTGCTTTATGCCATCATTATTACTGCATTTTACTTTTTATACAGTAAGAAAATCTGGCTGTTAAGACTAACCTTAGGCTGTACATTGTTACTGGCTGTAAGTATCAGCATAAAAAGATATCGTACTTATACCACGCATTCTATCGCGTTTTTAAACCTGCGCAAAAACATGGCTATAGTATTTAAAAATGGTGACAAGGCCGTAGTAATTAGCAACCTGAAAGATACCGACAGGAATTATAAATATTCGGTTCAACCCTACCTGGATAGCTGCAAAGTAAGCCATGTGGAGGTATATAACGCGGATCAGGACATCAGTTTGGCATATCTGCATAAAAATAAAAATTTGATCAGGTTTAATGATCAAACTGTGGCATTTATCGATAAAAGCCTTCCGGATACCGCCGCTTTGTATAAAACAAAGGCTAACTACCTGTACCTCACACAAAATCCTAAAATTACGCTTGATTATGTTGATAAAAATTACGAATATCATACTATCATTATCGATGCCAGCAATACACCCGCAACCGTGCAACGCATTGCTAATGAAGCAGCTGCAAAACATGCCAATTATGTAATTTTAAAGCGTAACAATTGTTACATAGTTACATCTAATTAACAAAACACATTAAACTACGTACCTTTAAATTTGTCTTTTAATTAATAAAAGTTAATTTGGTATTAAATCAAACGAAAAACATGAACATTAAAATTTTTAACGTTGCCTTAGGCCTTATTCTTACTGCAACAGCAATTAGCGCCAGCGCTCAAAAAGCTTACAAAGAAGGTGTTATCACGGTGTCGACCGCAATGCAGGGACAACAGGTTGAAGCAAAAAGTTATTTCAGGGCAGATTCGGCAGCAATGCAATTTACTACCGGCCCCGCAACAATTAAGATCCTTACTGATGCCGAAGGCAAATCATTAGCAATACTGGTTGATGTACCTGTAGCATCTATTAAAAAAGCAGCTATCGCTACTCCTGATGAGCTTGATCAAGCCCTTGCATCGCTGCCAACTTTAACTTTTGCGCCAAGCACCGAAACCAAGGTAATTTCGGGCTTCAATTGCAAAAAAGTAGTTGCTACAGATAGCAAAACCAGCAAAACCTATGATGTTTGGGTAACCAATGATGTTACTTTACCGGTAACAGGCATTGCTAAATATTACCGTAGCGCAGGTGGCTTCCCTATTCAGTACACTTCTTTTTCGCAAGGCCAAACTACCGAGGTTACTGTTAGAAACATAACCGAGCAAAAAAACCCTGCCGGTACATTTGGCATCCCGGCTGATTATGATAAGATCACCCTGGATGACCTTAAAGCAATGAGCGGCGGCAGATAAGCTTAAAATATTTCATTAACAATTCATTAAAGGTTCCTTAACATTGTGACAAAATACTATTTTTGTTACCCCCATGTTAAGGAACCTTTTCAGTTTTTTCAGATTCTTTGTGTTTTGGCTGATCTTTTTCGCGATCACCAGGGCAACATTTGAACTTTACTTTCTGCCCAAACTTAACCAGGCCGGACTGGGCGAGATCCTTCAAACATTTTTCTGGGGCTTAAGGCTGGATATCTCAGCCACCGCCTATATCTGTATTATTCCCACTCTTGTATTTGCTGTCAACTGGTTTATCCCGAAGGTGCAGATCAAACCTATATGGTTAAAAATATATGTTTGGTTTTGTCTGTTCTGCATCTCACTTAATACGGTACTCAACTTTAACATTTTCCGCGAATGGGGCACCAAGGTTAGCTTCAGGGTATTTACCTCCTTTTACCACGCCCCGTCTGAAGCTATTGCCTCAAGCGGTTCATCGCCGGTTGGTAATTGTATTTTTATTGGTTTAGGATTAATGGTGCTGGGCGGCATATTGGCTCATTTTATCATCAATTATAAATTTAAAAAGCCCGATGCCCGGCCAAGCCTTAAGCTTTCACTTACAACGCTTTTATTTTTTATAAATATTATACTGATGCGTGGTGGCTTACAGGCCAAACCTGTGAGCGAAAGTTCGGCCTATTTTTCAGAAAAACAGATCCTGAACCAAAGCGCCCTTAACACCGAGTGGAACCTGTTCAATAACGTTTACGAGAATTTGCGCAAGCCTTATAATCCATATGAGTATCTTCCAGCTACAGATGCTACCGCCTTGGTTAACGATCTTTATGGCGCAAAAGCAGATTCAACTACAAAGGTATTAACCACGAACCGCCCCAACGTGGTGATCATCCAGATGGAAAGTTATACTGCCGATTTGATCGAATCCTTAGGTGGGGATAAAGGCGTAGCGCCAAATTTTGAAAAACTGATCAAAAATGGGCTGTTCTTCAATAACATCTACGCCACCGGCGATCGTACCGACAAAGGCATCGTAGCCCTCATGAGCGGCTTTCCTTCGCAGGCTATCCGTACTATTATTGCCGATACTGCTAAGCATAAAAGGCTACCTGCGCTATCCTCTGCGTTAAAAGGCATAGGCTATCAAACCGCTTACTTTTATGGTGGTAAAAGCAACTACATGAACTTCGATAAATACATGACCAGCCACCAGGTTGACCATATTATTGACGAAGCCGCTTTTGATAACACGCACGTTAAAACCCAATGGGGTGTTTATGACGATGACCTGCTTAGCCGTAACCTTAAGTACGCGACTAATCAAAAGCAGCCATTTTTCAATTACGTACAAACCTCAAGCAACCACGAGCCTTTTGTACTGCCGGTTAAATATCACTTTCCGGATAATGGCGATGTGAGCAACAAATTCAGAAGTACTGCTTACTTTACAGATTCGTGCATTAACGCCTACCTTGAGCAGGCCAAAAAGCAAAGCTGGTATAAAAACACCTTGTTTATTTTGGTAGCTGATCATGGTCACCGTTTGCCGCGTAATACGGCAGAAGCCTACGATCCCGCTAAATATCATATCCCGCTATTGTTTTTTGGCGATGTGATCAAACCCGAGTTTCGCGGTAAAAAGATTAATAAGCTGGGCAGTCAGACTGATGTGACAGCTACTTTACTGGCCCAGTTAGGCCTACGTTACGACGAGTTTAAATGGTCGAAAGATTTGCTTAATCCCGGCACACGCGATTTCGCTTTTTTTGATTGGGATAATGGCTTTGGCTTCATGCAACCGGGGCAAAACGTATCATACGATAATTCGGGCCGGACGCTGATCTATAACAGCAGTCCGGATGAGGATAAAAAAGCTACCGATAAAGCACTTGCTTATGGTGAGGCTTATTTGCAGGGGGTGTTTACTGAGTATATGAGGTATTGATCACTAATTATTAGATTTCAGTATCTTTAAAGATGGACGCTAAAAATCTCCAATATATTACAGACAATGCAGGCAAGAAACTTTTTGTTGTGATGCCAATAGCAGGATACGAAAAACTTATGGCCAAACTGCAAGAATTGGAGGATATTCGGTTATATGATGAGGCAAAAGCCGCCAATGAAATATCCATACCGGCAGATGAGGCTTTCAGAATAATTGAGGATAATCGAAGCAAAAGATAATCACTGTCATCCGCCTATAAAATCGTTCTAAAAACACGTGCACTATAGAGAAGCGAACTACATGATCTTTCATGTCATTAAATGCCGAGGCCTCTGAAGGAAATATGACATTAGGCGGAATAGACTGTTACCCTGCGCTTGTCGAAGGGCTGTGCGCAGAGGCCCTACCTACCAGACTTCGACGAGTTCAGCATGACACCCATTTTTAAACATACAATGAGCAAGTACGAAGCAATCCCAAACTATACAGGGCTGACCTACTAATCGGGGATTGCTTCGTGCCTCGCAATGACGCGTAGAGAATAATTATGCAGCTATCTCTTTCCCCAACTGCTCAACCCAGTGATTAAATAGCTTAGTTTCAAAGCCAACAGCTTTTTGAGCGTGTAATTCCCAATCGGGCGAAAAATGCTGCAGTTGGTTGATCATCTCTTCCAAGTGTCCTTCCTCCTCTAATATAATCGATTTTACGTTTACCTTGCTGCCAGCCTCATCAAGCGCGTCCTGGTAAATGGGATATAGCTCATCGGCACGAACTTCAATAGCGTAGGTAACCAGCAGGTAAGCGGCGAAACGCAGCTCGGCACCTGTTAGGTTTAATTCTGTTTTAAGGTAACGGCAAACATCAACATCCAACTGGTTTAAATAGTATTTGCTTGAGCCGGGAGCCAGCAGGTATTCGGCAGCATAAGTTGGCAGCGTTACGCCTGTTTTTTCCAGTTGTTTTTTTAGGTAGAAGGCGTGGCGGTGCTCCTCGGCGGCATGCTTCAGGATGATATAGGTAACTGTAAGCGGATCTTCGCTGGCCGAAATTTTACGGGCACCGGTGTTTTCCATCAGCGATAGCGTGTTTAACCAACGGGAATGCAGCTGATTATCAGCAATTATAGTAGATAGTATTGTATTTAGCATAGTTATATTTCGTTGAGGGCCTGCTCAATTTTGCTGTAAACATAATTGAGTTGCTCGTTAGTAATGCAATACGGAGGTAAAATATAAATAACGTTACCCAGCGGGCGCAATATAATACCCGCGGCTAAAAAGTAATGGTAAAGCTTATCGCGCAACCCACTAAAGTACGATGTATTATCGCCCGTTTCCCACTCCATGGCTACGATAGTGCCAGTTTGCCTGATGGTTTTAACTTTAGGGTGATTGCGGATCCTATCGGCAAAAGCAGCATGCGAAGCTACGATCCTGGCAATGTTTTCGGCAATCTCAGGCTGTTGAAACAGATCAAGACTGGCCAATGCCGATGCGCATGCAATAGGATTAGCAGTAAATGAATGCCCGTGGAAAAGGGTTTTCAGTTTATCGTCAGATAAAAATGCATCATAAATTTGCTGGGTACAGGTAGTTAAACCCAAAGCCATGGTACCACCTGTAAGGCCTTTAGAGAAACACATAATATCAGCCTCAACCTCTACATGGTTTGTAGCAAAAGGCTTACCTGTACGCCCGAAGCCGGTAAAAACCTCATCGGCAATCAGCAGCACTTCTTCCTTGCGGCAATGCGTCATCAACTCATTCAAATACTCAGCCTCGTACATGATCATCCCTGCCGATCCCTGAACTAATGGCTCGAAGATCAAACAGGCGGTTTCAGATTTGAGATCTGAGATTTGAGATTTGAGACTTTCAATATTCTCCTTTGTAGGTATATCAATAAACTCTACCTCAAACAGTAAACTATCAAAAGCTTTTGTGAACGCGCTGCGGCCGCTTACAGCCATTGCTCCAAAAGTATCGCCATGATACGCGTTATTAAAGGCGATGATCTTGGTACGCTGATCACCTTTATTAAGCCAGTATTGCAGGCACATTTTTATAGCCACCTCAATAGCAGTCGAGCCGTTATCAGAGTAAAATGCTTTTTTCTGGTTAGATGGCAGGATAGCCAGCAAGCGTTCGGCCAGTTCAACTGCACCTTCGTGGGTAAAACCTGCGAAGATCACATGCTCCAATTTATATAACTGTTCGGATACTTTTTTGGCAATATAAGGATGCGCGTGCCCGTGAATGTTTACCCACCATGATGATACGGCATCAATGTATTGTTTGCCTTCTTCATCAAATAGCAGCGCCCCTTCTCCACTCACAATGCCTATTGGCGGCTGCGCGGTTTTCATTTGGGTGTAGGGGTGCCATATTACCTGTAAATCCCGTTCGGAAAGGTTCATAGTTCGTCCTGTAAAAGTTCAACCACACGTTTATCTGTCGGAAATTCAAAATCGGTTACGCTTAAAGCAGTCATCGGTACCCACCTAAAGGCCTGCAACACTTCTCCTTCCCCATCAAAATCAAAAGCAACTGTTTTTATGTTGAGATTGACCGGGGTAATGCTCCTTACCAAATAGTAAACGCTAATGATCTGCGAATTATTGAAAGCCGATTTAACAGCAAAATCGGTAGTGTAAAAATGACCTACAACCTCTATTTCAATATTGCACTCTTCCATAAACTCGCGTTTAAGGCCATCTATCAGGCCCTCGCCCAATTCCAGGCCACCGCCGGGGAATTTTGAAAAACGCATGCCATATTCCTGCTCGTCGCTTATTAGCAATTCGTCGTTATCATTAAGCAGCAGGCCGTAAACCCTTACATTAAAATATTCCATTTATTCAAAGTGTTTTTTATTACGTACAACCTTATCCATTGTCCATGCTATGGTTTCCGTTTGCGCCTCCGAGCGGATGGGGCAGTTAGGCATGCTGCAATAGTGGCAACAATCGGGCAGGCAAGGGTCGGCGTGGATAAACAATTCGGTTTTGATGCCTATTTCGGTGTTGATCATCTTATCAACCAACGAGATTTCTGTATGCACCGTATTCAGATCAAAGTAGCTTGGCAAAGTCATGTGGCAATCAATATGCAGTTCATGCCCGTATTTTTGCGCGCGGAGGTTATGCACATCGATCCATGATTCGCGACGTTTTTCGCTTAGTACATGGATAATATCATTTACTACCTGCGTATCGGCCTCGTCCATCAATCCCCCTACCGATTTACGCACCAGCTTGTAGCTGCTATATACTATATACAGGCCCACCAAAATGGATAGCGCACTATCCAACCATAAAATATGGGTAAACTCTATCAGCAATAAACCTACTACCAAACCGCCGCTGGTAACGGTATCTGCCAGTAAATGGCGGCCATCGGCATCCAAAGTCATGGAGCGAAGCTCTTTTGCTTTGCGGATCATATAGTAACCCAAGCCCCCGTTAATGGCACCCGTGATGCCAATAATGATGGCACCGGTAAACAGGTCATGAATTAGATTGGGATAAAAAAAGCTGTAAGCCGATTTTACGATGATGATACAGCCTGCTATACCGATAAGCGCGCCTTCAATAAACACCGAAAAAAATTCCACCTTACCATGCCCGTAAGGGTGGTTCTCATCACGCGGAAGCGATGAAAGGTAGATACTATAGAAAGCAAAGGAGCTTGCTATCACGTTTACGATGCTCTCGGCAGCATCGGTTAATACAAAGTTGGAGGCTGTTAAAAAGTAGGCACCAAATTTCGCTAACATCAGCACTATGCCCGTAACAAGCGAAATTAGTATGATCCTTTTTTGTTGATTCAAAGCAAAGGGTTATTAGGCCGCAAATTTAAAAAATAACAACCGTAAGTAGCAGTAAAGTTATTTTCTATATTTGCCGCGATAACACAATTTATATGAGCGCATTAAGTACCCGGATACAAAACCTGTCCGAATCTGCAACAATTAAAATGGCCAAATTGGGCCGTGAACTTGCCGCTAAAGGTGTCGACGTGATCAGCCTTAGCTTTGGTGAGCCTGATTTTCATACTCCTGAGCATATCAAGGAAGCAGCGAAGCAGGCCATGGACAAGAACTTTACCTACTACACACCAGTAGCAGGCTACCCTGACCTTCGTAAAGCCGTTGTGACTAAGCTGAAGAACGAGAACAATCTTGATTATGACGCTGCCGACATAGTTGTTTCAACAGGTGCTAAACAGGCTATCGCTAACGCGGTATTATGTTTGGTTGATCCGGGACAGGAAGTAATTATCCCTACTCCGTACTGGGTTTCATACAGCGAGGTTGTTAAACTGGCCGAAGGTAAAAGCGTTTTCATCAACACTACCGTTGATACCAACTTTAAAATTACTCCTGAGCAATTAGAAGCGGCTATTACGCCAAATACTAAATTGTTCATGTTTTCATCGCCATGTAACCCTACCGGCAGCGTTTACACTAAAGACGAGCTGGAAGGCCTGGCCAAAGTATTTGAGAAAAATCTGCACGTTTATATCCTGAGCGACGAGATCTATGAGCACATCAACTTTGTTGATAAACACGAATCTATCGCGCAGTTTGATGCTATTAAAGATCGTGTAGTGATCATCAACGGCTGGTCTAAAGCATTTGCCATGACTGGTTGGAGAATCGGTTACACTGCCAGCACCAAAGAACTTGCCGCTGCATTTGATAAAATGCAGGGCCAGGTTACTTCAGGTACCTGTTCAATTACCCAGCGCGCAGGTGTTGCCGCTTACGAGGGTGGTTTAGAAAGCGTTTTAGAAATGCGTGCCCAATTCAAAAAACGCCGCGACATTGTATATAAATTATTAAGCGAAATTGATGGCGTTAATGTAAACCTGCCAGATGGCGCGTTTTACTTTTTCCCTAACGTTACCTCTTTCTTCGGTAAAAGCTATGAAGGCCGCGTGATCAACGATTCGGACGACCTGAGCCTTTACCTGCTTGAAGAAGGCCACGTAGCCACCGTAGGCGGCGATTCGTTCGGCGATCCTTCATCTATCCGTTTATCATACGCTGCTGCTGAGGATAAACTGATAGAGGCTATGAGAAGGTTGAAAGTTGCGCTTGGTAAATTAGCGTAATTAGAACCATGATTTTTGGGATTTAAGGATTGCCTTGATCCAACTATCAATAATAAAAAAGGACGGCTCGCCAATGGCGAACCGTCCTTTTTTATTTCTTCAACGTCATTGCGAGGTACGAAGCAATCTCCTACTTTACAGGGCGGACTTATATAGCCACTCTGCTTATTGGGGATTGCTTCGTACCTCGCAATGACGTCTTTTATTGAATCAAGGTTCGGACTACAACCCAAACCCGTAAGCAACACGTAAACCGATCAACCCATAGCTATTACCTTGGCCAAAAAAGCCTTCATAACGTAAGCCCAGGTCAATTACTTTGGTTGCGTAACCAATAGTTGGGGAAAGAATCAGTTTAGTGTCTTTGCTGCCATCTAAATAAAGTGATTTGGTTTCAAAACCGGCACCTGCTTCTGCTCCAAAGTATAAGCGGTGTGCAAGGAATGATTTAATACCCAATTTTACCGGTATAATACCAAGATCTTTTCCGTCAACAGTAATATCTGAAGTGCCGGCAGGGGTTGCGATGTGCTCTGTATATGATTTTCCAAACAAATTGTAATAACCCGAAGTAAGCGTTATAGCGGTGCTGTTATTTAAACCGTATTGTAACCTGGCAGTACCGCCCAACTCAAAGTTCGAGATATCATGCGCGTTGCCAATTGGCCTACCTAATTCAAGACCTACGCCTAAACGCCATTTATCAGCAGGAGTAGTTTGAGCATTAACATTTTTTGCAGTAAACAAAGCCAGCGCGATAGATAGGCCGGCAATCGCCTTTGTAAATTTATTTTTCATATAGTTATATTGATACATCTGTTAACTTTTTGTTAACAGGGTGGCAAATGTATAAAAAAATAAAAGCCGCCTGTTATACATAACAAGCGGCTTTTGTAACACTTTTTTGTTTGATTATAAACCGAAACCGTAAGCAATACGCAGACCTACAGAACCGTAGCTACCGCTATCGCCACCTGAGAAGTTTTCATAACGTACACCTACATCCCACGATTTGGTTGCATAACCTAAACCTGGAGATAAGATCAGTTTGGTGCTTTTGCTACCATCTACATTTCTGTAGTCATCTTTAGTTTCAAAACCGGCACCAACCTCACCTGCAAAGTAAAAACCGTCGCCAAGGAAAGCTTTGGCACCTGCTTTAACAGGCACTAAACCAAATGATGGGAACTTAGCATCAGAACCATCGACAATTTTTTTACCGAAATAGTTATAGTAACCCGAGGTAAGCGTTAAGGCTACATTGCTGTTAACACCATATTGTAAGCGTGCTGTACCACCCAAACCAACGTTAGAGATATCGTGCAGGCCACCGGTTGGCAGCAAGCCTTCAACGCCTACGCCAAAGCGTAACGCATTTGCTGGTGTAGTTTGTGCTTTTACATTTGTTCCGATAAAGATAGCTGCCGCGGTAAACGCCGAAGCTATAAATTTAGTCATTGTTTTCATAGTTGTGTTTTTTAGTTCAAATTCTACAATGCTCATTGTTAAATTTCCATTGTATTAACCCCATCTTAACAAATACTTTGCCATTGTGAATAAAAACTGACTATGCCAAACCGTATAGTCAAACTAAAAACCATTGCAAAAAACGCCTCTAAAACTGCTTATGTATTGAATATCAAGTATATTTTAATGGAGATTTCGGGGTGCATATTATGCTAACCAAACCTATACTTTGCCGACATTTTTTTTCAATAACTGTTCTGCTTACTCTCCAAAAGTGTACACAAACCCGAAATTTTGAGTTCAAAAAACACTTAATAACTATATAAGATAGCGTACCAAAAAGGCCATAAAATAAAAAAGGAGAAGCTTTCGCTTCTCCTTTTTACAAATATCAAACAATATGGCTAAGCCTCTGGCTCATGCCCTTTTTCGGGCTTGTAGTTTTTCTCGAGCTCAGCAAGCTTTTCTTTACCGTAAGCTGCTTTCGTAATGATATAATATAACACCGGCACTATAAATATAGCAAGCGATGTTGCAGTAAGCATCCCGCCAAACACTGTCCAGCCAATGGTTTTACGTGCCTCGGCACCTGCACCTGATGCTATCATCAGCGGAACAACACCTAATATAAAGGCCATCGATGTCATGATGATTGGTCTTAAACGGAGTCGTACAGCCTCGAGGGTAGCTTTTTCAAGGTTCATACCTGCGTCTACACGTTCTTTGGCAAACTCTACTATCAGGATGGCGTTTTTAGCCGCCAAACCTATCAACGTGATCAAACCTATCTGCGCGTAAACGTTGTTGGTAAGCCCATCAAAAAACGACAGGAACATAATTGCCCCAAAGGCACCCAGCGGTACTGATAGTAACACCGAGAAAGGCACAGACCAACTTTCGTACAAGGCTGCCAGGAACAGGAATACGAACCCAATAGATAACGCGAAGATATACACGGTTTTTGAACCAGATAATAACTCCTCACGGCTTAGGCCCGAAAATTCATATCCATAACCTTGCGGTAATACCTGGGCGGCGGTTTCTTTCAGTGCTGTGATAGCGTCACCGCTACTGTAACCCGGCTTGGTACTACCGTTGATCTCCGCAGACCTAAATAGGTTGTAGTGCGAGATTAATGGCGAGTTCTCAATTACTTTGTAAGAGGTAAGTGTACTCAACGGCACCATTGCGCCTGCCGAGTTTTTCACAAAGTACTGCCCAATGTTTTGCACATTGGTACGGTAGCTGGTGTCAGCCTGGGCCACTACCCTAAAGTTACGGCCGTAAATTGTAAAGTCGTTAATATAAGTACTACCCAAATAGGTTTGCAGTGCTGTGTTTACATCTGATATAGATACACCTAATTTTTTGGATTTTTCCCTATCAATAGTTAACTGGTAAGCCGGTGTACTTGCCGTAAAGAATGAGAATGCCCTGCCTATCTCCTTACGCTGATTAATAGCGCCAAGGAAGGTACGCAACGTTTTCTCAAATACTTTGATATCTCCGCCTGCTTGCTTCTCTTCTAATATAAAAGAGAAACCACCAGTACTACCCAAACCCGGAATTGCCGGCGGCTGAATTACTACCACGTTGGCTTCTTTATATTTGGCTAATTTTTGATTTAAGCGGCCAACAAGCGCGGTTATTTGTTGCGATTTCTCTTTACGCTCATCCCATGGTTTCAACTGCACAAATATGGTTGCACTATTTGATTTACTTGCAAAGCTGATAGCGTTCAAGCCGCCCAATGCTGCATAGTGCGCAATTTCGGGTACGCTATCAAGTGTATGCATCATCCGGTTCAATACATCAACCGTACGACCTGTTGACGAAGCTTCAGGCAGATCATAAGTAATATAAACACGACCATCATCCTCCAGCGGAATAAAGCCCGAAGGTTTGCTCTTGAATAAAAGTACCGTGCCTACAATGATACACACCAATAAAATTATGATATATGTTGAATGCTTAATGCCCTTATCAACAGTGTTACGATAACGATTGGTAACACGGGTAAACCAGCTATTAAACTTAAAGAAGAACTTATTCAAGCCTTTTGATTTTTCATCAATTTTATGAGGCCTTAATATCAGTGTACACAGTGCCGGGGTTAAAGAAAGTGCCACAAAAGCCGAGATCAATACCGAAATAGCGATAGTAATAGCGAACTGTTGATACAATCGCCCTACTATACCAGGCACAAAACCTACCGGCACAAACACCGCTGCCAAAATTAAGGCAATAGCAATTACCGGTGCCGAGATATCGGCCATAGCGTGTTGGGTAGCTTCTTTAGGCGTCATCCCCTCTTCGTCCATATAATGCTGTACGGCTTCCACCACCACAATGGCGTCATCCACCACAATACCAATAGCCAGTACGAAACCAAATAACGTTAGCGTATTAATGGTAAAGTTGAGCGGGATAAAGAAAATGAACGTACCAATAATGGATACCGGGATAGCCAATACGGGGATAAGCGTGGTACGCCAGCTTTGCAGGAATAAAAACACCACCAAAATAACCAGCACCAATGCTATAACCAATGTTTCGATAACCTCGCTAACTGATACCTTAACTACAGTGATAGCCTCAAACGGCACCACATAATCAATATCGGCCGGGAAGCTTTTTTTAAGCTCATCCATAGTGGCATAAACGTTATCAGCAGTTTCGAGCGAATTACTGTTTGGTGCCTGGTAAACCAGCAGGTATGAAGCGCGTTTGCCATCCACAAACGAGTTACCCGAGTAGTTGAATTTACCCAACTCAATACGGGCAACATCTTTAAGGTGTACTACACCGCCATTGTTTGGCTGTGTTTTGATCACCACATTACCAAACTCTTCGGGCTTGGTTAAACGGCCTTTTACAATTACCGAGTATTCGAAGGTTTGTCCCTTTAACTGGGGCGTAGCACCAACGGTACCTGCGGCAACCTGCGCGTTTTGTTCTGTTAACGCCGATGTAACCTCTGATGCACTCATGCCTAAGGCAGCAAGTTTATCCGGGTTAAGCCAGATCCTCATACTGAAATCATCGGCACGGGTAACAACGTCACCTACGCCTTTGGTACGCAAAATCGCATCTTTAATAAATACGTTGGTGTAGTTATCGGTAAAGGTAACATCATGCGTGCCTTTAGGGCTAAACATGGCTACCAGCATCAAAATACTTGGGTTACGTTTACGTACCACCATACCTAAACGCTGTACTTCCTGTGGCAAGGTTGGCAGGGCGATACCTACACGGTTTTGCACGTCGAGCGCGGCGATGTTGATATCTGTACCTACATCAAAGTTAACGGTCATGCTCATTTGCCCGTTACTGCTACTATTGCTTTGCAGGTAGGTCATGCCCGGTACACCGTTTACCTGCACCTCTACAGGGGTGGCTACGGTTTGCTCAACAGTTAGCGCGTCGGCACCAACGTAGTTACCGGTAACGGATACCGTTGGTGGCGTAATATCGGGGTACTGGCCTATGGGCAGGCTGGAGATTGACAGGATACCCACAATTAATATCACCAGGGATATTACTATGGCGGTAACCGGTCGTTTTATAAAGGTATCTGCGATCATTATTTCTTCACATTAAGTTTTCCGGGGTAGATGTAGCCCCTTATTAAGCTTAAATTTTTTACTATCGATATCAATTATTTTTTAGGTGCGGCACCAGCTGCCGGAGCAGCAGAACCGGTGGTAACCCTGCCCCCATCGCGTAAACGCGTGAAACCATCTGTTATCACATTATCGCCTTGTTTTACACCATCCATTACAACCACATCATCATTAACCCGTGGGCCTAATTTTATTTTCACCTGTTTGGCAATGGTATCGCGCCTGTCTTTAACTGATTTATCAGCTGCTGTATCTTTAACAGTGGTATCTCTGGCAGTAAATACAAAAAATTCACCCATTTGCTCAATAACCGCTTTATAAGGGATCTGTACCCTGTTGCCCGATTGATTGTTCAGCACCTGTAAAACGGCGCTCATACCATCTTTCAGCACGTCATCCTCGTTCGGGAACTGGATCCTAACTTTGATACTACCTGTTTGGTTGCTCACGCCCCTATCAACAGCCAGTACTTTGCCCGGCTTGTTGTATTTGCTGCCATCGGGCAGTACCAGTTTAAAGGTGCTATCGGTGCTTGATTTTTGCAGATTATAAAAACGGTTGATGTCCTGCTCGTTGATCACCACGTCAACACCAATAGGGTGTTCGGCAGATATAGTATTCATTAGCGTGGTACCTACAGCTACCTGTGCACCCAACCTAACCTGCGAGATACCTATCCTGCCTGTAAAAGGAGCCGTAATAGTAGCGTACGACAGATCGGTACGGGCCGACTCTAATCCTGCTTTGGCTACAGCAACCTGGCTTTTGCTGGTTTCGAAAGTAGCCTGCGCCTGATCAACCGTTTGGCGGGCTATCGCGTCGTTTTTCAACAGCATGTTATACCTGTCGATATCTTTTTGCGCTTTAACCAGGTTTGCTTCGGCGCTTAGCACGTTTGCCTTGGCCTGATCATAAGCTGCCTGGTATTTACGCTTATCAATTTCATACAATACTTTCCCCTTCTGCACTACATCTCCCTCTTTAAAAAATATCCCGGTTACAAAGCCCGGCACCTGGCTACGCAGTTCCACAGTATTGATAGAAACAACAATGCCCTGGTATTTATCATAGTAAACTGCCTCGGCGGTTTTAGCCTGGGCAAGGTAAACCGATGTAGGTGGCGCTACAGGTGCACCCGCCTGTTGTTTTTTACCGCATGCCGCCCATGTGAGTAATGCCGCAGGGGCTAACCAATATATATATCTGTGTTTCATGTAGAAAGGGTTGTTCGTTTTATATAGTTGTGATCGTTTTTGTTTTTATGTAGCTATTATTGGGCCTGGTCTACCGGTAAAATGCCCAACGCGCGTTGGAAATCAATTTTGCTGCTTAACAGGTTAAACAAGGCGTTGTAATAGCTTAACTGTGCTGTACGCAGATCTGACTGCGCCACAATAACATCAAGGTAAGTTTTAACACCCTCGCGGTATTGCAGACTTACTACCTTATACACATCCGTAGCCAGATCAACGTTTTCGCGGATCAGCTTATAGCTGGCATAGTTGCTTTTGTAATTTGCCAGTGCCTGGGTGTATTCGGTATTAATGGTGTTTTTGGTATTTACCAGATCAAGGTCCGTGCGCTGAACCTGCAACCTTGCTTTGGCCAGGTTTTGCAGTCGCTTGGTTCCCTGGAAGATCGGCACAGCCAATGTTAAACCAACATACCCCGTAGGAAGGCCGTTATTATAAAGGTCGGAAAAATCGTGGCTGAAATAAGCATGCTGATAGCTGCCCACTGCCGATAATGAAGGCAGAAAGCCAAAGCGGTAGTAGTTAACATTAAGGTTATTAAGTGCTTTGGTGCTTTCAAGCAAACGATATTCGATACGGTTGTTAACGTTAAGTGTTTGAAGGGTATCGATACTGATCTCCTGCTCATACCTTGTGGAATCGTACGATAGGTTTACAGGAGTTTCGGCGGTAACACCCATTATCTGTTTTAAAAACGCGGTTTTGCTTTTAATAGCTTCTTCGGTTTGCTTGCGGGTAGCTAATGAATTATTTAGGGCGATGGTAGCCTGTTTATAATCAGTAGGATCGGATACCCCGGCAGTGTACCGGTTTTTAGCATCCTTAAGGCTGCGTTGCAAACGGGTGATATCGGCATTGGTGATATCCAATTGTTTTTCTGATAATAAAACATCAAAAAAAGCTTTGCTCACATTACTAACCACATCAATCTGGCTGCTCAGCGTGTTCTCTTTATAATACTCACGCGAATATTTTTTTGCTCTCGAAGCCAGGAACACATCGTTGTTGTAAATAGTTTGCGATGCTGTTACGCCTAAAGTAGATAGGTTACGGATGGTTCCGGTATTGCCCGGGATGTTTGCACCGGAGGCACCAGCCTGTGCGCTGCCTTTATAATAGTAGTTATACAAACCTGATCCATTTACCTGTGGCAACCATGCCGACAGGCCGATGCGGATGTCGCGCTCGTTGATCTGTTCATCAATAGAAGCCTGGCGTACTGCGGGTTGATTACGCAAAGCGAAACCAATGGCCTGCTTTAAGGTTACCGGACCGGTAATACTATCGGTAGCAGTAGTTTGGGCAAAAACGGCGCTATGTGAATTTAGTGTTAAGTTAAGTACAATAAGTGCTAAAAAGTACTTGATTTTTTTCATACGATGGCGATAGATAACAAATTACAACAAGCAAAAATTATAAGAAAGGTTTTATAATTTTTGTTGCTTTTTCACAGGGGTATGCGAATATGTAATTAATATTACGAATTTTAATTCAGGAACAAGAATTTTACGTAAAGTTTGCAGAATTTCAACAATTAGGCACGCTTTATGGGGTTTTGACAAAAAAATGAAAATTAGAGGCTCGATATAAACAAAAAAATTAATTAATTTGCCGAGTAAAATTTGTGTGCTTCTTAAGTACTATTGATACGTAATAAGCATTTATTTAAAAAAAATTACACACACCGTATAAGTTATATGCTTATTCATGGTATTTTTACACAAAATTTAAGCAGAGTTAATATACATGGTTAAAAAATTACATGGGAAGATTGCACAGTTCCAGGTAGCCAATATGCTACGGGAACGTGGTCTGTACCCTTACTTCAGGCCTATTGAGTCCGCTCAGGACACAGAGGTTATTATTGATGGCCAAAGGGTATTAATGTTTGGTTCTAATTCTTATTTAGGCCTTACCAATCACCCCAAAATTAAAGAAGCTTCAAAAAAAGCAATTGACAAATACGGTACAGGCTGTGCCGGTTCACGTTTTTTGAACGGTACACTTGATATCCATATCGAGCTTGAAAACAGGCTTGCCAGCTACGTTGGTAAAGAAGCCACTGTTTTGTTCAGCACCGGTTACCAGGTAAATCTTGGCGTACTTTCGTGCGTTACCGGCCGTAACGATTATATCATCCTTGACGAGTATGACCATGCTTGTATCATTGATGGTAGCCGTTTATCGTTTTCAAAAGTTATCAAGTACGCCCATAATGACATGGCCGATCTTGAGCGCAAATTAAGCATCCTTCCTGAAGATGCCGTGAAGATCATCGCTGTTGATGGTATTTTCAGCATGGAAGGCGATATCGTTAAATTGCCTAAAATTGTTGAGCTTGCCGCTACTTACGGTGCCAACATTATGGTTGACGATGCGCACAGCCTTGGTGTAATTGGAGATAAGGGTGCAGGTACTGCCTCACACTTTAACCTTACCAATGATGTTGACCTGATCATGGGTACCTTCAGTAAATCATTAGCATCATTAGGTGGTTTCATCGCTGCCGATCAGGATACTATCGATTATATCAAACACCGTGCACGTTCATTAATGTTCAGCGCGAGTATGCCTCCGGGTTCGGTAGCCAGCGTTATTGCTGCTCTGGATATCATCGAATCTGAGCCTGAAAGGATCGAAAAACTTTGGGATAATACCAACTATGCCATGAAGCTTTTATTGGAAGAAGGTTTTGACCTTGGCCCAACTGAAAGCCCTATTTTGCCGATCTATGTTCGCGACAACGAAAAAACTTTCGCGGTTACTAAACACTTGCAAGCCTCTGGCGTGTTTGTGAACCCGGTTGTATCCCCTGCCGTTCCGTCCGATTCATCTTTACTTCGTTTCTCATTGATGGCTACCCACACTTTCGATCAGATTGACGAAGCTGTTGAAAAACTATCAAAAGCCTTTAAAGAAGTTGGTGTTGACGCCGCTTCTGTTAAAGAAAAAATATAATGAAAACATCATTTTGTGCATTTAGCTTACTTTTATTTTAAGGTGAGCTAAATGCACATTATTATTTATAAGGCATTCCAATTTGCCCTATCAATTATCCATCACCCATGATTACAATAGTAACGGTTAAATCAAAAAAAGAACTGGCTTCGTTTATTGATTTTCCGCATGACCTGTACAAGGACGATCCCTACTACGTTCCCGAACTGTTCATTGCCCAAAGGGACCTGTTAACCAAACACCCTTTCCACAAGCACAACACCGTACAACCTTTTTTAGCTTACGATGGCGATAAAATTGTTGGCCGTATAGCCGCTATTTTAAACAACGGGCATAATGAGTACAGCCATGTTAATGATGGTTTCTGGGGATTTTTTGATTGCATCAACGATACTAACGTATCCAACGTACTTTTCGAAACCGTTACCAAATGGCTCAAGGAAAAAGGCGTAACCGGTAAACTATTAGGCCCAACCAACTTTTCAACCAACGAGCCTTGCGGTTTATTGATTGAGGGTTTTGACAGCTCCCCTTTCCTGATGAATACTTACAATTTCGAGTATTATGCTAAGTTGGTAGAGGACTTTGGTTTTGCCAAAGATGTAGACCTGATATCATGGCATTGGGATGGGCAACATTATGATGATAAGTCGGTACGCTTACTAAACTCGCTCGAAGAACGTTTAAAACGCAGCGATATCATCATCCGTAAGATCAACCTTAAAAAATTCAAGGAAGAAGCAGCCAAGCTTCGCGAAGTTTACAACTCGGCCTGGGATAGCAATACCGGCTTTGTGCCACTTACCGATGAGGAATTTGATTACCTGGCTAAAGACCTTAAACTGATCCTTGATCCGGATTTTGCCATTGTTGCCGAACAGCGTGGTAAAGTTGTAGCCTTTGGTTTAGCACTGCCTAACTACAACGATATTTTTAAAATCATAAAACGCGGCAGGTTATTGCCTACCGGTATTTTCAAACTACTGTTTGGCAAAAAAGCCATCACAGGCATCCGTATTTACGCGTTAGGTGTTATTGAAGATTACCGCAAAATGGGCATCGAGGCTTGTTTATACGGTACCATCATCAGGGAATACAAAGCAAAAGGATATGCCCATGCTGAAGCCGGCTGGACATTGGAAAATAACGACATGGTGAACCGCGCCATCGAGGCGATAAAAGGCGATCCATATAAAAAATACAGGCTATACCAAAAAGCGATATGAAGGAACGGGTTTTAATAACCGGTGCAAGCGGATTTGTAGGATATCATTTGATAGAGGAGGCTTTACAAAACAACCTCGAAGTTTTTATAGCGATACGCAAAAGCAGCAAGATCGATCACCTCAAAAATTTCGATATCCAATACATCTACCCCGAATTTAATAACCAGGAAGCACTCAAAACGCTCCTGACCGAAATAAAGCCCGACTATATTATCCACGCCGCGGGCGTAACCAGCGCCCGATCTGAAGGGGAATACAACCGCATCAACGCCACCTATACTTATAACCTTGCCTCGGCAGCAAAAGAGGCCTGCCCTGCTTTAAAAAAGTTTGTATTGGTTGGCAGCCTTGCAGCAGTTGGCCCTTTGGATACTTTAAATGGCTTAATAACCGAAGCAACTGTACCACAACCGGTTACAGCTTATGGCAGAAGCAAACTCCTTGCCGAGCAGAAATTAAAAACAATTAAAGGTTTAAACTATACCATACTACGCCCAACAGCTGTGTATGGCCCCCGCGATACCGGCATATTCATATTTTTTAAACAGGTTGTTAAAGGCATTGAACCTTACATAGGCAACAAGCAGCAAAAGCTGAGCTTTATATACGTTAAAGACCTTGCCAAGGCCAGTATCAAAGCGCTGTATGCCGGTAATAACCAAACATTTAATTTAAGCGATGGCAATTTTTACAGCCGTTACGAGTTAGGTAATATCACTAAAGATGAGCTGAAGCTTAAACCCCTGAAGTTTCATTTGCCTGTAAACTTTGTAAAAATAATTGCAGCAGTTTCTGAAAAACTGAGTTCTTTGAGAAATAAAGCCGCGATACTGAACATTGAAAAATTGAATGAACTAATGGCCACCAATTGGCACTGCGATATTGAAGCAGCTAAATCCGATCTCGGTTTTTATCCTTCCTACAATCTGCAAGCCGGCATGGCCGAAACACTAAAATGGTATAAAGCCCACAAGTGGCTTTAAACCCTCCAAACTCGCTTAACCAAATAAATTGTTACATAAAATGAAAATTAACATCACACCAGCCAATGGTAAGCTCGGCGTCCTGATCCCCGGATTAGGTGCGGTAGCCACTACCTTGATTGCCGGCGTAGAGGCCGTTAAAAAAGGCATCTCGCAGCCAATTGGCTCCCTCACTCAAATGGGGCACATCCGCTTGGGTAAACGGACAGAAAACCGTAACCCTAAAATTAAAGATTTCGTGCCATTGGCTAACCTTAACGATATTGTTTTCGGTGGCTGGGACGTTTACGAGGATAACGTATTTGAAGCTGCATCTAACGCGCAAGTGCTTGAATCAGGGTTGTTACATGCCGTGAAAGCCGAGTTGGAAGCTATCAAACCGATGAAAGCCGCGTTTGACAAAAACTACGCTAAAAACCTTGATGGTACCCACGTTAAAACCGGAACCCGCCTTGAGCTTGCCGAGCAGGTAATGGAAGATATCAAAAACTTTAAAGAGGCTAATGGCCTTGACAGGGTTGTTTTGGTATGGTGCGGGTCAACCGAGATCTATTATGAAGCATCGGCTGTACACCAGTCGTTAGCTGCTTTTGAAGAAGGTTTGAAAAACGACGATAAGCTGATCGCTCCAAGTATGATCTACGCTTACGCGGCCTTAAAATTAGGTGTACCTTTTGCTAATGGTGCCCCTAACTTAACCGTTGATATCCCTGCTTTAGTGGAATTGGCTAAATTAACCAAAACCCCTATCGCCGGTAAAGATTTCAAAACCGGTCAAACTTTAATGAAAACCGTTTTGGCTCCAGGTTTGGCAGCCCGTTCATTAGGTGTACACGGCTGGTTCTCAACCAACATTTTGGGTAACCGTGATGGTTGGGTTCTTGACGATCCGGATAACTTCAAAACTAAAGAAGTATCAAAATTAGGTGTATTGGAAGATATCTTCAAACCAGAAGAAAACACCGAATTGTATGGTAACATCTACCACAAAATTCGTATCAACTACTACCCTCCGCATGGCGATAACAAAGAAAGCTGGGACAACATCGACATTTTTGGCTGGTTAGGCTACAAAATGCAGATCAAGATCAACTTCCTTTGCCGCGATTCGATCCTGGCTGCCCCTATTGCGCTGGATCTGGCTATCTTCTCTGATCTGGCTAAACGTGCCGGCATGAGCGGTGTTCAGGAATGGTTGTCATTCTACCTGAAATCGCCTCAAACTGCACCTGGTTTGCCAGCTGAGAACGATATCTTTAAACAACTGATCAAACTGGAAAACACCCTGCGTTACATCATGGGTGAAGATTTGATCACACACCTTGGATTGGATTATTACGAGGACGCATTCGCCGGTCAATAATCGTCGTTTAGCGATATAGCGTGACAAACAGCCGTGAGCACCAAGCTGCTTCACGGCTGTTTTGTTTTTGTTTGGTAAAAATATACACTGTTCAGTAACAATATATTAGCGGGTTTGTCTTATTTCGGGTTGATAAAATGATATGTTAAAAAATGTTATTTATGCTGCATGGCCTATAATTTAATGCAGGCACAAGAGTTTAAATAACATCTAAATATCAGCGAATTACGTAACTTGATGCATCAAACCAAAAAACATTTTACGCCGGTAAATACCGCGCCTATCTGCTTTATTAACAGTTAATTTATAGTTATGAAACCCGTTTATATGGCTTTTGGTAAACAATATTTGACTTTTTGACCACATTAGTCTGTAGTGATTTTTTTTACCTTTGGCCTGTTAATTGTAAACTCCATTAATCATCTGCCGGGAGTGTACTAAAGTTCAACAAAACAGGTTAATACAAGGCAGATACCTGTAAAACAAATGGGGCGGAACATTAAATCTGCCAAAAATATAGATCAAACTAATACATACGTCTTTATAACAAGTATATCAGTATTACAGTGGAAAAAAGAAGTTTGTATTTGCACAATTGCACAAAATACATGGATTTTAAAAGAATTTATAAAAGCTTATTTTTCCTGATACTGTTCTTTTCCGCTTCGGCATTGTATGCGCAGCAAACGGTAATAACGGGTACTGTTACCGATGCCGGTAACAAGCAAACCCTGCCTTCTGTAAGTATCTCTTTCACCGGAACCACCATAGGCACCACGGCCGACGTTAATGGTAAATATAGCCTGGCAACCTCAAATCAGCAATTAAAACAAATTAAAGTTTCTTTTTTAGGTTACAAGGATGCCTTTTTAACTGTTGAGCCTGGCAAAACGCAAACCCTCAATGTACGTTTATTTCCGGCTTCACAGCAACTGAACGAGGTTGTTGTAAAATCGGCTAAAAGAACTACAAGGTACCGTAACAAGGATAACCCGGCTGTTGAGCTGATCCGCAAGGTTATCGAAAACAAACCGAAAAACCGTCCGGAAGCTTACGATTACGTTGAGTACAAGGAATATGATAAAATGATGTTTGCGCTAAGCAACGTATCTGCACAGTTTTCCGACAGGAAATTCTTTCGCAAATACAAATTCATTTTAGATAACCGCGATAGCTCGTTGGTACCGGGTAAATCATTGTTACCTATCTATCTGGATGAGAAGGTACAACAGGTTTACTATCGTAAAAACCCCGAAAAGAACAAAGAAACAGTATTAGGACAGAAAAGTGTAAACTACGGCCCAGGCATTGATAATGAAGGCCTTACCCAATACTTTAAACACCTTTACAACAAGGTTGATATTTATACCAATAACGTATTTTTAATAACCAGCCAGTTTTTGAGCCCTATCTCAGATAACTCGCCAAACTATTATAAATTCTTTATTGCCGATACCATTGTTGATGAGCATAACCAAAAACTGATCAAGCTTGATTTCACGCCGCGTAACACTACCGACGTATTATTTGAAGGCAGCATTTACATTACGCAGGATGGTAATTTCGCTGTTCAGAAATGTGATCTGACCATCAACAAGCATATCAACATCAACTTTATCAGGTCGATGACTGTTAATCTGGAGTTTAAACAAAACCCGGATGGACGTTATCACATGAGTAAAAGCACCACTATTGCCGATTTTGGCGCATCTAAAAAAGATGCTAAGAGTGGATTGTTTGGTATAAGGTCGATCATCTTAAGCGATTACACGGTTAATAAGCCAAGGCAGGACACCACCTACCAAGGTTCGCAGTATGCCGAACTTAGCGATGAGGTAAAACACCGCCCGGATTCGTTCTGGCAGCAAAACAGGCCGGATACGCTAACTGCCGCCGAGGGTAAAGTTTATAAAAACATTGATAGTTTGCGTAACATGCCGTCGTTTAAGCGTACGGTTGATATTGCTACCTTATTACTGGCCGGTTACAAAGGCTTTGGTAAGTTTGAATTAGGCCCTGCCAACACATTTTACAGCTTTAACCCGGTTGAAGGTTTACGCCTCCGGATAGGTGGCCGTACCACGCCCGAGTTGAGCAAACGTTACTATTTTGAAACTTATGCCGCTTATGGTTTTAAAGATGAGCGCTGGAAATACTTTTTAAGTGCTACCTACTCGCTTAACGATAAATCTATCTATCGTTTCCCGCAAAACTATATCCGTGCAAGCTTTCAGCGTGATACCAAAATTCCGGGTGCAAGCTTACAGTTTGTTCAGGAGGATAACTTCCTGTTATCATTTAAGCGTGGTGTGAACGATAAATACCTGTATAATGATTTTTACAGGTTTGATTATGTGCATGAGCTGGAAAACCACCTTTCGTTTGCCGGTGGCTTCAAAAAATGGACTCAGGAACCTGCAGGATCATTATATTTTGATAATATCCTGAATGGTACACCAAACTCGATCCATCACTTAACTACTACCGAGCTTACCGGAAGCATCCGTTGGGCACCGCACGAGCAGTTTTACCAGGGTAAAATTTACAGGATCCCTATCCCTAACAAATACCCTGCATTTGAGTTGGATTACGCGGCTGGTATAAAAGGTTTGTTCGCGGGCGAGTACAACTATCAGAAACTGGATTTCCGTGCTGATAAACGTTTTTACTTTTCGCAGTTAGGTTATGCGGATATCAATGTTTCGGCAGGTAAAATTTTTGGTACTGTGCCTTATCCGTTGTTGACGATACACCGTGCTAACCAGACTTACGCTTACGACATCGACTCGTACAACTTAATGAACTTTTTGGAGTTTGTGAGTGATAAGTATGCCAGCTTCAGGATCGATCAGCACTTTAGCGGTTTCTTCTTCAACAAAATACCTTTGTTAAAGAAACTGAAATGGCGCGAAACAGCATCGTTAAAAGTGCTGTACGGTGGCCTGTCTGATCAGAATAACCCGTCAATACACCCTGCCTTGTACCAATTACCTGTTGGTACCGATGGCGTGCCAATTACTTATACATTAGGCAAAACGCCTTATGTTGAAGGTAGTGTTGGTATTGAAAATATATTTAAATTTATACGTATAGATTTTGTGAGACGCTTTAACTACCTTGACCAGCCAAATGTTGCCCAATGGGGACTACGCACAAGGGTTAAATTCGACTTTTAAAAACTATCTCACTTAACGAGAAAAAATGGAACAGCAAGCAACAACATTAAGAAAATCTTTTAGAACCAGCCTGCAATTGGGTATTTATAAGGTTATTGATCCGTTTGTGAAGGTGCTTATAAAAATTGGCCTTACCCCTAACGCCGTAACCACCATTGGTTTTGTGCTGAATGTTGGCGTAGCCGGTATATTCATTTTAGGTGCCGAAGAGGGCAACCGCGGCGACCTGAGCTATGTTGGCTGGGCAGGAGGATTGATCCTGTTTGCCGGTTTATTTGATATGCTTGACGGGCAGGTTGCGCGTTTGGGCAACATGAAATCAACCTTTGGTGCCTTGTACGATTCAGTATTGGATCGTTACAGCGAATTGATCATGTTTTTGGGCATTTGCTACTACCTAGTGGCCCACCACTATTTTTTAAGCTCAATAGCGGCCTTTATAGCTTTGATCGGCTCAATGATGGTAAGTTATGTTCGCGCCCGTGCCGAAGGCCTTGGCGTTGAAATTAAAGGTGGTTTAATGCAACGTCCGGAACGTGTGGTTACCATTGGTTTGTGCGCGGCATTATCAGGTATAGTAGCTCAATACATTGGTGGTAATTATAAACTGTTTATCCCTGGTATTAAGTTCCACGTGTTTGAAACCATATCGATATTTACCATTCCGTTGGTGCTTCTTGCTGTATTAACCAATATCACTGCCTTTAACAGGCTCAGAGAAGCCAAAAAAGCTTTGATGAAACTGGAAGAAGGGGAAGAATAACAGTTGGCAGTTTTGAGTTGGCAGTATGCAGTTATCAGTTTTAAAGGCTGAACAGCTTGTGTTAACTTAAAGCTTACAACTCCCGGCAAAATATCATATCTTCGCAACAATTAAATAAGGGCATTTACACTTAGCAATTTCTTTGCTAAAATTGCCTTTTGTTGGTTAAAAGCCATTCTTCTTTTAAATAATTAACACACCATAAACAGGGCGAGAGATCCTAAAACATTTTAAACCCTGATTATAAGCAATGAAAAAGAATTATATCTCCAACTCGCAGGAATCTGTGAGGATGTTTAAAAGTGATTTTTTAGAGGCCCTCTCAAAAGTGCACTGGACTGTGCCTTTGTATATTTTTGTACCGGTTATTGGCTATTGCAGCTATAAATATTTCGATGTGATGGGCCCGAATATCTTAGGCTACCTCGGCCTGTTCATTTTCGGTTTATTCATCTGGACCATTACCGAATACATTATGCACCGTTTTGTGTTCCACTATCACCCAAGTGAAAAACTGGAATGGGCACAGCGCCTGCACTTTATTATGCACGGTGTTCATCATGATTACCCAAGCGATGCCAAACGCTTGGTATTGCCTCCATCATTAAGCATCCCATTAGCTTCAGGCTTTTTCTTTTTGTTTAAATGGTTACTGCCGGTTGATTATATCTGGGGATTTTTCCCTGGCTTTATCCTGGGCTATCTGATCTATGATATCTCGCATTATGCCATGCACCACTTTAACTTTAAAAGCGGTATTTTCAAAAAGATCAAACAGCACCATATGCTGCACCACTACCAGGATCCTGAGAAAGGTTATGGTGTAAGCTCACCCTTCTGGGATAAAATTTTCCGTTCAGATTTCTTAAAAAAATAGCATGAGCAATGCCAATCCCGGCGTAACGGTAAATATCCGCTCGATCATTATCGTCTCGCTGCTTTCTATCGCTTACCTGGCATTATCTACATTTCTCATCGGTTACAAACCCGATGAGCTTACTTTGGTTGTTATTTTCAACGTGCTGTTCTATGCATCGGCTATAACCCGCAAGTTTATTTTAGGCTTCACTATTTTTATAGTGTACTGGATCATTTTTGATTACATGAAGGCCTTCCCTAACTACAACTATAACCCGGTACATATAGCGCAACTTTACAATGCCGAAAAGCATTTGTTCGGTATCCATTTTAACGGCAAACTGCTTACCCCTAATGAGTACTGGCTGGCCAATACTAAAACTTATATCGATGTAATTTCGGGCTTGTTTTATTTGTGCTGGATCCCGGTTCCGCTGGGTTTTGCGGCTTACCTGTTTTTCAAAAACAAGAAGCAATTCATTAATTTTTCGATCACGTTTGTGTTGGTGAACATGCTGGGTTTTATAGTTTACTACACCTACCCCGCTGCACCACCATGGTTTGTACAGCAACACGGTTTTCACTTTATACCCTTAACCATGGGTAATACAGCCGGTCTGGCCAGATTCGACGCTTACTTTCATGCCGGTATATTTAAAAACATATACACCAAAGGCTCGAATGTATTTGCGGCTATGCCATCATTGCATTCCTCTTACCCGGTTATCGTACTTTATTATGGCTTGAAAAACCGTTTGGGTTGGGTTAATATTTTCTTCGCGATAGTTACTGTGGGTATTTGGTTTACGGCCGTTTATGCAAGCCATCACTATGTGCTAGATGTGCTGGCTGGTATTACTACTGCTTGTTTAGGCATCGCGCTTTATAACCTTTTATTGAAAAAGATCCCGGCTTTGCAATCGGCTTTGAATAGCTATCAAAAAGTAATTTCATAAGAATAAAATATGTCATTGCGAGGTACGAAGCAATCGCACGCGCGCTGGTACGCCCTGTATAGTTCGCGGTTGCTTCCTACCTGGCAATGCCATTTTGTAGATTTCGTATTTACTCTCAATTAAGCACATATTCCGGTTTTATATACGCTTCCCCGTACTTAAGCTTTCTTTGTGGAAAACAATTTCACACTTGTTGAATATTTCACAAACGGCTATCCCATTGAAAAACAGCCCCGAATTGCTCATAATCGCACAAAATATACTTCATACTGACAGTACCAGCCCAAAATCCACCCAAACAGGCACACTATTTGACCGTAAATAAGCAGATTAATTGTATTTTCGAGTAATCGGTTCATATGAAGAGACTTATCACTCTACTTATTATTACTACCGCCGCCTTTAACTTGCCCGCAAACGCGAGCGAACTGGACAGTCTTAAGCAAAAATTACAGGTCACCAGCGATTCATTAAAAGGCCCTATCTATACGCAAATTGCCGCCCAATACTTAGGTTACGATACCGTAGCCACCCGTCGGATGAAATATTATTTTCAAACCGAAGCACTAAACTACACCATGCTTGCCCTTCATAGTTATTCGGCTTATAACGATACTTTAGGCTTGCGTACCAGCTTTAACGCGCTGGCCAAAGTATATCGCTCTCAACGCAAGTTTAGTCAAGCCAAATGGTTTATTCTACAATCAAACACCATATCCAGGCAACGGAATGATACGCTGAATATCATCGCTTCCTTAGTTGAACTTGCCGCCATTAAAAGCGATATCAAAGATTACAAGCTAAGTATGCGGGATCTGAATGATGCTTTAAACCTATCGCTAAAAACACATGACCCTAAAAAAGAATCGATAGTGCAAGTGGGTTTTGCCGAGCTCTACCGTAAAATGAACGATTACGACAAAGCTGCCATAGCCATAAAACGCCACGAGTTTTTGGATGACAGCCTGAACCAGGCTACGGTTGATAGCATTGCGCAGGTGAACGTGGCCAAAACCATCGAAATCAAAAAGAAAGACTCCATACTGGCCAAAAAAAAAGTATATACCAGCAACAACAAGCGCAGGCCAATGCTAAGATCAGCCAAGAGCGCAACCTTTCCATCCTCCTCTTTGTTGTTATTATCCTCATCGTTATAAGTGTATTTATTTTTTACCGGCGAAAGAAAAGCGGGCGATGGCGTTCACGCATCCGCCGACCGGGACAATAAATTAAACCGAGGGCGTTTAATAATGTCCAAGATCAGCATGAAAAAATTGATAGTTATATTAGTAGCGCTGTTTGGTTTTAACAGCGCCTATAGCCAAAGCAGCCAGTTTAAAGCCGAATTTTTAGCGCGCATTAATGCTACCCGGCAAAAAGGATGCAACTGCGGCAGTAAATATTTTCCGCCAGCCCCACCCCTTACCTGGAACGATGATTTGCAGGATGCCGCGACCGGCCACGCGAAAGATATGGCGCGGAAAAACTATTTCAGCCATACCAGTAAAGACGGCCGCAGCATGGAAGACCGTATTGTGTTTGCCGGTTACAAGTTTAAAGGCTTTAAAAGCTTTGCCATTGGCGAGAATATAGCGCAAGGCCAGCTAAGTATCCCCGAAGTAATGGACGGCTGGTTTAAAAGCGAAGGCCACTGCCAAAACCTCATGAACCCCGATTTTAGAGAAGTTGGCGTTGCCGAATATAAAACCTACTGGGTACAGGATTTTGGCGGACGTACCGAGTTTTCGGCGCAGCAGCAGAAACTGATCAAATCTGGAAAATATAGGTTGATACAAGAGAAGCCTGTGGAGAGGCATTAGGATTTGTCTGAACCGGCTTACTCATGTCATTGCGAGGAGCCGGCGAAGGGATGTGCGCGTGCGCGACGTGGCAATCGCATACTATACAGGGCGGCCCTGCTTCCGTGCGGTTGCCGCGCTACGCTCGCAATGACATTTTTAATACTTACAATTCAATAGTTTACTCCCCTTTATTTTCCGCTTTCGGCTTTGGCTCCCTCGGCCCGCGTTTATAAATGATCAATCCATTCAAAAAGTTACGCAGAATCTGATCACCGCAAGGTTTAAAATTAGGATGGTCATCAGCGCGGAAAATAGCTCCTATCTCTGCCTTGGTGATCCTGAAATTCACCAGTGCTAGCACTTTGATGATATCATCATCAGTAAACTTCATAGCTACCCGCAGCTTTTTCATTATATCGTTATTGCTCATCGTATCTCTTTTTCGTTAAAACAAAATTACCTCGAAATTTCCATCTTCACCTTTTTGCCTTTAATTTTTTCTGCTTTTACCTGACGTACCACCGCTTCTATTTTATCGCGTTTAATAGCAGCATACGATGAATAGTCGAGTACTTCTATCAGGCCGAGATCATCTTTATCCAGTCCGCCTTTTTTTAGCAGCAGGCCTACTATATCTACCTTGTTTACCTTGTCTTTTTTACCAGCCGCTATATATAGCGTAACCCAGGGTGAAGCAGGCGGAAAGATCAGTTTTTCGGGCAATACCTCTACTTCGGGTAACTCTTTTAAATATGGCAGCTTTTCATCGGGCGTTAACATCAGGTATGAAGTTCCTTTTGCATTCATGCGCGCTGTGCGGCCATTGCGGTGCAGAAAGGCCTCTTCGTTATGAGGCAACTGGTAGTGTACCACGTATTCTATTTCGGGAATATCCAGGCCGCGCGAAGCCAGATCGGTGGTGATCAACAAGCGATGACTTCCGTTTCTGAATTTAAGCAGTGCCCGTTCGCGGTCGTCCTGTTCCATACCGCCGTGAAAAATATCATGCTCCAACCCTTTGTACCAAAGCAATTCGCTAATGCGGTCAACAGCTTCGCGGTGGTTGCAGAATACAAGGGTTGCTTTGTTGCCTATTTTGCAGATCAGGGCAAACAAAGCATCAAGCTTGTCCTCTCCTTCACTGATTACAGCCTTCTGTTTAATATCAGGAGCGGATTGGGTATTGGTTAAAAAATTAACCTCTTTAGCGTTGGTAATACCGGTAAAAGCCGGGATCTCGTCCATTTTAGTAGCCGAGGTAAGGATGCGCTTATTAATAGCAGACATTTGCCTGATGATGTAAGCCATATCCTCCTGAAAACCGAACTCGAGGGCTTTATCAAACTCATCCAACACCAACGTTTTTATGGTATCGGCACTGAAGTTTTCATGCCTCAAATGATAGGCTATCCGCCCTGGTGTACCTACCAAAACAGCCGGTGGCTGCGACAGGTTATTACGTTCAATTTTAACCGGGTGACCGCCGTAGCAGCAATTTATTTTAAACCCGGTGCCCATTGCTTTCCAAACCTGTTCTATCTGCAAAGCCAACTCGCGCGATGGTACCAGGATCATTACCTGAACCGTTGGCACATCACTATTAAGCAAGCTGAGCAATGGCAATAAAAAGCCAAGCGTTTTGCCCGATCCGGTAGGCGATAGCAGGATCACATCGCCCTTTTTAGCGGCGCTAAGCGCGGCATGCTGCATGGGGTTAAGGGCAGTTATGCCAAGGTTACTAAGCGCCTGATCGATCATGGGATTTTTTGTTGAGCGGCAAAGATACGGTAAATATTTTTGCTCGATTAATGGCCGCAGGTTTGAGCACCCGCGCTTAACAAAAAAATGGGAGCGTGGACGCTCCCATTCCGGATCATTCAAGCGTGGACGCTTGAACGTGCTTTGTGCCTCATCTTTTTCAGGCTACTAATGCGTTCAGGTTATGCTTTATAAACCGGGCTATCTTTTTGGCTTCGTTATGGTTTAGGTTGCCCATACCGGTATATTCCCACTCGTGCATGTTATCATCAAAAACAATATCGCCAAGGTCAGTTTCGGCTTCATTTAAGCTAAACACTCCTGTGGCGTAAACATCGGTACCCGGTATTTGCTGATGTACCGGCTGGATAGTGATATGACGGATACCATCATCGGTATCCAGATCATAAATAACAGGTTGTTTCATGTATGTAAATACAATACACAATCTATTTTGTTTAAATATTTGCCTTATGGTTAATTCACTACCAACCCATGATATCCATCGCCCGCTTAAATTCAGGCTGAATTTCTGCTTCAATTTTTACAGCCTCACCTGTGATGGGATGTTTAAAATTAAGCTGTTGGGCGTGCAATAGCATAGTGTTCATTTCCCAACGCTCTGAAAAAAGTTTGTTTTGTTTGTTGCAACCATGGGTGCGGTCGCCGATGATGGGGTGGAAAATGTGGCTCAGGTGTTTGCGTAACTGGTGCATCCTGCCAGTGGTTGGTACCGCCTCAACCAGCGAGTACCGTGAGGTTGGGTGTTTACCCAAAGCCACATCCAATTCGGCGCGTTTTAATGTGGTGTACGATGTAAAAGCATCCTGAAGTGTGCCGTTCTCTTTACGCAGGGGATAATCTATATCCTCTTTATCAACCGTATGCCCTCTAACTATCGCGAGGTATTTTTTGCTCACCTCGTTTTCCATAAAAGCCTTTTGCATGGCTATCTCCGTTGGCTTATCGAAAGCAAATAACAAAATACCGCCTGTTTTACGATCTATCCGGTGAACAGGGTTAACCTTTACCCCTATCTGATCGCGCAGCAACTGTAGCGCAAACTCCGATGCATCTGCCGCTATGGATGAGCGGTGTACCAGCAAACCATGAGGTTTATTGATGGCAATAAGGTGTTCGTCGCGGTATATGATCTCTAACATGGATATTTTTTCAAGGTGCGAAGTTACGCTGAATTTTTATTTCTAAATGTAGAGACGCATAATTGCGTCTCCCGCATGCAATTTACGGTTGCTTTAAACACATTGCCCACCTTGCATACGGCTTGTCCTACGGGAGACGCAATTATGCGTCTCTACATCGAAAATCTTTTTAAATCCATTTCAAAAGTATCTCTATCTAAAAAAATAATTTGAAATAGTTTCCCTTTTCCTATCTTTAGTTGCACCCTAAATCCAATTAAAACCAATGGCTACCACAGCAACACAGGCAAGCGCCAAACAGGCCGACGATATCAACGCCGCCCCTACCCGATTATTCTCGTTAGATGCCCTGCGTGGCTTCGATATGTTTTGGATAATGGGAGGCGAAGAAATTTTTCACGGCATGGCTAAAGCTACCGGTTCGCCGTTTTGGGGAGCTGTAGCCAACCAGTTTACCCATCCGGATTGGAACGGTTTCCATTTGTACGATCTCATCTTTCCGCTATTCCTGTTTATGGCAGGCGTATCAACCCCGTTTTCGGTAGGCCGTGAACTGGAGAAAGGTAAATCCAAACAACAGTTATTATTCAGGGTGATCAAAAGGGCATTTATTTTAGTATTGCTGGGTCTGGTGGTGAATAATGGTTTAAAGATCATGCCCATCTCACAGATCCGTTTCCCGAGCGTTTTAGGCCGTATTGGTATCGCCTACATGTTTGCCAATATTATTTACCTGTACAGTAAAGAACGCTGGCAGATGTTTTGGTTCGCCTTCTTCATCATCGGGTACTGGCTGTTGCTTAAATTCACCTCGGCACCGGGCTTCCCAATTGGCGACCTCACCATGAAAGGCAATTTCGCTTCGTTTGTTGATCGTTCGATATTACCCGGAAGGTTATATTTAGGCATCCACGATCCCGAAGGGTTATTCTCAACCATCCCGGCTATCAGCACAGGTATTTTAGGCATCTTAACAGGTACCCTCCTCAAAAAAGGCGGCATAACGCAAATGCATAAAGTATTTACCATGATCACAGCAGGTGTGGTATTTCTGATTATTGCGCAGATCTGGAACCTCGATTTCCCTATTAATAAAAACCTGTGGTCAAGCTCATTCGTGATGCATGTAGGTGGTTTAAGCTTACTGCTGATGGCCTTGTTTTATTATATTATTGATGTAAAGGGCTATCAAAAATGGGCTTTTTATTTCAGGGTGATAGGTATGAATTCTATCCTCATTTACATCTCCGGCCATTTCATTAAATGGGATTACACCACCGAAGGCTTCTTTGGATGGATAGGCCAGCTGGTTGGCGATCCTTACAATATTGTAGTGATGGCTATTTGCTATGTGATGGTGAAGTGGGTGTTTTTGTATTATTTATATACGAAGAAGACATTTTTGCGGGTGTGACCGCTAATGGGAAGATGATTACGTTGATTGCGCTGATGTCTGAACCGGGATTTGGGTAGATTTTTAGGATGAGCAGGATTTTTTATGAACAGAAATGCTAAGCATCCCATAAATCAAAAAAATCTCCCCAAATCCTGGTTCAGAAAAAATCGGTGTAATCAAAAAACCAATCGGTGTAATCCCAAAACAAAAAAATCAACGGTTAAATGATTCCTGCTCTTCCTTAGTCAAATAAGTCCAGGCCATAAGGCGGCTCATCTTTTGCCCCTGCGACATGTTGATGGTTTGCACATCTTTAACGCCCTCTTTTTGCAAGGCGTTGTAAAGCACTTTCAGGTTTTCTTTTTTAGATACCAGCGTGGTGAACCAAAGCACCTGTTTTTCAAAAGCTTTACTTTGCGCAGCCATCAGCTTCAGGAAGTTGGCTTCGCCTCCCGGATACCAGAGTTCGGTATTTTGTCCGCCGAAATTTAGCACCCGTTGTTTCTCTTTTTGTAATCCAAGATTGTCCCATTTACGGGCCGAACCTTCTGCAGCTTCTTTGGCCGAAGCGTGAAACGGAGGGTTACAAATAGTTAGATCGAACATTTCGCCGGGCTTGATAATACCTTTAAATATATCGGCCTTTTTGCTTTGCTGCCTCAGCTCGACGGCAAGCTTAAGATGTGTGTTTTGTTCGATGATCTTCTCTGCCGATGCCATTGCTTCAAGGTCGAGCTCGGCACCTACAAAGTTCCATCCATATTCTTTAAAACCTACTACCGGGTAAACCAGGTTAGCACCGGTACCAATATCCAGTACCCTTACCTTACGGCCTTTACGCACAACGCCGCCGTTAACAGATGCCAGCAGATCGGCCACGTAATGGATATAATCGGCACGGCCAGGAATTGGCGGGCACAGAAAACCTTCGGGAATATCCCAATGCGCTACGCTGTAATAATGAAGCAACAAAGCCTGGTTAAGCGTTTTTACAGCTACCGGGTTGGCAAAGTTGATGGTTTGGTTGCCATAATCATTCATCCGCACAAAAGGCTTAAGCGCGGGCAATGTTTTTATCAATGCCTTAAAATCGTAACCCTCGCGGTGCTTATTGCGTGGGTGCATATTGGTTTTAACCTCGGGCTGGCTATTTGCTGGTGATGATGACAAAGTGGATAGTTTTTAGTGGATATTTAATTAACCTACAATGCCAGCTAAATCAGCAGGCGAATAGTTGATCGATTTTAGTGTTTTATGATCAGATGCGCGGTACACCAGGTACAGACCGTCAATCTCTTTATAATAAGCGTCGGTATCTGATTTTGCTTTGTAATGCGCGATGGTTGCTTCAGCCTCTTCAATAGTTTTGCAGGCCTTGCTCATGTTTGAGCGGTGAACCTCATCAAACAATTCTTTAAATTTTGATCCTAAGCCAAACTCCAGCACAGCACCTGATAGCACATATTGCAGATCGCAAAGGGCATCGGCTACTTCAACCAAATTGTTATCATTAATAGCTTGTTGTAGTTCCTTTAATTCTTCGGCAATGAGTTCAACACGCAGGTCTGAACGTGATTTTGATGGAATGGCCGGCTTTTCAACAATGGGATGTTTAAAGGTGCTATGAAATTCGGCAACCTGTGTTAGCGCGCTTAAATCTTTGATCATGGTTATCTGAAGCAAATAAAATTAAGCAGCTAAGGTATGAATTAACCCACAGGCCGTCAAAAAATTATATCAACGGCAGGCATAAATATCCGTGTCAATATACTGGTATAATAGTATTTTAATTATTAATTGGCGCTGAATATCAATTAATAAAAACTTAACAAATCTAACAGTTGTTAACATAAACATAATATTAAAAGAACTTTATTTTAACCTAACTTTGTGGCGCAGAATAAAAATGCGTTAGTCCCCAACTGTTCTCTAATCCGTTCACATGAAAAATATAAAAGATAAAGCAGCTACCAAGCAAGCCCGTAAAGCATTAAAAAAACAATTAAAAGATAAACTGGTATATCAAATCGAAATTCTGGTAAGCGAGTTTGGCCCCGACATTAAAAAGGCAAAAAAAGCCATCGATAAAGCGTCAAAAAACCTTGCAAAAACTTTAGCTTCAAAATTAAGCCCGGTAGTACATGCTGCGGTAGTTACCGAAGCCCCTAAAGTAAAGAAAGCGAAAAAAGCCGAAGCGGTTGTAGTTGCTGAAAAAGCACCGGTTGTCGCAACTCCTGCTAAATCAACTTCCAATAAAAAAGCGAAAGATACTGAGCCAGAAAAAGCTGAATAATCTTCATTTACGAGCTAAACTTTCATTTTAGCTCCCATTCTAAATCCAAAAAATCCATTTGAGTTGATAATTACCGTCAATTCAAATGGATTTTTTACTTACAAATAAAAAATCCAACAAAACAATCAATTGCAACATCTAAAATTTGCAATTTTTTAGAAAACACCAAATTACATATTGAAAAATTCATAAAAAACAGGCTATTAAGATAAAATACAGCTAACAATTGTTAACTTACGTTAAAGTTCATATTAGTTTTTACCTCAACCCCCATTTTATGAAGAAAATCTTACCATTATCTATCATTTTACTTGCATTAACTATCCAGTTTGCATCGGCACAAAAAACAACTGTAACCGGTACCGTTACCGATGCTGCCAACAACTCACCAATGCCCGGTGTATCGGTGCATATTAAAGGCGGCAGCCAGGGCACAAGCACAAATGCTAAGGGTGTTTTTTCGATATCGGCCCCGGCAAACGCCGAGTTGATAATTAGCTACACAGGCTATAAAACACTTAACGTGGCTGTAGACGGTCGCACAAAAATTGATATTACTTTGGTAAGCGATGTAGCCCAATTAAATGAGGTAGTATTAATAGGTACACGATCTGCCGGTCGGGTGAAGCTTGAAACAGCAGTGCCGGTTGATGTTGTTAACGTAAGTAAAGCTGCCGCGGTAACAGGCAGGTTGGATATTACGGATATCCTCAATTACTCGGCTCCATCATTTAACTACAATAAACAATCCGGATCTGACGGTGCCGATCACGTTGAGTTGGGCACCCTGCGCGGCTTAGGACCCGACCAAACCCTGGTATTGGTTAACGGTAAGCGTCGCCACTCTACCGCATTTGTTTCGGTATTCGGTACACGTGGCCGCGGTAACTCGGGTGTCGATTTGAGTTCGATCCCAACGGCCTCTATCGATAGGATCGAGATCCTGCGCGACGGTGCTTCGGCGCAATACGGTTCTGACGCTATCGCGGGTGTGATCAACCTCGTGCTCAAGAAAACAACCGGCGTATTCAATGCCAACGTAGGATACTCAGGCTATTACGACCCTGCATTTAACAGTGGCAAAAGCGTTGTGGCTTCGCAATATCCACATGGCGGAACTATTGACGGCAACGGCATTACCATTGATGCCAACTACGGTTTAGCGCTTGGCAAAAACGGCGGCTTCATCAACTTCACCGGCGACTATAGCAAAAACGGCAAAACCTTTCGCCAAACACATGATACCACAACATCAAACACTAAAGCATTGCCTATTAACCCATACAGGCGTGCCAATGGCGATGGTTCGGCAGAAACCGGTACATTCTTTTTCAATCATGAATCGCCTTTGGCCGGCACACGCACTACACTATACAGCTTTGGCGGTTACAGCTACAAAGCATCAGACGCGTACGCGTTTTCGCGCAATTTTTCGGGCAGGCCAGAGCGTTTCCCTACCGATGCCGGTGGCAATATGATCCCGGTTAACGGTATCATATTCGATACCCCCGATGGCGAATCATACTATAACCCTATCATCCGTACCCACAATACCGACGTAGCTGTTGCTGTTGGTGCTAAAGGCACTTTGGGCGATGCCTGGGATTGGGACCTGAGCAACAACATCGGCAATAATAAATTCCACTTTTTCGGTTACAAAACCTTCAATGCCTCATTAGGTGCCGATAAAACCAATTTTGACGATGGCGGCTCAGAGTTTTTACAAAACACCAGCAACCTGAACGTAAACAAGCGTTTTACCAAAGTAATGCAAGGTCTTAACCTGGGTTTTGGCGGCGAATACCGTTATGAACGCTACAAAATATTTGCAGGCGAAGAAGCATCTTACAAAAACTACGATCCGGCAGGTATAAAAGCAGCAGGTTCGCAAGGTTTTCCAGGCTATCAGCCGGGCGACGAGGTGAATGCCCACCGCTCGGTACTGGGTGCTTATGTTGATTTAGAAGGCGACATCACCAAAAAATGGTTGGTTGATTTTGCTAACCGCTATGAGCATTACAGCGATTTTGGTTCGAACTTTAATACCAAGCTTGCTACCCGCTATAAAGTAACCGATAATTTCAATATCCGCGGATCATTAGGAACAGGTTTCCGCGCGCCATCATTACAACAGATCAATTACAGCTCTACCTTTACCAATGTGCAGGGAACTGTAATATCCGAAGTAAAAATAGCCCCTAACTACAGCCCGATAACCAAAGCGGCGGGGATTCCTAACCTAAAACAGGAAAAATCAAAAAATGCCGGTCTGGGTTTTACCTTTAAACCAATGCCCGAGTTAAGCTTTACGGTTGATGGCTACTACATTAAAGTAACCGACCGTGTGGTACTCTCTGGCCAGTTCAGTGCATCTGATAATACGCTCGATCCTGCCTTTATTGCAGCGCTCAACAATCTGCACGTAAGTTCGGCGCAGTTTTTTGCCAATGCGGTGAACACCACCAACAAAGGCTTGGATGTGGTAATTGATTACAATAAGACCATCGGTGCAAACAGGTTTAGGGTATTGTTTACCGGCAACTTCCAAACCATGAAAATTGATAAAGTTAACTACCCGCCTATTTTGGGTACAACTGCCGCCCTCCGCGAAACCTTTTTGAGCGAGCGCGAAAAGAAATTTATCCTGGCATCAGCCCCGCCGCAAAAGTTTAGTTTAAACCCCGAGTTTGGCCATAAAAACTTTACCGTAGGCACACGCTTTACCTATTTTGGCAAAATTGTACTTGATGGCTATGGAGATGGCACAACCCTTACCCCCACTGTACCAACCGATGATGGTTCGGCACAACTGCCTGACCAATACATTTACAGCGGCAAAGTTGTAAGTGACCTATACTTTGCCTACAAGGCGACCAAATCAATCCGTTTTTCTATCGGTGCCGATAACGTATTTAACGTACACCCCGATTTGGGTTATGTAAAAGGAGCAAAAGGCTGGGCTTACAACAACGAGCCTGCCGGTCCGTTTGATGCCGTGCAAATGGGTGAAAACGGTCGCCGCTTTTTTGCCCGCGTAGGCTTTACGTTTTAAACTATTTAGCTAATTCCCCCTCATACCACCACAGCCGCGCCGATTTTTTCGGGGCGGCTTTTTTATTTTGTAGAGATGTTTATTATTTAAAGATCTCGTTCTTTTTAATTATCAGCGGATATCCCGATGTATCACTTTTAGATCGATATAAATACAGATCGAAAAAGTTTGGTTTACCATTTTTATCAAACCTTTTTAACACGGCAAACTGATACCCCGATCGGGCGAGTGTATGATTAAACAGGATGGTATCGTGCCTTATGGTGTAAGTACCGCTAACTTTTTCAATACCAAAACAAACCGACCGGATATCAAAAGTTTTATCTTGCCGTAATTTGAGCGCAGTTGAGCAATTAGCCGTCCCCTCCTGGAAAGCAAACAATACTACCCTGGCCTCTAAGTTTTCAAAGTTTATAATGCCATACGGTTTCCAGGCCATAAGCGCTAACAAAACCGCGGCTATGCAGGTATTCCTGATCATTACTTTGCTTTTAAATTTATCCCGAATTATCCGTACCAACTGCACCAGCGCACTTATCGAGAATACCAAAAAAGACAAAATATAAATCGCTACAAGCAGCATGTTCCACCCGCCAAGCATTCCTTCCCAGTAGTAACCGGTATTGAGCAATATAAAGAGGGTAATTGTACCAGGAAGCAGGATCTTATTTCCAGTCATATATACTATTTGTGATGGTTAGATGGTTAAAGATACACATCTATATAAATTTGAGTAATCGCAAACAGCTTAATCACCAAATTAAATTGGCTTGTAACATTTAATCAACCTAAAACTCTAACTTTGAAACGCTCGCATAGTTATTTGGCTCGCCGTACACAAAGAATGCCCGATCACAATCTACTGCAACATACAGACCAACAGTTACTACAGCTCATGGCCGGCGATAACCGCGACGCCTTTACCGAATTGTATAACCGGTACTGGGATAAAACTTTCGCGGTAGCTTACCACCGATTGGATGATGAGCACGAAGCCGAAGAAGTTGTGCAGGAGGTATTCCTCAGCATATGGCAGCGCCGTGCACAATTAAAGCTTAGCCATACTTTGGCCACCTATCTTTCGGTAGCGGTAAAATATAGGGTAATCAATCATCTGGATAAACAATACCGTCACGAGCAGCACCTGGATGAACTAAGCTTTGGCTACGATGAAACACAGGACAGCACCACCCAATGGCTGGAAGAAAAAGAACTTCGTGAAAGGCTTGAGCAAGGCATCAGCCAACTGCCCGAAAAATGCCGCATTGTTTTCCTGCTTAGCCGAGATGAAAATAAAACCTATGCCGAAATAGCCGCCGAGCTTGGTATCTCACAAAAAACAGTTGAAGCGCATATGAGTAAAGCGCTTAGTTCACTTCGTCAATCGCTTAGGGTATCATTACCGGTGCTTATTTTGTTGCTGAGTTAGCCAACAGATATTACCGAATTATCGGGCTTGAATACGCCTTACTTTTGTCTTTATTGCCCCCTACCGCCGTAGATGCAGTTTCTTAACTTTATCAAAACAGAAACCAATAAACATATGAGAAATATGATCTGCGCCCTGAACATCAGTATAGATGGTTGTTATGACCATACCAAACTGAGCGGCAACGAAGAATTGCACGAATATTTCGCCAACCTGATGAAAGGTGTTGACCAGATAGTTACCGGCCGAAAAATGTACGAGCTAATGTCGCCCTATTGGGATGAAGTGGCCCGCACACAATCAGGCACAAAGGGCACCAATGAATTTGCCAATACCATCACAGAAATCCCCAATATTGTTGTATCCCGCACTATGGAAGAGGTGGAGGGCGGTCCGCGCATTATTCGTGATAATTTGGAGGCAGAGATACGGCGACTGAAAGCATTGCCAGGGAAGAAGATATCAATAGGCGGTATGAGCCTGCGGTCGCAATTAACAGAAATGGGGTTAATTGATGAGTTTTATATAGTTGTGCAGCCGGTAATAGCGGGATCGGGTCCGCGGTTGTTCGATGATATCAACCTGAATGAAGTTATGCAGATGGAACTGGTGGATACAATAGTAATGAAAAGCGGAAATGTGGCGCTGCATTATCTGAAACGTTAATTTTTTAATGTATAGACGCATCACATGCGTCTCCCGCTTGCAAGTCAAACGCGATAATCACGGTTGCTTGGCCTGTGGGAGACGCATGTGATGCGTCTCTACAAAAAACAACCTTACTTCGCCTTCCCCAGCTTCAGTTTAATACCGCCATTCACTACAAAACCATCAAGCGGCGCGTAAATATCTTTAAATGTAGGATCGGTTAGGCTTCCCGTATAAACCGGGCCGAATTTGGTTTGGCGGGTATCGGTAAGGTTTTCAAAATTGATAAAGATGGAAAACCGCTCCCAGATTTTCTCGGCCATAAAACCGGCCGTCCAGTAAGCCCGTCCGCGTGTACCATCATTCAATTGTTGCGGGCCAAAATAATAAGCTTCGGCACCAAGCTTAAGCTTATCCTCAATCTCATAAACTAAAATATTATTTAAGCGATTGCGGGACACCAGCGGGTAATTACCAAACGTGTTATTAGTATGCTGGCTTACATCGGCCAGGGTATATCCTAAAAAAAGCTTAAAATCACTGTATGTTAGTTTAACGTTGGTTTCCATACCCTTGGTGTTTAAATCGCCGGGCGGTTGCGTGTATTGCCAGCTGCCGTTTGCCAGCGGACTAAGCAATATCGGGCTATTGATCCGGGTATAAAAAAACAACTGGTTAATACTCAAGCTTACCTGGTTATCAAAAAGACCTGTACGGTAAGTGATATCATAATTGGCCCCGTATGATCGTTCGGCTTTGGTATTGTTAACATCTATCGGCAATACATTCCTGAAAGATAAGCGCTCGGCATCTTCGGTAAAAACGCTTGGCGCTTTGTAGCCCAGGCCGCCGCCTAACCTGCTCGAAAAATGCGAATTGATCTTAAACAATCCCGAAATTCTCGGCAATACAAAAGTGCCATATCGGTTATGATGATCTAAACGCAGGCCCGATTCAAGGATAAATCTATCAGTCACGTTCCAGGTATTTTGAACAAAGCCGCCTACGGTATGGTAATCATAACTACGGAGCGGAAAACTGCTATTGGCATCCTCGTTAAAATGATCTGTCAGGTAATTCAACCCGGCTACCCAATCCGTTTTTTCGCCGTTGTAAGCGTAGTTGGCTTCGCTGTAGGTAGAGGTTTGCATACCCGAAAAGCGATAGCCCGGTAAGGTGATGGTGCGATCAAAATAACTCAGGCTGTTTTTTACGCTGATCTTTTCTTTGCCGGATAAGGTATGATCCGACTGAAGCTGCGAACTGTAACGGCCGGTTTTATTTTGTTCGAAGTAAGAATGCTGAGCATCTCCCCTGCCTTTTAAATATTCCATATCGCCGCCTATCCGGTTTTCGATAGTGCTGTTAATACCGGCTATAAGTGTAGTGGCATCATTGATATAGAAAAACAACCGGGGATTGAGGGTATAACGATTATACCGGGGGATAGCCGAAAGCCCTGTACCCGATGGATCATAAGCCGAACCATGATTGTAAGCGGCATAAACGGTAGTACCCACAGTTTTAAACTTTTGCGAATAAAAACCACTGGCATCTAACCCTAAAGCCGAAGTCCCGTTCAACAAAAAATCGAGCCGGGGTGCATCGGTTGGAGTTTTTGATACCAGGTTTACCAAACCGGCTATGGCCCCGCCGCCATACAAGGTTGACGATGAACCTTTGATCACCTCAACCTGTTTCAGATCTAAGGGGGCGATCTGTAGCAAGCCCAAACCACCCGAAAAACCGGAGTATAATGGGAAACCATCCCTGATGATCTGTGTGTATTTACCATCCAAACCCTGGATACGGATGCTCGAATTACCACTGGTAGCTGATGTTTGCTGGGTTTGAATGCCCGTACTTTCGGCCAGCAGCATGCGGATATCGCCCGGCTTCATGTTGCCTTTTTCGTCCAGTTCTTCGCCCGAGATTACTTCAACACGGGTAGGAATATTGGCAATGGTACGGCTGCTACGTACAGCGCCCACCACCACTTCGGTAAGTTCGGCGCCCTCGCCTTTTCCTTCGGGAGATAACAGTATTTCCATTGGCGCGGTTTGCGTAAGCGGAAATACCAATGTATCAAGTCTCGTTTCGAAACCGATGTAGCTGAACCTGATAACCTGTTTGCCATCGGGGATATTTTTCAGGGTCAACAACCCGGCAGTATCTGTTAAAGCTCCGATAGTGGTATTTAGAATGCCCGCGGTAGCACCAGGCAATGGCTGGTTAGTTTTGGCATCCTTAACAATAACCTTAAATGTATTTTGCGAATAAGCCGTAGCAGTATATAACAGTGCTATGATAAGCACATAGATTTTTTTCATTAAAAAGTGTTTTAGTTAATACAAGATGATAGCCCTAAGGCTATAAAAAAGGAGTATTAACCTATTTTGGGAGGTTGCCAAACAGATAGCGCTACCGAAGGAATAAGCGGTTGGTTATGGCGCGGATAAACAACAGCAGTGGTTTCGGCTACAACGCCAGTGTTAAAACTAAGCGGTGCTGATACAATAAACCCCACGCAAGAACCGCATGTAAAAAACGGCGAGCAGCCCGGGCATTCCTTTTGATTAGTCGCTTTACCGGCCTGTTCTTTTTTTGGCGAAAGCTCTGCACGGCAGTCATAATCTGAGCAGCAAGGCTTAGCTGTAAGCACAAGTACAAAAACAGATAATAAAAAGCATAGTAGTTTCACGGGGTAAAAATAGTTAATCTGAGATAACTACATAAAAAATATTTTTCGGCTAAGGGTAATCGTTATTTAAATTGTATTGTATATAAAACAGGGATTTGTAATAATTTTTGTTTGCGTTTTTAATCTCGATCGATGTAACATTTATCATCTAAAAAATGAACCGAATTTACCTATTTCGTTTGCCTGCCTGTATTTTATTTTTATTGGTTTCCTTAACCACTTTTGCACAAGATCCACTACCTATTAGAAACGATACGGCGGTTTACTCCTCATCGCCCATTATGGCCGAGCAACGTACACTTTGGATCCACTTACCGGCAGATTATTATACCACCAGCAATACCTATCCTGTACTTTATCTACTGGATGGCGATGCCCATTTCAGCTATACCTCGCAGATGGTAGATTTTCTGGCTGGGCATGACCGTAATCGGATACCGGAAATGATAGTTGTAGGCATTGTGAATGTTGACCGGCAGCGCGATTTTTCGCCGGTCTATGCTAAAAAGTCCAATGGAAGGCTCGACAGCTTGCAGATACTTCCGGATACGGGCCTCGGCCGCTTTGCCCGTTACATAAAAAATGAGGTGGTTCCTTATATCGATAGCCATTACCGGGTGCAGCCCTACCGGATTTTGGAGGCCCATTCACTCGCTGGGTTACCGGCTATGTACACTAAAGAAACCTATCCGCAATTATTTACCGCGATGGTTTTGACAAGTCCGGTTCTTTCCGGCCCCCTGGTGCGTCATCTGGATACGTTTTTAAAGGCTGCTCACCCGCATAACGGTAAATTGTTTATTGGTATCGGTAATGAAAATACCTCGGCAGTTGATGCTTTGATCAGGAGGATACATAATCAGGCCCCCAACTGGTTTGACTGGAGCAATGCGAATTATCCCGACGAAAATCATTTTACCGTACCCTACAAAACCCTGTTCGATGGCATCAAATTCATTTATCGCAGTTGGTTTCTGGATTATTATGGGAACGAAAGTATCACTATGCAGGATATAAACAGTCTATTCAAAAAATTATCGGTTGAGTTCGGTTACAGCATCACGCCTAATGAAGAATACTTGAACGATTGCGGATATTACCAGCTTCGGCTAAAGCATATCGATAACGCGATCGGTATTTTTGATGAGAATGCTAAGCGGCACCCCAATTCGTTTAACGCTTACGATAGCTTGGGCGAAGCTTATATGAATGCGGGAAAAAAAGCATTAGCTATTAAAAATTATGAAAAGTCGATCGAGTTGAACCCGCATAATGAAGGCGGTAAGGAAATGCTTCAAAAATTAAAGACCGGCAAGTAACTGATTCTGTCAACACCAGCATGCCACGTATATCGCACCGAAAAGGTTGCCTTTGATACTGCACATTTTTCTGAGCAATAATTGCGTAGCAATATGTAAAGCGTGAACCATTAATGAAATAATTGTATTTATTAGGTTTGTAACCATCTGATTGTTAAACAATCAACTAATCACAACCTAATACACTATGCACTCACTCATTTTAAGGAGTTTGGTGATGCCCTTAGCCGCTGCTATTGATTCATACGCAATGCCTTTTACCAAACGCATAAAATACAGGCACAATCAATTTTGGGAACCTGCAGATGCCGAAAATATTCGTAATATACCAATTAGCCGATATGACCACATTGATCAGATAACTCATATCCCTAATTGGCAGCGAATGCTAAGTAATAAAGCTAACTCATTATATTTTGCCGGGAAAATGGGCTGTAAAGTGCCTGAGGTTTACTGGAAAGGAAGAAATATTGACGACATTGATTTTAGCCTATTGCCAAAACAATTTGTGATCAAGCCCACCATCGGTCATTCGTGCAATAATGTTTATCTAATGGATGATGGTTATAACCACATGGATAAACAAATTTATAAGATAGAAGATCTCCGCGGTGTAATGACCAGTGTACTTCAGCAAAGCCATCAAAATGAATTTATAATTGAAGAATTTTTACGATCAGAAGACGGTATCTATCGGATCCCGCTCGATTATAAAGTACATACTTTTAACGGAGAAATTGCCTGTATCGAGGTAATTGATCGTAAAGCCCCTTCAGTAGGGCATGTTAATGTATTTGATGATAAATGGAATGCGGTGGAAAACATTGGCAAAAAGTTTATCCAGGGCGATAATTTAACCCCTCCACATTGCCTGGATGAAATAATCAGTCAATGCAGAGCATTGAGTAAAGTTTACAAAATATACGTTCGTATTGATTTTTTCGCAACCGATAAAGGGGCTGTATTTGGCGAGTTTACACCAACTCCCGGAATTGGAGTTGGTTTTACACGTAAAGCTAACTATATGCTAAACCGCTACTGGGATACTTATTGCAAAGGCATGATCTGAAAAACAGTCCGATTCGAAATTTATTTGTTTAGCAAAGCGAAAATCATCCGTATTTAAAATATTTTTCATTTCTCACTAAGGGTATCCCCCATCATGGCTGACTATATGTGCAAAAGGTTGAAAGATCAGCACAATGGAAAACAACACCTACAATGTAAAAGAGCTTGCACATAAGCTAAAACAAGGTACCATTACCCCGGCCGAAAAAATTTGGCTGGATGCCTGGTATGTTAATTTTAACGATGAGGAAGTTCTGTTATCAAGCTCAAAACACCAAAACCCCGAACAGCTGCGGGAAGGTATTTTGGCTAAGATAACCGCGCAAATGGAAACGCCTGCCCAGGCCACGCGCAAAGTGGTTACGTTATGGAGCAACATTGCCGCCGCTGCAGCCGCGGTAGTGTTAATTACATTTGCGTCGCTTTATAAAAATGAGGTATTGAACGTGGTTGCCCCTGCCAAACAGATTGAATTGACGGTAGCCCCCGGAAAGCATAAACAGATCAGCCTGCCCGATGGTACCCGCATCTGGCTTAGCCCCGGTACGCACATTAGCTACCCGGACAAATTTTACGCTAAAGAACGCTTGGTAAAACTGGAAGGCGAGGCATTTTTTGATGTGGTGCACGACGAGGACCATCCTTTCGTGATCCAATCGGGCCAGCTTAAAACGGTGGTTTTGGGTACCAGCTTTAACGTTAAGGCTTACCCGGACCAGATCATATCTGAAGTTACCGTGGTAACCGGCAAAGTAGGTGTACAGGAGCATGATTTACCTAAAAGCCAGCAGGTTATTATGGAGCGCAACCAGCGGGCTGTGTATAACAGAAATAATCGTTTACTGTTGAAGGAAGATTATCCCAACGCATCGAAATTCCTTTCGCAACGTACCGGTTTGTTTAATTATGATGGAGCTGCTTTGCAAACTGTTGCTGATGACTTATCCATGCAGTATGATATCCATATAACCCTTGCGCCGGGCATAGCCAAGGCTGGTTTCTACGGCCATATCAACACCAACGAAACTATTGAAAAAACGCTGGATAAGCTTTGCGCTGTGATGGACCTCAGGTGGAATAAAACGGGGAACAACTATAACCTGCTGCCCTTACCATCAGTCAATTAACCTTTTCAATTAAAGAATCCCAAAAAAACACAACAATTACAGCATTTATGAAAACTAATAAAGCGGCATGGCCTTCCATGCTGATAAGCAGGATAACGCGGCTTTCTGTCCGAACGGTACTCTGCATACTATTACTCAGCATAGCCCAGCCAATTTGGGCCGATGCGCAGGATCCTTTGGATAAAACTGTTACCATCAGCCTAAAAAATGAACCCGTAAAACAGGCTTTGGATAAAATAACTACTGCCTGCGGCGTACGCTTCACCTATAACGAAACAGTTGCCAAAAGCACTGCTATAATCAGCATTGAAGCTAATAACCAGCGCCTTGGTGATGTGTTGCGCGAAGCCTTTACATCGCAACCTTTCAGCTTTACGGTGCTTGACCAGGAGGTACTGATAAAATTTGATCCGGCTAAAGCAAAAAAGTCGGCAGCCGCGCCGGTCGACGGCAAATACACCATCAGCGGCACCATTAAATCAAAACAAACCGGCGAAACTATTATAGGCGCGAGCATCCGGGTTATCAACGCTAATTTAGGTACATCGAGCAACGAATACGGTTTTTACTCGCTTACGCTACCTGCAGGAGATTACCAGCTTTCAGTAGGTGCTATGGGGCAAAAATCGGTAGTGGTACCGGTGTCGCTCAATAGCAACCAACGCTTAAATATCGAACTGGAAGATAACGCCCAACAATTACAGGAGGTTACCGTTAAGGCCAAACCGGCTGGCGCACGTGATCTGGGCAGCCCACAAATGGGCGTTGAGCATCTCAGCATCCAGGAAACTAAAAATATCCCCGTGCTGCTTGGCGAACGCGATGTGATCAAAACTATCCAGTTGCTACCCGGCATTAAATCGGCAGGCGAAGGTAGCGGAGGCTTTTACGTTCGCGGCGGCGCTGCCGATCAAAATATGATCTTGCTCGATGAAGCACCTGTTTACAATGCCTCGCATTTGCTGGGCTTCTTCTCTACCTTTAACTCGGATGCCATCAAAAATATCAGCATTTATAAAGGCGATATGCCCGCGCAATATGGAGGCAGGTTGTCATCGGTATTGGATATCAAAATGAATGATGGCAACAACCAGAAATTCGGCGTTAGCGGTGGTATTGGATTGATCGCCGCAAGGATCAATGCCGAAGGGCCTATTCAAAAAGGAAAATCATCCTTCCTGATCTCGGCAAGGCGTACTTATGCCGATTCCTTTTTGGCCTTATCTAAAGATAGCGTTGCTAAAAACAGTAAGCTGTATTTTTATGATGTAAATGCCAAAGCTAATTATGTTTTGGGCGATAAGGACAGGTTGTTCCTTTCGGGATACTTTGGTAAAGATGTGCTGAGCGCCGCTGATATAGCGGGCATAAACTGGGGCAATACCACCGCAACCCTGCGCTGGAACCATATTTTTAACAGCCAGCTGTTTTCCAACACATCCCTTATTTACAGCAATTATGATTATAAGCTGAACATTAAACAGGATGTGAACGAGTACAACATCTACTCGCAGATCCGCGACCTGAATTTTAAGGAGGATATGCAATGGTATGCAGGGCAAAATAACACCGTAAGCTTTGGTGTGAACGCCATTTACCACACTATTAAACCGGGCGAGATCTCGGCCACAGGTAACTCGGGCGTAGTATCGCAGGATCTGGAGAACCGTTACGCACTCGAAAATTCGGCTTATGTAAGTAACACGTGGAGAGCCTCGGATAAGTTTACCTTAACCTATGCTGTACGCTTATCTGCTTTCACTATTTTGGGATCGGGCAATTATTACGCTATCGATGCTGACGGAAACATTACAGGTTCAACCCATTATAATTCGGGCCAGGCTGTTAAAACTTATGTTAACCCCGAACCGCGTGTGGCCGCTGCTTTTCAGTTAAATGATATCAGCTCGTTAAAAGCATCGTATGCCCGCAACGCGCAAAACCTGCACCTGATATCCAACTCAAACGCGGGATCGCCAACGGATAAATGGGTAGCCAGCACCAACCTCATCAAACCCGAACTGGCCGACCAGTTTTCGGTAGGTTACTACCGCGATCTCAACGATCGCAATTACGAGTTCACGGTTGAAACCTATTACAAAAAACTGCAAAACCAGATAGATTACCGCAACGGGGCTAACGTATTCACCAATCAGCCTATCGAAACGCAATTGCTTTACGGTAAAGGTCGTGCTTATGGTGCCGAGTTTTTGTTTAAAAAGAAAACCGGGCGTTTAACCGGCTGGGTAAGCTATACGCTTTCGAAATCGGAAAGGATGATTGATGGGATTAACAACAACCAATGGTACAATTCACGCCAGGACCGTACGCACGATATTGCCATTGTAGCCATGTACAAAGCCAGCGAAAAATGGACATTCTCGGCCAATTTCATATACTACACCGGCGACGCTGTTACCTACCCTACCGGCAAATACCAGGTTGATGGCGCTACCTATTATTACTATACTAACCGCAATGCGGATAGAGTTCCTGCTTATCACCGCCTGGATCTCGGTGCCACCAAGCAGCTTAAAAAAACGGCCAAAATGCAATCGGACCTAACATTTAGCCTATACAATGCTTATGGTAACCCTAACGCCTACCGCATATTTTTCCGCGATAATAAAACTGATCCGAGCCGTAACGAGGCCGTGCGTACCACACTGTTCACCTTTGTACCCTCAGTTACCTACAACTTTAAATTTTAAGCCGATGAAAAACACTATAAAATATATCATACCCATGCTAATTGCAGTCAGCTTAAGTGCCTGCGAAAAAGCCATCGACCTGAAACTAAAAGACAGCGAACCGCAATTTGTAGTTGAAGGTGTGCTTACCAACGAGGCTGGCGGCTGCAAGGTGCTGCTCAGCAAAACCAAAAATTTTACAGATAATAACGATTTTAACGGCATAAGCGGCGCGACCGTAACCATTGCCGATGAAAGTAACACCTATACCCTCGCCCCTACATCTACCGGCACCTACCAAAACAGCACCCTAACCGGCACGCCCGGCCATACTTACAAACTAAATGTAAGTGTTGATGGCAAAACATTCACATCAACCTGCACCATGCTCCCGGCGGTTAAGCTGGATAGCATTTACCTGGTAAAGGATGAACTGATCAACAATAAAGATGGCACCCCGCGCAAGTACGTAACCGTGCAATACCATGACCCTGCCGATGTTAAAAACTACTATCGCTTTGTGCAATACATAAATGGCCGCAAGGAAGAAACCGTAATGCTTGAAGACGACGAATTTACTAATGGGCAGGACGTTAACAACAACCTGCGTTACAGCAATGACAATGATAACCCTGCCCGCGATATCCGCCCCGGCAATGAAGTCACCATCGAGATGTTCAGCATTGACCAGGCCGTTTACAAATATTTTTACAGCCTGAGCAACAGCGCCAACGGCGACGGGAATAATGCCGCTCCGGCCAACCCGATGACAAATATTAAAGGCGGGGCGTTAGGCTATTTTAGTGCACATACGGTGGAGAGGAAGAAGCTCACAGCGCCGTAGCCCCCCGGCCCCCTAAAGGGAGAGGATAGACACATGGGCTCCGGGTACGCAGTCACTACCCCGAACTTAAAACCACGAAAGCATTTTGCTTCCGTGGTTTTCCTATTAGTAAAAACATAAATGGTCAAAGTATCCAACAATAAGTTTATTATCGATTAATACAAACCAACCCATAATAGCCAGCCCACCAAGTCCACAAAAATTTTTTAATTAAAAAATTTTCTGTAAATATGCCAGTCCAATCAATAAACCGTTTTACCGCTCGTTTATGTCCCATGATAAGGAATATCAGTTATGGCCCGATGCCCGGTTATTGGAGCATTTGAGGCTTGACGACCGTAAGGCGTTTGATATCCTGTACCATAAATATTCGTCGAAACTGTTTTACGCTGCCTATAATTTATTCAGGGATAAAGATGTGTGCGAAGATCTTGTGCAGGAGCTTTTTATTGATCTCTGGACTAAACGGAACCAGTTAAACATTACTTCGCTTGAAGGATATCTCAAAGTTGCCATCCGGCATAAAGTACTTTATTATATCCGTTCACAGAAAGCCTCGGTTGATATTTCGGTAATCGAAACCCTGGTTGAAAAATACTCAGCCGATAGCAAGGTGTTTCAAAATGATATCGCCCATCTGTTGGAAGATGGCGTGGCCCAACTCCCCGAAAAATGCAGGGAGATCTTTACCTTAAGCCGTAAGGAATATCTAACTAACAAAGAAATAGCCTCGCGCTTAAACATCTCCATCAAAACCGTCGAAAACCAGATCACCATCGCTTTACGGTATCTGCGCACCGGTTTAACCGATTACCTGCCTTCGGTTGTAGCAGTGCTTTTGCTGCACATTTTCAATAAATAAAAAATATTTTCAATTGCTTTGGGGGGTACCCCGGTTTATAGCATCCTGCAATTATAAACCAATGGCAAAATTCCCTTTCCGAAAAAAACAGTTGCCTGCAAACGATGTGGATTTGCAGCGGGAGCTTGTGAATAAATATTTCGACGAGCTTGATTTAAACAGCGTTGAAAACACCGCGGGCGACGGTGTGGAATTTGATGCCTACAAGGTTTATCATGGTATCCATACAACATTAGATAGTTTAGAAGCGAAATCAAAAGGTTCCGCAAAAAAATGGATGGTTGCCGCATCGCTCATTGCCGGATTGAGCATCTCGGTTACAGCCGCATATTATTATCGCTATGCGCTGCTTGACCGTGTTTCGCCTATTGTAAACAAACAACTTGTTGCCGCCAACGGGCAGATGGTGAACATCACCCTTACCGATGGTACTAAAGTTTGGCTTAACGGCGGTAGTAAACTAACCTATCCCGAATCATTCCGTGGGGAAAAACGCGAAGTTACGTTGGAGGGCGAGGCTTTTATAGATGTAGCCCATGATGCCACAAAGGCATTCATTGTACATACCGGCAACGTACACACCCAGGTATTGGGTACAAGTTTTAATGTTAAAGCTTACCCCGAAGATAGTTTCATTAAGGTAGATGTAAAAAGCGGCAAAGTTGGGGTGATCACCCCGGCGGGAACTGCAAAAAGCACCACCACATTTTTAACGCCTGCCGAAGAGGTTGTTTTTAACAAGAAAGGCAATTCGGTAATTAAGAAAACAGATGTTGATATCATCAGCCTGAGCAGCTGGAAAGATGGCGGCTTAACCTTTAAAAACACTCCTTTACTTGAAGTGCTGAATGCCGTTAACCACCGGTTTAATGTAAACATCAGTGCCGAAATAAACCTTACCCGCTGTTCTATCACTGCCAATTTCACCAATGTATCGCTGGATAATATTGTGAAGATCCTATCAAAAATAGTGAAGGGAAAAGCAGTGCAAAAGGGAAGCAATTACTTGTTGAAGGGCAAGGGCTGCTAATGTAAAAACCAATTAATGAATTATATACACCAATTACCATTAACCTAAATAAGTGCGGATGATGACATAATTACAATAAAAAACCCTGTACAAAAGGGATTTTGACAGGGTTAAAAACTAAAATGCCGGGTTATTAATAAGTGTAACGTTTAGAGGTCCAATTCAGAACGAAGCACTTGATTTCAAACACTTTAATTTCCTCAAATCTATGAATATATCTCTATTTTCAAATGGAGTAATTCGTCATGTAATATTATTAATGAAAATTACCTCGCTTGCCTGCTTTGTGGTTTGCCTGATGTGCTTTACGGCCGTGGCAAACAACACGTTCGGCCAGAAATTTCTGGAGGTATCGGTTACGCTTAAGCTAAAAAACGCCAAACTTGCCGACGCCCTTGATAAGATCTCGAACGATAAGCACATCAAATTTGCTTACTCTGATAACGTACTTAAGCCAGCTTATGTAGTTAGCCTCCGGGTTAAAGACAAAAGCATCCGCGAAGTACTGGACCAGGTGCTAACGCCTTTCAACCTCAGCTACAAAATTATTGATGACGTAATTGTTATTGATGAAAAGGCCGAGATTGAAGCCAGCACCGGCGGCATACAGCAAGGCCCCAGGCAACCCATCAAAATTAAAGGTAAAGTTACCGACGAGAACGGCCTTGTCATTCCGGGCGCCAGCGTACGGATCAAAGGGTCGCAAGCAGGTACAGTAACCGATATTAACGGTAACTACACTATCGATGCGCCCGATACCGAAGGCACACTGGTTTTTAGTTTTATAGGTTACACACCTAAAGAGCAACCTATTGGCGGCCAAACCACGCTAAACGTACAATTAGTGCCGGAGCGAACCTCGCTTAACGAGGTTGTGGTAGTTGGTTACGGTACGCAAAGGCGTGCTAATGTAATTGGTGCTGTCGATCAGATCTCGGCAAAGACTATCGAATCAAAACCATCTGTAAACCTTACACAGGCTTTACAGGGCACATCGCCAAACTTAATTATCCAGCAAACAAGTTCGGAGCCGGGTGCTTACGCTAATATCAACATTAGGGGTGTAAGTACGCTTAATGATAACAGCCCGCTTGTGGTAATTGACGGAATTACCGGTGGCGATATCAACCTGCTTAACCCGCAGGATATTGAAAGCGTTTCGGTATTGAAGGATGCCGGTTCGGCTGCTATTTATGGCTCGCGGTCGGCCAATGGTGTTATTTTGGTTACTACTAAAAAAGGTAAAAATAATTCGCGCACCACGGTTGCCTACAATGGCCAGGCGGGGATCCAAAAACCACATGTTGGTTATAAACCTGTGCATAGTTATGAAAATGCAATTTTACGTAATGAGGCTGTGGTTAATGCCGGTTTGCAGCCTATTTACAGTCCGCAGGATATCCGCAATTTTCAGCAACAGGGCGATCAGCAATGGTTTCTGGATGCCATTTTGCAAAACGCATGGCAGCAAAGTCACAACCTGAGTTTAACCGGCGGTGGTGCCAATACATCGTTCCTTGTATCCGCCGGAGTTACCGATCAGCGTAATAACCTGGTTGGGCCAGATTATGGTTTGCGCCGCTATAATTACCGCATGAACATTATCAGCAACTACGGTAAACTGAAGCTGACAAGTATCCTGGCTTATTCGCGTTCTGAAATTCGTGAACATTCATACAGCACAGGAACACTCATTGTTGATGCAGGCCGTACCCCTACTTATTATAAAATTAAAGACGATCAGGGCAGGTACCTTACCAATGATGTATTGACCGAGTTTAACCCTTTGGGTATATTAGAGCAGGGCGGTTACCGCACCCATGATGATGATAACCTGTTAGGTAATTTAAATGCCGAGTTATCGGTTACTAAAGACTTTAAACTGAAGGCGGTTTTTGGTGGCAGGTTATTATCCAATCATCAGTTTACCCGTGTAAAACAGGTTAGCTTTTATCCTTCAGGCACTTACGGTGCTGACAGGAATACCAATGATGATAACAACAAAGACCTTTTTACCAACACCCAGCTTTTGGCCGAGTATGCCAAAACTTTTAATAAAGTACACAATGTGGATGTGTTGGTAGGTGTAGCTAATGAATCAACTACATCTAAGGGCAATAGCATTCATCTTAAATATACCGACCCTGAGTTGGGAACGCCCACCACCGGTACTATTATTGACCCAAGCTCTACGGCTTCTAATAACGCTACTACAGAAACAAGTCTTAATTCGGTGTTTGGTCGAGCTAATTATTCATACCTGAATAAATATTATGCTGAGTTTGATTTCAGGATTGATGCTTCTTCAAAATTTGCTCCGGGTAACCGTGGCGCGTTCTTCCCGTCGGTATCTGCCGGTTATCGCTTAACCGACGAGAAGTTTATGGAAAGCTATCGCAATAAAATAGGCGATCTGAAACTGCGCGGCTCTTACGGTATTTTGGGTAACCAAAGTGTAAGCGATTACCAATACCTGCGCACCTACGGGCCATTCCAAAACGCTTATGGTTTCAACAACTCGGCTGTGGGCGGGACTTCTATCAATTTTGCTAACCCAAATCTGCGTTGGGAGCGCGCTGCTACGCTTAACGTTGGGGCCGATCTTAGTTTCCTGAATAACAGCTTAACCTTCGCGCTTGATTATTTTAATAAAACCACCCGCGATATCCTGTTGCCGCCTATTGTACCAGGCACATTTGGCGCAGGGCTGCCAAGTTACAATGCGGGTAAAGTGCAAAACCACGGCTGGGAGCTAACAGTAAATTACAACCTCAGTACACGCAATTTCAGGCACTCATTCAGCTTTAACGTTGCCGATAGCAAAAACAAGGTGTTATACCTTGAAGGCGGCGATCAGTTAAGAACATACGACGAAATGCAGGTGATCAATCGCGTTGGTTTACCCATCGGATCGTACGTTGGCTTAAAACGCGACGGTTATTTCCAAAACCTTCATGATATCCAAACCGGGCCTAAACCTACAGGCTTAACGGTATCACCGGGCGATAACCGCTATGTTGATGTAAATGGCGATGGTGTTATTGATGATAACGACAAGTTTGTTTTAGGTAACCCGTTCCCTCGTTTCACTTTCGGTTTTACTTACAACGTTACGTTTAAAGGATTTGATTTTAACCTGTTTTTACAAGGCGTAGGCAAACGCAGCATGTTTGTTCGTGGCGAGCAGGTTGAACCTTTTCATGTGAATTATTCGCAGGTTATTTATCAGCACCAGCTGGATTACTGGACACCTCAAAACCCTGATGCCCGCTACCCAAGGCTTGCAGCCAGCGGAAGCCAATCAAACGAAAACAACTTCAGGAGAGGATCGGATATGTATTTATTTGATGGTCAGTACCTGAGGGTAAAAAACGTACAGCTGGGCTATACCCTGCCTAACACATTGGCAAAAAAATTAGGGCTACAAAAGTTGAGGGCTTATGTATCAGGCCAAAATATACTCACTTTTTCGGGCATGAAGTTTATCGATCCGGAATCGACCGAATTTAATAGTAACCTCGGTGCCGGCGGGGCTAACAGCGCGCGTATGTACCCTACGCCAATTTATTACGGGTTTGGTTTAGATGTAACCTTATAATACTATCCATCATGAAAAGAAATTCACTATATAAATCAGCTTTTCTGGTATTGCTTGCAAGTGTTTCGGCCTGTAAAAAGCTCGATCTGGCACCTACCAACAAGTTTACCGATGGTAACTTCTGGACAACTACCGAAAAAGCCAATGCCGTACTCAACACCGCATACTCGCAGATGTTCAGTAACGATTACTTTTTTTACAACGAAGGCGCATCTGATAATGCCTACAACGGCCGTGGTGACAACCAGGGTGCGGCATCATTGGCAGCAGGTACTTACGACGCCTCTTTAGGCCGTATTAAACAAGAATGGGGTTATCATTACGGCGGCATAAAAACCAGCAATATATTCTTAGAGAATGTGGACAGGGTAACCGATATGGATGCCACCCTAAAAGCAAGGATGAAGGCCGAAGCGAGGTTTTTACGTGCCTTCCACTATTTTATGCTCGAAACCTGGTGGGGTGATGTTCCGTTGTTTGATAAAGATATCACCATCGAAGAATCAAAAACGCTTGCCCGTACACCTAAAGCACAGGTAGTTGATTTTGTTTTAAAAGAGCTTGACGCCGCCGCTGCCGATTTGCCGGTAAACACCGCTTATAAAGATGCCGACCGGGGTCGCATAACCAAAGGTGCAGCCATTGCATTAAAAGCACGTGTATTATTATACGAAGGCCGCTGGCAGGATGTAACCACAATCTGCGAAAAGCTAATAAACGATAACAGCAACGGCACATACGCCCTGTTTCCATCGTATGAAGGTTTGTTTTTACCACAAAACGAGTACAACAGCGAGGTTATCCTCGACCTGGAATTTGTACCCGATTTGAAAACTTACAGCAACTTTTTTGATATGGCCCCACTGGCCGTTGGTGCCCGCCTGAACGCCCTTGCCCCTACACAGGAACTGGTTGACAGCTACCTGATGGATAACGGTAAAAAAATAGGCGATGCAGGATCTGGTTATGACGAAAACAATCCATACGTTCACCGCGATCCGCGCTTAACCAACACAGTGGTTTATAATGGCTACCAATGGAAAAAACCGGACAACAGTACAACGGTTATCTACACCAAACCAGGTTCGGATCCGGGAGCTACAAAACCGGATGAATACGCTCCGGGCAAAGTAAGCTCGCCTACAGGCTATTATACCCGCAAATATTACGACCCTGCATCTGCCGTAAATTTCCAATCGGGTTTAAACCTCATATTGATCCGCTACGCCGATGTGCTATTGATGTACGCCGAAGCTAAAAATGAGCTTGGCCAACTGGATGCCGGTGTTTGGGATAAAACCATTAAAGCACTGCGCAGCCGTGCCGGATTTACCGATGCACCTGCATTGAATTTCCCTGCCGGAAGCCAGGCCGATCTACGCGAAATTGTTCGTAACGAACGCCGTGTTGAATTGGCTATGGAAGGCCTCCGCGTATTCGATATCCGCCGCTGGCGTACTGCCGAAACGGTGTTGAATGGTTGGGCGCATGGTGCCAAATTTGGCCCTGCTTCGGTTGATAATGGTTACATCCGGGCTAACCAGCGCACTTTTGATAAAAGTAAGGCTTACCTGTGGCCAATCCCGCGTGATGAGCGTGCCGTTGACCCTAATTTAACCCAAAACCCAGGCTGGTAAATCAATAATTATTTATAAAACAAGACATTATAATCAATTACGATCATGAAAAATATTACATACTGCCTTATGGCAGGCATCATAGCTATACTATCCATAACCGGTTGCAAAAAAGACAAAACCTTAAATCACACTAATGTTTCTGCTGTAACCAATCTCTTCGGCCCGGCAAACAACAAATTTATTCAGTTGGAGCCGGTAACGGGTTCGGCCACTTTCGAGTGGGCCGAAGCCCATGCCGAAGATAATGGTCTGGTATTGTACGAAGTTGCTTTTGATAAAGAGAACGGCGATTTTTCTAAACCTATCTACACCATCCCATCAGATGCGAATGGTTTATACAACAAACTAACCATGTCGTACAAAGACCTGAACAAGGTAGCCGACCTGGCAGGCATCCAGCCACAAGCCACCGGCAAACTGAAATGGACTGTAATGTCATCTAAAGGTATCAACGTGGTTAAAGCAACAGTATCTAACATTATAGAAGTTCAGCGTGCAGCCGGTTTTACCGATATTCCTGTTGATCTGTACCTTACCGGTTCAGCGACTGAAGGTGGTGAAGACCTGAGCAAAGCCGTGCACTTTAAACAAACGGCTGCGGGTGTTTTCGAGGCCTGGACATCATTAAAAGCGGGTACTTATCACTTTGCCGAGCGCAACACCGGTACGCCTGCAACTTATTCTGTTGATGGTGTTAAACTATTGAAAGACGGTAACACCACCGTAACCGGCGCTACCAAAGTTGAACGTATTGTGGTTGATTTCACTTCGGCATCAGCAGCAATTACCGAAGTAACTGAAGTAGGTTTATGGTTTGCTGCCGATAACAAAGTTTGGTTCCCGCTGCCATACAAAGCAGGTGGTAAATGGGAAATTGATAATGCCTCGATCGTTTTTCACCAGGAATCATGGGGACGTGACGAGCGTTATAAATTCCGCTTTACATTTAAAGATGCGGCAGGTGCTACTTCAACCCAGTATTACGGTAGCAAAAACTCAGATAACAGTCGCCCGGATGCGAATACGGCTAAGTCGTTTTATTACATGGTGCCGGTTAACAACGCACAATACGATTTCTGCTTTAAGTTCACCGGCGCTGCCGATAACCACAACGCCGATATCATAGTTGATTTTAGCGCTGATGCAGCCGCTTACACCCACTCTGTTACTGTTAAATAATATTAATGGTATGCCCATTGCCGGGTTTTAAGCCAGGCGATGGGTTTACAAAAAGCTTATTTTATGAAAAATAAAGTGATCAACAATATAGCTATGCTTGCTTTAACAGGCGGCATGGCAATGGGCTTTTCCTCGTGCCTCAAGGATAAACCTTTTCCATTATATGGCAACAGGGCATCGGTAAAAGTAGATTATAAATACGCCCAAACAGCCGATACCTTGCAGGATAAAACCTATACAACCTTTCTGTCTGCCAATGGCAACTATTTTGTAGCTAATAACGCGGGCAGTACGGTATTCAACTATTGGCCTAACGCCCATACGCTGGATATTTTTACTGATGGCTACCTGCGCACCAAAAATGATATCTACAAGCAGCGGATGAGTTCACTACTGGCCGGTATCAAAACCAGCAACGGCGGGCTATCCAATAATTTTTATGACGATATGGAATGGCTGTCGCTCTCTACCTTAAGGGCATACAGCGCTACCAACGATGCCACATACCTTACAGCAGCCCATACCCTGTGGACCGACATTCAAACCGGAGAGAACAGCAACCAGGGCGGCGGCATAGCCTGGCGTAAAAACCAGTTGGATTACAAAAACACCCCGGCTAACGCGCCTGCCATCATCTTTGCGGCAAGGCTTTACATGCTGGAGAAAAACGAAGCCGACCTTGCCACAGCCAAACGCCTGTACACCTGGCTAAAGAAAACCCTGCTCGATCCTTCGGGCATTATCTGGGACGGCATCAACGCTAATGGCGACGGGCAGATCAGCAAATGGAAATTCACCTATAACCAAGGCGTATTCATAGGTGCGGCCTTAGAGCTTTACCATGCCACTAAAGATGCCGCCTACCTTACCGATGCGGTAAATACAGCCAATGCCACTATGCTTGATACGGATATCTCGCCCGGCGGAATCCTAAAATCGGAAGGGCAGGGCGATGGCGGTTTGTTTAAAGGGATTTTAGTTAGATATATGACGCTACTGGCCCTTGATGCCGATGTTAATGAAGCGGATAGAACAAAGCTGATCACCTTCCTGAAGTTCAACGCCGAAACATTATATACCCAGGCTATTGAACGGCCATCATTCATGATCAGTCCGGATTGGAAGAAGGCGCCATCGGGTACAACTGATCTCACTACGCAGTTAAGCGGTGTAATGATGGTTGAAGCTGCCGCGAGTTTGAAGGCGGCCGGGAAGTTGTAAAAAAGGCATCCATCCTGAGCTTGTTGAAGCATGGCGGGCGAGGCCTCTGCGCACGACCCTTCGACAGGCTCAGGGTGACAGGCCCTCGCACAACGAAAATTGGGTGTCATGCTGAGCTTGTCGAAGTATGGTGGGCAGGGCCTCTGCGCGCGACCCTTCGACAGGCTCAGGGTGACAGGCCCTCGCACAACGAAAATTGGGTGTCATGCTGAGCTTGTCGAAGTATGGTGGGCAGGGCCTCTGCGCGCGACCCTTCGACAAGTTCAGAATGACAAACTATCACATAACGAAAACCGGGTGTCATACTGAGCTTGTCGAAGTATGGTGGGCTGGGCTTCTGCGCGCGATCCTTCGACAGGTTCAGAATGACAAACTATCACATAACGAAAATCGGGTGTCATGCTGAGCTTATCGAAGTATGGTGGGCTGGGCTTCTGCGCGCGATCCTTCGACAGGTTCAGAATGACAAACTATCACATAACGAAAACCGGGTGTCATACTGAGCTTGTCGAAGTATGGTGGGCAGGGCCTCTGCGCGCGACCCTTCGACAGGCTCAGGGTGGCGGGCCCTCACATAACGAAAACCGGGTGTCATGCTGAGCTTGTCGAAGCATGGCGGGCAGGGCCTCTGCGCACGACCCTTCGGCAAGCTCAGGGTGACAGGCCCTCGCACAACGAAAATCGGGTGTCATGCTGAGCTTGTCGAAGTATGGTGGGCAGGGCCTCTGCGCGCGACCCTTCGACAAGCTCAGGGTGACAGGCCCTCACGCTAAGGCTATTAAGGTTCTTTTAAGCCTTTAGCTTTAGCTAATTCTGGTAACAGATCCCATTCGCCTCTTATAATGGCCTCTTTTTTCGCTCTCCTCCAACCCTTAACTTGTTTTTCGAATGCTATTGCCTGATTAACATCATTGAAAATTTCATTGAATACTAACGTTAGTGGCCGACGTTTAAAGTGTAACAGTTAGGATTCTCACCAGATTGATGTTCAATGATTCTTCGTTCAATATTATTGGTAATGCCGGTATAATATGAACCGTCAGCATACTTTAATATATAAACATGATATTGGTTCAGCCCAATATTTATCATTACCCAAACAAATTATTAGTAAACTCCAGCTTTATCCTCGTTTGGAAATTATCAATCGTTTTAAAGATCTCCTTTAACGCCACCTTTTCAATTTTGGTAAGTTTATCAGGGTCAATGTAATTATCGGGTTCGGTGCGATCCTGGATAATTTGGGAAGCTTGATTACGTAACCTTAGGCTCATCAGGAAATAATATGATTGCGTAAGCTCATGCGCTTCCTGTTCGTTAAATACACCTTTTTCTTTCAGGGCTTTAAGGCGCTCGCCGGTATTTACTTCAAAAATACGGTGGCGAAGGGCATACACCCGCACCAGATCTACAATCGGAGTCATCGATTTTTTAATGTCGAAAACTTCCTGGCTGTCTTTGGTAAACGTTTTTATTTTTTTGAAAAAGGTTAGTGGCGGCTCGTATTGCAGGGCGTTTTTTGCCAGGTGGAAAAAGATCTTGCCTAAGGGCTTTTGTAATTCCTCATCCAAAAACCCCTTCAGCTCATCCATAATGCTGGCCTCACCGTATAGGTACCTGCAATCAAAAAAGGTGGAGAACTGGATCACCGTTTCAGGCACGGCTTCGGTCATCCAGCTTTCGTAGTTCCGCTTCCAGTGCGAAAGGGAATGTGTCCATTTAGGATTTTGAGCCATATAGCCTCCTGTGCAAAAGCTGAAGCCTATATGATCGAGCTTTTCAGATACCTGTTGGGCAAAAGCCAGAAAATATTCGCGCACCTGTTCGCGGTGTTCGTTAGCTTTATCTTCGTATATAATGGCGTTATCCTGGTCGGTTTTAAAGGTTTGCTCCTTGCGGCCTTCGCTGCCAAGCACCATGAAAACAAATTTGGCAGGTGGCTGGCCCATGGTTTCGATAACGCTTTCTATCACCTTAATAGCGATGGTATCGGCAATAGTAGTGATCACCTGGTTAACGATCTCGGCATTTACGCCCCTACCCAACAACTGCGTAACCATTTGCGGTACCGACTCCCATTTGCGCTTCAACTCCTGTACGGAAATAGCCTGCTTAACCGACTGGATAAATACCAGCGGCGATTGGGCCTGCTCGGCCAGTAATTTATTTCTGCTGATACTGCCTACAAACTCATCACCATTTTTAATAAGCAGGTAACGTGTTTTGGTGCGGAACATCATCAGGATAGCCTCATAAACATAGGCGCTGGTACTAATGCAAACAATGGGATTATCCATCACATTGGCAATAGCTTGTCCAGTATCTAATTGTTTAGCTGTCACATTATCGCGCAGAGTAATATCGGTTACATAACCAACAATTTTGCTTTGCTCATCCCTTATAAAAATGCAGCTTACTTTATGCCGGGCCATTAACCGGGCCGTTTCAAAAACAGGTGTGTCGCTACTGCAGGAAACAATATCCCGATATTCGATATTCTCAATTTTGCGGGAGTAAAGTTGCTCCGAAGCGATATAACTTTCCTCGAACGTGGCAGGCTTTTTATAAAAATGAGCAAACTCATCATTAAGCATCCGCTTACCAAAATCCGAAGTAAAATATTGAAAAAACTCCTCGTAAGCTTTACAAAGCGACCGAAAATCTTTGCGGTGAAAAAAGAAAACTGTTGTCCCCTTTTTAGCGATCACCGTGCGGATGGATTGCTTACGGTTAAGCAATACCGAGATCCCACCATAACAGTAGCCCGGGTAATGATTTTCAAGCAGACGTTTATTCTGCTTGCTATCGTAAAAAAAAGATTCGTATTCACCCTCAGCAATGATGTCCACGCCGCGCATTTTAGTTACTTCCTGCTGATAAATCAGCGTGTCTTTACTATAGCGGATCTCCTGTAACTGATCAGCAACTTCCTCTAATACCTCCTGCGGAAGCAAGTTAAAAGGGGCAACTTTACTTAAAAAATCAAGACGTTGAACCATGTACCCAAAAAGCTATGATGATGATCAATATTAAAATAACGGCAGCCGGTAAAAGATATTTTTTTTCCGACCGGATCTTTTGCAGGTAAACTTCCTGGTGCTCTACAGCATCTTCGGTAATATCACCGCGTTTTTGCATTTCAAAAAAACATTCGGCAGTGGCTTCGGCATCTTCCATGGCGTTGTGCTGCCTATCTAATGTTTTGTTAAATAATACCTCGTACAATTGGTTTAGCCGCAGGTATTTTACCTGTGGATTTTGCACCCATTTGGTAGTGGCCAGCATAGTACAATATGTTTTGAGGTTATCCAGCGGATTGGGTATGCCGGTGCGATAAAATTCCACCCCGGCAACGTTCAAATCAAGCTCAATAAAGTGCCCTATTACCAAAGGCTCAAAATGGATCAGATCATTGGCAAGCTTGGCCATTACATCTTTGCGCCATTCACCGTTCTCGGTCAAAAATTGAGGCGTGAGGCCATGTACCTTAAATGCTTTTTCGCTGATGGTAAAATCATTATCTTTTATATAATGATCTTCCCGCTTCACTTCATGGCCATCATTAGTGTACACTATCCACGATACCTGCAGCGCGTAGGGCCAGTTATCGTTATTACAATAAGGCTGGTCCCATTTAATGGGCAGGCCCGAGGTTTCGGTATCGATGAATAAAAGGTAATCTTGCACATGCTAAATTTATGAATTTATTTGAATGATGCAGAAAACCGGATATAGATACAAAGAAATAACGCGGTTATAAATGACACAGCCCGTGCCGAACATATTTCAACACAGGCTGTACACTATATTATCTTGCTATATATCTATCCCACCACATTAGGCACATTAAACCTATCGCGGTTAAGGCCGCTACGGTTTATGATAGCTGTTAGATCATGCACCGCCTGCTGCTTAAAAAACGGATATTGATCAAGCACGCCATTATGCTTCAACAGCATCATGAGCACATTCATTTTAAGGATCTTGTTACCAGAATCCTCTGCAATGGCGTTAACGCATTTCAGTTCGTCAATGATCAGATCTTCGCGCGGGGTGTTCATGAGCAGTTTTATTTTTAAATTATAAAAGCGTGCTTTGATAATGGGGCCAAGCTGTTTGCCACCTACTCCAAAAGTATCTGCTATGGGGCCAAACAGTTTTAAAGCCCTGTCGGTTTCTCCTATCCCAAACCAGGCCTCGGCTTGTAGCAGGTTAATAAAAAAGGCAAACTGCGTTTTGGCTTCTTCAATTTGGGCTGTTTGATAATGGTTCCTTACCATGTTTACAAAACGCACAACCTTATATGGGTCGCCGCAGATGAGCATGGTGTAGGCTGCCTGTATAAAAAGCATGTCGTTAACCTCGCAGGGGCGCACCTGTTCATCAGTAAAAACAGGCGAGAAGGATAGCTGATCAATGCCTTCAAAAATTTCGTGCGGGATAACACCTTTTTGCAAAAAGAGGTAAAACGCGCTAAGACATTTCAAGGGGCTTATCGGCAGTCTCTCAAACTCATAGTCGCTAAACTTTTCAAGTTCATCCAACCTTACTTTCAGTTCTTTTAAATCGAGTTGTATTACGGCTATAATACCCAGGGCCGCATGCATAATTATTTTTTGCTGGTCCGAAAGTTCAAACCGCAACATAGTTAACAGGGTGCGTTTGTGTGCCGGATCGATCAGATCGAGCGTAAAAAAATAATCGAACATTTTTTCGCTGAATACCTGTTTAAAGTACTGTAGCAACTGCTCGTTTTCTTTTATTGATGAACATTCTTTCTCCAGCAAACTTCCAATAAACAGCATCATCTCGGCACGCTCAGCGCCGCTTAAATTTATATCGGTAAGATAAGCTAAGCTATTTTGCTGCCCGGTTTTTATAGCAAAAACCAAACACCATTTAAGCACCGGAAGCTTGTATTTATCAACAACAAAATTATCGTTAAAATAATTTACAAAGCCTTCATTCAATTTATTATCAAACCTGCCGAGTATTGTTTTGGCAACGCTATGCTCCAGGAAATTATTGCTAAAAACGATGCGGGTTTGCAGATCATACTCACTGCCCGAGCTAACCTCTTTTAAAAAGCCAATGCCCAGCAAATCACGATAGGCCTCGTTGTATTGCTTAAGCAACGCCGAAACGTTGTTTGCCGGCACCCCGTAGTTCCCGCTCTTAAAATCCAATTGTTCAACAATGCTTTTTATCACAAACACCTTTTCGGTAGCGTTTTTACCCAGGTAAACATTGTTTAAAATAAAGGCGGCAGATAGTTCATAGATACAAACATTATCCAGGCTACCGGGCGTAAAATTGCCACGGTGCTGTTTGTAGTAATATTGAAAAAACAAAGGATGGCTTAGCTTCTCGGCCGCTTCGGGGCAAATATTGCTTTGAAAAGCCGGGTTAATGCGCAGCCATAGCTGGCTGATCTCTTTATAACTTAACAGCGGCACATTGCTGCGTTCGTTGTTCTCGGCGTTAAAACCGGTAAACCACTCGTTACCTTCGGCCTGCAACTGGTGCCGGTAGCTTACCCAGGTTGATGACCTTAAAGTAACGATCACCTTTAACCAGTTATTATTTTGATGTAAGGCCAATCCCTTCACCAAATAGTTTAATATCAGTTCAAATTGCTCAACTCCTAATACGTGCTCATCAAAAGCATCAATTACAAAATAAAACTTGTTCCCCTTGTTTTGCTTACGGCTTATCAGATCATCCAATTGTTGTTTGGTGCTGCAACCTACCAATGCCAAAGCCCATTCAACCAGGTCACGGCCACTTTGCCATGCGTTTATAAGCGCGCTGCCGTTAATAAACAAAACGGCATCATCACGTATGCCGGCCAGGTTCATTTCCATCCGTTCTTCAACCCATTGGCACAGGGCAATGGTTTTACCATGACCCGCAGGAGCACACAGTACCGCGTTTGTATGCGATGAATGTATAAACTCATTTAAATGCGCCCCAACCAACTCGCGCTTAACAGCAAAATGGTATGGGATACCCGCCCTGTTCCTGATAGCCTGCAGGGTAGAATTGGTTACGTTAGCTACCTTTTTTTGAAAAGTACTCCAATCCAGGTCGCTAACCACTGTTTCTACATTGTTGGAGATCCTTATTTCGCAAAATGCCTTCCAACTATTGTAGTTACAATATTGTGATAACACATCAAGCGTAAACGACGAAGGGTTAAACCGGCTTAGCGCGAAACCATAGATCCTTTTTAAGGTAGTTTCACTGATACAATATCTCGTTTTATCAGTCACCATAGCCGCAATTATCCGGCAATCGGCCGGACTAATACTTTTAAATCCCGACGCTTTTAGTAATTCCCTTTTTAATAACTCGTAATGAGGATGAGAAATAACTGTCATATTTACACACATTTAATAACGCAAATTCAAGTACTAAACGATAAGTTTTTTGCATTAGGGGGATACATCACTAAACGATAACTCAAATACGATTTTGTTTTTAACTATTATTCAACAACCCGTTCACAATTCTCATCTTGCAGGATTGATCATTGATAAGGCTCAGTACAATATTACGGAATCCTGCAAGATTAAGTTTGCTTCAAAAGCATCAAAAAATTCCCACAAGTTGTACAAGTACAAAATGAACAAAAATGAACAGGAGTGTAAAAATGAACATAGTGCCAAATAGCAATAACTATAAGTTAATCGTTATTTGCACTTCAGAAGATCGCAGAGATAAGGAAACAGTATTATTGAGCAGTATCTGTATAAATATTTGTTAAGTGAGATGTTAACGTACGATCAACTTTAACAAAGTTATCCTTCAACAGTTGTGTTAGTTTCTCATTTTTTAGTTTAATAGCAAGTAGCTTCAAAATGTGCACAGAAGTAATTTCCAGGCATTCAATAAAACCAAGATAAGAAATGATCATGATAGCACTCAAATCAGGATCAGCCATATTCCACTGAAAAGAAGTGAACGATCGTTCTAAAAATTCGATCAATCCGTCTACTTTCTCAAACGAATAACGGGCATTAAATAAACCATATATCTGATCCATTTTAGCTACCTGCAATTCGGCCAGCTCAATGGCACAGCTAATATCCGTTTTTATGCTTTTAAAACGGGCAGCATCAACAATATCAGGCAAACGCTCAACAATGTGAGCTTTGGCGCAATAAAGGCGGTTAAGGTGCTCCATAAAAAATGATTGCAACTTTTCTGCTCCGGGACTTAGGGGTGCAAATACTTTACCAGGTTCATTTTCCATTAACAGGGGTATTGGTTAGCATCGTGATAAAATCAACAAATAGTTAATAAATTTAATAAAGTACGAACTAAAGCAGTAACAGGTTTTCTTGATCTTTTTACTTAATGGCCAACCTTATCCAATACACGCAGCCGTAAAGCATCCAGGCAATTTTTAAAAATAATTAAATATTTGTAAATCTGTCACTTAATAAAAACAAAATCTTATAATAAATTTAAACTTCTAACTGTAAATTAATTTTCCTGATCACATCATCAAGCTCATCGGCGCTTAGTTTAAGCATGTTTATTGATTGCTTAAATTCATCTTTACAGCAATTGTGGTAATCAAGCGTATAAATGATACCCAATATATTGGCCAGCGGTTTACGAATAAGGTGCGAATTAATAAAAGCCAGATCCTCCAGCTTTTTATTGTGCGCGTTAATCATCTCGACCCCAAAGCGCTTATCAGTAATATCGTTCACTATCATCATGCGACACTGGTTGCTGCAAAAACAAACGCTATACAACGAAACATTAACGTAAACCAGCGCGCCATCTTTCTTTATATGTACAAGTTCGGTGGTAGTACTTTGATTATCTAAAGACCTGTTTAATAAGGCCCGGTAACTATCATCTTCTCCGGGTAAGCCCACAAGCGCTATTGTACTGTTCAAAAATTCCTCGCGCGAATATCCATATTGCTTAACGGCCGCGTTGTTAACGGCTATAAACTTAAGGGTGCCTGTTTCAATGATCCATGCGGGCAAAGGGTTTTGATAAAATAAAACCCCAAACGTGCTGTCATTTTCATTTATGGTAACAAGTGTTTCCATACTAAACTCTAATCAACAACTATTTACAATGTGCCTATAATCAAAAATATATTTATTAGCATTATAAATTGGGCGTTCCCGTTAGCCAACGGGCGGGCTTTTCGTTCAAAGTCCTCGCCTTCCCCGTTGCTTACTCCCTGCGCGCGCTGTGGGCTTTCCACTGCAATCCCTAACGCGGAGCCCCTCCCCCCAACAATCAAATCGCAAATAATTTCATTACATCATCCGGCTATTTCTGCCAAACCATTCTTAAAAATCATTCGCTATAGATAGTAAAAACGGGGCTTTTTTAATAAAAACACAACATTCAGGTTTCAATATTGAAATATATGCAATAACCATGAACGCTAACGCATAATTGGCCAGTTCATTTTATTCAATTACATGAGCACAAAAATAAACCACGAAAACCCGTTACCACCGGCCATTTCAAGCCGGTAATAACGGGTAAACAAATGATAATGAAACCGAAGCGCGGTTATTTACGCAACGTAAAAATGATCAGTGCCGAGTTTAATAAAATGAGCGCGGGCTGGATGAGGGTTGTAAAATTTTGGAGTTTTTCGTTCCGGAGAGATTTCCTATTCTGTTCGATATAAACAACATCCTGGTTTTGCAGCATAATGGCCGGGTTTGATAAGGCGTTAACATCGCTAAGATCGATCTCCAGAATCTGCGGATTGGTTACCCCTCCGCGTACAATTTTAACATGCTTTTCATTTCCCTTATCGGTTATGCCACCGGCTTCGCCAAGCATATCTATCAGGCTGGTATTATCCCTAACAAGAGGATAATTGCCGGGCTTGCGCACTTCACCCAAAAGCGTCACCTTGAGGTTAATGATCTTAACCTCGATAATGGGGTTTTTGATTAGATTTTTGCTGTAAAGGTCCTGAATTTTGTTAGCGGCCTCCAGGCGCGAAAGGCCCAGTACCGCTACCCTGCCTATTACCGGCAAAGCAACGCTGCCATCTTCGGCAACTTCATAGCTTTGGCCAAGACCTGCAGCCCCGCCGCCAGATGCCGACGGGGTGCCGGTTCCCGCGGAGGCGGGTACGTCGTCAACAATGTATTTAATGTTTTGCAGGTTACGCACCTGCAAAACATCCTGGGCTTTTATTTTGTAAACATCTGTGCTGCCGGTGTAACCGGTTATGGGCACGCTCGCATTTTTACGGTCTAAAAATGCCTGGCTTTGTTTGTACGAGCATGAGCTGAACATGGCAGTCATGATACATGCAACAAAAACCAACAATAATAACTGGGGGAAATTATTTCTGGTCATCTGGATTATGGTGTTTATGAAATTTGTGCGTTCTCTAAGTATAATGCAACCTGTGGTGCTGCGTTTGGTAATGCTGGAATTGTTTTTGCGTTTTTAATTTTAATGGCTTCAAAATGGGCCGCGTAGGCATCCACTATATTCTGGCAGGTGTACACCGTTTTTATTTTATGGGTGTTGTTGGCCAAAAAGTGCTGGTATGTTTCGGCTGTTTTATTGGCGGCGCGCAGATGTTCGGCTACGTCCATTGCGGTGCTGAAGTAAAAAGCATCGTCGTTTAGAACCGCGCGGTTAAATTTGTTATCGTGCGAGCAGATGAGGCTATTTGATGCCATTGCTTCCAACAGCGAGGGATTTGTGCCGCCAACGGTATGCCCATGAAAGTAAAGATTTGAATAATAGCGCAGGTTATTAAGCTTACCTATATTATAGATGCCATTAACAAACCTTATTTTAGGAGAATGGGCAAACTTTAATTTCAGGTATTCGCCGAAGTTATTGTTGGTATTGCCTACCACCAAAAATGGCCTGTTCCTATCGGCACGAACCACACCATCTAAAATAGTTTCCACACTGTTTTCGGGTTCCATGCGGGCAATCAGCATATCGTACTCGTATGCCTTCAAGCTATATTCATCAAGCACATCCTGTTCAGGATTATCAAACATCTCTGCACCATACGGTATAAAAGTGGCTTCTTTTTGATACTTATTACCCAAGTAACGCTGAATTTCTGGCGAATCGGCTATCAGGTGATCACTGTATTTTACGGCCAGCTTTTCGGCAAACTGCAAAAAGCGCTGCACCGGTTTTGAATACTTGGCCCGTTTCCATTCCAAACCATCCATATTGGTGGTGACTACAGTATTGCCCGGAAAAAGGAATGACCATACCGAGCTACTGGTATAACCCAATTGCAGTATAATATCAAAATTGCCCTTACGCGCATCTTTTATGCAGTTCAAATCATAAAAAAACTGCCCGATAGTACCCAATTTACATTCGGGATCGTAGCAATGCCGAATCTCGACCCCGTTCCATTCCTTTTGCTGATATGGGTGATTATGGGAATTGTAAACCACAACCTCATAACCTTTTTTCACTAAGCCGGCCGATAGGTATTCGGCACATTGTTCAAATCCACCGTAGTGGTTGGGGATACCTCTTGTTCCGATGATGGCGATGCGCATAAGTCAATTGTATTTGATATTATATAAATATTAATTCAGTTTTATTAACTTTAATACCCATCATTAAATGGATAATCAAAAACTAATTAATGACTAATATTACACATAAAAAGCCTTTTTTGATGCCTTATTGAGGCACATGAACGGAATGAACGGAGTGAATAGTTATGAACAAAACAAACAACGATATAGCAACAAGCACCCAATAATAGTATTATATCAATTATTATTCAAAAGCAATTTTGTGTAAATTAGCAGTCCCTGAAAGTGAATTTTCCTACTGTATTTTTTATTGAAAAGCTACACCGGGAGGCAACTGATATGCGGGGATATTTTTGTATATTTATAATAAACACAAACGCCATTTAACCCTGAACATAAATGAGCAAAACACTAAAACTACTTTCGCGCGTAAACCTTAAATCCATCATTTTTAATTTCAAATACTTCCCGTTTAAAACAGCTATCAAATTGCCGGTACTGATATCCAACAATATTTACCTGCACAAAATGGGCGGAAAGGTTACCATAAACGGACCGGTCAAAACTGCCCTCATTCAAATTGGCTACGGTAAAGTCGGTATCTCTGATTTTAAGCGCGCCCGCGGCGTATGGCAGGTTTTTGGCGAAGTGGTTTTTAATGGCCGCGCCTTTATAATGCACGGTTGTAAAATAAACGTGGGCGAAAAAGGCACACTAACTTTCGGCGAAAATTTTAACATGAGCACCGAAGTTGCCATAGTTGCCGAAAAACAAATAACCATTGGCAACAACAGCGGCATCAGTTGGGAAAGCCTGGTGATGGATACCGACTTCCATCATATTTTTGATGAGAACGGACAGGTTTTTAATCACCCAAAAGAGGTAATAATTGGCGATAATGTTTGGGTTGGTTGCCGGTGTACAATTTTGAAAGGTGCTAACCTGCCCGATGGAAGCATTATAGCGGCCGGATCATTAGTGACCAAAAAGTTGATTGGCAATAACAGTATTTTTGGAGGCAACCCGATGCGGGTTTTGAAAGAGAATATTACCTGGCAGTATTAGGAGTTATACTTTTTGAAGCGGTAAGACTTACGAAGTTTTAAAAACTTCGTAAGTCTGGATTCTATAATTCATTTCTTTGAGCCGTCATTGCGAGGAACGAAGCAATCCCCGATTGGCAAGGCCACCCTGCATAGTTCGCGATTGCTTCGTTCCTCGCAATGACGAATTGTGTTTAAAGCTTATATTATCGGCAAAATCGCGTCGCCTAAATCATAATTCAAATTTTCATTTCGCCGGGCAATGGCTTTGGCAGGCACGCCGCCCACCACGGTGTACGGCGCAACATCCCGCGTAACAACCGCACCGGCCGCAACTACCGCACCCTCGCCTACAGTTACCCCAGGCAAAATAATTGCCCGCGAGCAGATCCAGGCGTAATCACCAATAACTACCGGCGCACCCGATTGGGCAAAACCGCTATCATTATAATCGTGGTGCAAAGTCCAGATCATTACTTCGTTACTCAGGTTCACGCTATTACCAATGGTTAGTCCGCTCCGGGCGTCAAGCAAAGCACCGTGACCGATGATAGAACCACTACCGATCTTCAATTTCCACGGACTTCTTACTTCAAAACCACGATAAACACCGGTGCGTTTACCAATTTTGGCTTTCAACATCCGCAGAAAAAAGATCCTTAAGGTATGAAATGGGAAATAACCAATAGCGCCACAGGCCATATACAAGCATGCACCTTTTAGTTTATTGAATGCCGAGGTCATTGAGCCAGGCTGTTTAACTTCAACTTTCTGATCAATAATATGCTCATGTACTATGTTCATCATTGTTAATATTTTATGCAACCTTACCTACACTTACTACTTTGCGGCTTTTTAAAATTTTACCGGGTACACCAGCCACTACAGAGTCGCTTGCTACCGAGCGGGTTACTACACTACCGGCGGCTATTACACAACCACTGCCAATAGTTACCCCGGCCAGGATGATGGCTCCCGCCCCTATCCAGCAATCGTTTTCAATAACAACACCATCGCGGGATACTCCCTGATCTTTAATATTTACATTGATATCTGAAAAATTGTGATTTTCAGAAAATACCTGCACCCCGGGACCGATGATCACATTATCGCCAATTTCGATACCGCCTTGTCCGCCGAGATATGCCCCTGCATTGATACCAGTGTTATTACCAATACTGATACCTTTACCTTTTTGCGAAATAATACCTGTACCAACAAGCGTACAGTTACGGGCAATGGATACATTATCTTTTATCGAAATACCATCGTACGATAGCGCGTTGATAAACACATTATCCTCAATAATGAGGTTTTTACCTGCCGATACCAGGTAAGCATGTTTAATTTTTACATTGCTACCGATAAAAAGCAGACCTTCAACGTGTTTCAAAAACAGGCGCATCCAGCCACCGCGCAAGATCTGGCTTGTTCGGCTTAATAATATCACCCTCATATCCCTGAAGGTGTACTTGCTTTCCCACTTATAATCGGGGTTGCGTTTCAGCTTTCGGATAATTTTTTCTACCAGCATAAGCTTCAGTTATTAGGGTTAATATTTCGTTAGAGGCTTTTTTCCACGAGAACTTGCGGGCCTGGGCAATACCCTGTTTCGCTTTTTGGTGGTACAAAGCCTCGTCGGTTAATAACAATTCTATTTGGGCAGCCATTTTTTCGGCATTGTCCGGATCGGTATAAAGTACGGCCTGTCCGCAAACCTCGGGCATGGCGGTGCGGTTTGAAACCACAACGGGCACCCCGCACTGCATAGCTTCCAAGGGTGGCAAACCGAAACCTTCGGCATATGAAGGGAAGCAAAAAACAGTTGCGCGAGCGTACAGCAGGTACAGGTCATCTTCGGGCACATGGCCGGTAAAAATGATATCGTTTTGGAGTTGATTTTTAGCTATGCACTCCTCCAGTTCGGGATAGGCACCAGCGCGCTTGCCGGCTATTACCAGTTTAATATTATGCTGTTTTAGCAGTGCAAGCGAGCGCACCAGGTTGATCAGGTTTTTGCGGATGTTCACCCGGCCAACATACAACAGGTATCTCTCGGGCAAGTTATATTTATCTTCCAAGGCTTCAATGGCATCAGACTGATAGGCCGAAAGCGGTTTAAACTTTTCGTTGATGCCATGATAAACCACATCGATATTATTTGATGGCAACACGTTATGATCTTCCATGCGTTGCCTTTCGCTGTTGGATATGGTAATAATTTTATCAGCTTTGGCTGCAAAACGGATCATCTGCTTAAAGTAGGCTACCTCGCCGGGGGTATAATATTCCGGGTGATCAAGAAACAATACATCATGGATGTAGGCTATTTTCAGCGCGATCGCGGGCCATGCGCTGCCAAAGTTTTGAAACAGCAGCACATCAATCCCATAAAAAAAGGTCACTATCGGTATCAGGAACAGGTTTGATAGCAGGTTAGGGATACCCGGTAAAAAAATCAGCTTTACATCGATAGGAAAATGCAACGACGCCTGATCTTTGTATTTACTGGTAATGAACAGGTAAAGATCAAACCGGCCATCATTGTTCCTGATCATCTCATCAACCAAATTCTTGACAACAACATGCCCGCTCGGCGGACCGTCGAAGTACCATTTGGCATCAATACCTACCCTTATTTTTTGATGGCGCATGTTCATAAGGCAATTAAGTTTTCGTCCGGCATTAAATAGGCTGTACGTTTTTCGTGAGCCATAATAGCCTCGTCATAAGCCCGGTTAAGCATGGCCAACCTCTTGTCCCACTGAAAATTAGTGGCGCGGGCAATAGTTGTATAGGCCAGTGTTTTTAACTGGGCTGGTTCGGCAAATAATTTATCCAGCCTTTCGGCTATATCTTTTACCAGTATGGGGTATTCATTAACCGGCACCTTGATCCCATTTTCGTGATTGATCACATCGCCCATGCCATGATGATCAATAGTAAGCGAAGGAACACCGCAGCTCATGGCCTCGAAAACCACGGCAGGGTTATCCTCAGCTATGCTGGTAATGATGTGCAGGTGGGCCGACTCCATCATTTGTATGGCTTGGGTGCGATTAAGCTGACCGTGCCATATAATATTTTTACTTAGGCCGAGGTTATCGGCATATTGCTTTAACTTATCGGTAAGCGGCCCGCAACCTAAAATATCAAGTTGCCAGTTGCTGTGCTTAACCATTGCCAATGCATCGAGGCACAGCTGCAGGTTTTTACGTTCGATATGGGTACCACACCAAATAAGGCGCGCAACATCGCTGCTAAACTTGGTTTCATCCAGCCTGATCTTGCCAATAATGCCTTGCTCAGACAGGTAATAACTTTCGCGGCTAAACCTGCTCATAATGGTATACTGCCCGGCACGGGTGGCCGAGATCAACACATCGGCATATTCAAAAGCTTTCTTTATGCGCGATGAATAGCCCAACTGCAGCCTGTTAATTAAGTTTTTAAGGCCGAATTTAAACCGGGTCATCATCGGTTTATTGGCAGATAAGCGTTTATCAATAACCATCATCCCACCTATCGGCCCCCAAACCAGTGGTTTGCCAAGCTTGTATAAAAAACCGGGCTCACGGTAGCCTATAGGGCCAAGTTGGTGTAACACATCAATATCTTCAGTGAGCAATAGTTTGCGGGCAGCTTTACAGGCCTCTTGCTGCCACAGCGTATAAGCGAAATAAAAAAACCAACCTAAACCGGCTTTATTAAGCAGGTTGATAGCTTTAGCAATGGGTCCTGGCTGCACTTCAACAAAATGTACATTGGGCACCTGGTTATCTTCCAGATATTTGCGCATGCTTTGGGTATCGCCCATATGATCGTCAGACATGCCGTAGAGCACCCACAGCTCATGTTTCGACGATAGGTTGATAACCGTATTCCAGGCCGCACCATATTCCGAACCTTTATAGGGCGATATGGCGTATGCAGATATGAGTATCTTTTTTTCCATACGCTATGCCTGTAAAGTGATTGGTTTACGGAAAGGATCTTTATAAAAAAAGCGCCACCTAAGCCTGTTGAGGTAATTGAACAGGCACGATAACAGGTAGCTTACGCCGTGCAGGTGCCGTTTCATTACAGCTAACTCTTCCTTATGCATCTTTACGGTATCATTGCTTACCCCGTCGGTACGCATATAGGCAATTACATGATCAATATATTTGATGCTATAGCCAAAACTTTTAATGCGTAAAAACATATCAAAATCCATAGCTATGCGCAGGCTTATATCGTAGTTGCCTACCTCGCGGTAAACGCTGCGCCTTACAAAACAGCTTGGGTGCATAATATACATGCCGAAGTTGAGCCAGCTTACCTTGCTTTTTTTATCACGCTCGGTACCATTACCACCCATCAGGCGAATGTTACCGCAGCATACAAAATCTTCCTTATCTACATTGGTCATTATCGCCTCAACGGCATCAGGGGCGTACCAATCGTCGGCATTGATCATGCCTATCCATTTGCCGGTGGCCATCGCGATGCCTTTGTTAAAGCCATCGCCAATGCCTTTGTCGCGCTCGCTGATAAACTGATCAATATGGGCGCGATATTTTTCGATAATGGCCAGTGTACCATCGGTCGATCCACCGTCGACAATAATGTATTCGATGTTATTATACGTTTGGTTGATAACACTTTGCATAGTACCCTCAATGGTATTTACAGCGTTATAAACAACGGTGATAATGGTTACTTTTTCTGCCTTGTAAGTGTGTTCCATATCGTAATTTTAAATAGCGGCTAATCCGGCAAGTTCCAGTTTAACCTCTTGTTGTTTTATCTTGAGCTTGTGTACAAGCACGTGAACATTGATATAGCTGTAGCCCAGCGTTACCATCAGCACACTCATCTCCATATTAAAAAAAGCTGTTACAATGTAATTGGTAAGCAGCAGGCTTAACACACAACCGATTATAAAAGCCGAAAACATGCGAATAACCGGTTTGCCCGCAGTATTGGCATATAAGCGCCATTTGGTGATGATCAACCCGAAAAATATGGTGATATAGGTAATTACGCCTACAGCTCCGGTTTTTACCAGGATGTAGAGCCAGCCGTTGTGCAAAACAGGAATGTATTGAAAATCAACATCCTCGCCCAGGCGTACAAAAGTTTTAAGGTCGATGAGTTTACCGAGACCTCCAAACACCCAATCGCGCATGCCACCTTCCAGGTAGCCGCGCAGGGCCATGAACGATTCATATCCGCGGTAGCGCAGGTTAATATCCTGCTCGGTATTGTAGTTACCGATGCTCACCTCGTTAAAGGATCCCATTATTTTGTTGAGGAAAGTACTGTTGGAATCAACGCTGAAAGTAATAAAAGGCAGCACGATCACGAGCAGACCCAAAACGAAAATTATAGGGAAGATCCAGATCTTTTTGATCTTATCAACCACAAGCAACATCAAAAAGCACAGCGTAATGATAAAATAGGTACGCGAAGCAAACATGTAAATACCAAAAGCATTTACAGCCAGGAAAATATTAAACAATGCACGCCTGAACAGCGTGATGTTAAACTTGCGGGTAAACAGCAAACAGGCAAAAGCCAGCGGAGGTGCAGGGGCACCTACTATACCTATAGCGTAGTGGGCCGAATAAGGATCGGCAAGGGCACCAACACCCATATATGATATGGAAATACCGGTTACCACAAATGATACCAGCACACCGGCTATAACAATGGTTTTAAGAAACAATTCGACCTCAATACGTCTGGCCAGCACAATGCCCGAAAGCATGAACAGCACCGGGATAGAGAAATAGTAAAAATCTTTTAAAATAAGATAAGTGGCGTTTTGGTACCCGGCTATAAGCCCAAGTACAGCGGGGATAAAAAGCACCGCAAAAACCCCGGCCATTTTAATGGCGGCAAACTGGTGTTTTACGGGCGGCAAAATAATGAGCAATGCCAGCCCAAGGACCGGTGCCTGCATGTGGAAAAACGATGCCAGCACCATGATCAAAAATAAAAGGGCGTAAAATGCCTGGTTTACCTGCTGCATGTTTCTAACTCCATTTTATAAGTATCACGTACATAAACTGCCGGGTTGCCAGCCCAGATCTGCTCGTCGGGAACGCTCTGGAATACTACCGACCCTGCCCCTACTATCGAGTTTTTGCCTATGGTAACGCCTTTCAATATGGTGGTATGGCCACCTATAAAAGCGCCATCTTTAATGATCACCGGTTTGGTACGTAGGCCATCCAAACGCTCGGGGATATCATTGCGCGCTTCGGCGTATAGCGAGTGGAAATCGGTATCGTATATCACGGTATTGATACCGATCTTTACATGGTTGCCTATCTTTATTTTATCGTGGCAGATAAAAGCTACCGAAGTGCAGCCCACATAATCGCCAATACTCAATTCGGCACCTTTGGCAACTACAAAATAGCATTGCTGCTGCCTGCCGCCCATGGCATGATATTTACCACTGTTGAACCAAAATTTTTTGCCGATGGAGAATTTACCCTCCATGTTAACATCCAAAATAGGAATGCCATAGCCAACAAAATCTTTATTGAATTTAACCCCGTTAAGGTGAAATTTAAACGTGGTAACCACATGCGAATACCTGCGTGCCATGCCGAAATAAGCAACCCTAAGGCCCCTATAAAATTTCCGGAAAAGATATGCGATAGCCATATTGTTACCTGTTAAAAATACCTGTAGCGGTACGGTTAATGATACGGTTGGTTTGGGTTGAAAAAACGATCCCCATGATCACGAAGATTAGCGCGTTTGCCAGCGGGATGCCCGCCACTCCTATCCATTTACCCAACAGGATAGATAGTGGGATATTGATTATCGATGTGCCTATCCCCAGGTAAAGCTGTAGCTTAATTTTCCCTATCCCATTTAAAAACTGCACGTGGATGGCCTGGTATATCAGCGTGATAATATAAATACACATAGCGATAGATAGGCTAAAGGGCACCGAAACGCTTTTACCAACCCATACCTGGTACACCCATGGCGAGATGGCCGTAAGCAAAATGGTACACAAGCTAAGCCCCAGCCAAAGTTTATTGATCCGAGTAAGCGCGTTTTTGATCCACTCAAATTCGTTTTTAGTGAAAGCCTCGGTAAATGCGCTCCAGAACGGTGTGATCACCACCACGAAAAACATAAGTACTACCGAAAACAGCCTGTAGGCGATATTAAAAGTAGTAACCTCTTTAGGGCCGAACAACTGGGTGATGACCATATTGTCCGACTCGTACATAACCAGCGCGCAGATCTGTATAATGAAAAAAGTGCTGCCAACGCTTAGCATTTGCCTGGCACTTTTAAAATTTATCACGCTGATGGCGGGTGCCAGTGACCTGAAATCGCCTTTAAACGCTAGCATACTTCCCCCAAGCATTACCAGCAAAGGCACACCCGCCATCACCATCACCAGCCAGGTTAAAGAACCCGGCAGAAATTTTATTAGCAACAATATGGCTACAAGCGAACAAACCTGCCCAATTAAATTAAGCTGCGCCGTTTTAGCGGGCGCCTGGTTTGCCGCGTACACCGTATTGATGAGCTGTACTACAAACTGAAAGCAAAAAAACGCGAAGATGATCAACACCACCTGGTTAAGGTAGCCGCTGCCATCATCGGGCACGTTTAAAATGCTTGTCCATTTTATAAAGGGGTTTATAAAATAAAACACTATAAACATCAGCAGGCCTATTACAGCCATAATGGCGTAAGTTGAACTGATGTACACCCGGCCCTTTTCGGGTTCGTTAAGGGCTATAGCTTCGGCAAGCTTGTTTTTTAAGCCATTGCCCAGGCCCATATCAAACAAAGCCGCCCAGGTTATCAATGAACTTAGCGTAAGCCAAATACCATATTGCGTAGGGTTAACATACCTTATGGTAAGCGGTACCAACACCAGGGTAATAGCTACGCTGCCTACCTTCAGCAATACCGACCGAAAGATGTTTTTACGCGCCCTTACCGAGCGCTCGTGCCCTTTGTTAAAAAAGCGGCTGATATTAATTGTTAATGCCTGTAACATATAAGTAGTAATGGGGGGAAGAAGAATTGACTACCAAACGTTCATTTTTATTTTTTTAAGCCATTCGGCCACCTTGCTTTTATTGTCGTCATCATCATAAGGCGATCCGTAACCGTAGCTGCCGTAGCCATGCCCGTAACCCGTTATGCTGTTTGTTCGCATCTCAATATCATTTACAATGAGGTACATATGCTTAGCCTTACGGGTTTTATGCAGATCGTTCACTATGCCCAGTTGCGTTTTAAGGGTATAGTTTTGGCGTACCACATAAAACGTAACATCTACATGCTCTTCAATGATCAATGCGTCGGATACCAGACCTACCGGTGCGGTATCGATAATTACATAGTCGAACCGTTTCCTAAGGTCATCGATAAGGGTTTTAAGCCTGTCGTCCATCAACAATTCAGCAGGGTTTGGCGGTACCGGGCCCGATGAAATGTAGAAGAAGTTAGGGTTGCTTTCGGATGGGTTAAGCAGGTCATCAATATTACTATCCGGCGAGATCACATAGTTGGTAAAGCCGTACTCATCATTAACGCCACCTATGTTTTTAAGCAGCTTAGGCTTGCGCAGGTCCAGTTCAAGCAGCACCACTCTTTTGCCGGTAAGCGCAATGGAATTGGCCAGGTTTAGCGAAATGAATGATTTACCCTCGCCACTCATGCTGGAGGTGAACATGATCACGTTGGAGTTTTTGTTATCCGTTACATACTTGAGACTTGTACGTAAGGCCCTAATCTCCTCGGCAATGGTTGATCGTGCATCGTTGTAAACCAATGCTTTTACCCGTTTTTCGCTCCGGCTTATCTCGCCAAACAACGGTACGCTGGTATGCTTATCAATATCAGCTTTGGTGTGGATCCGGGTGTTCAGCATTTCTTTAACGCTGATACCCGCGGCCGGGATACAAAGCCCTGCGGCAACAGCTATCAGATAAAGCAGTGATTTTTTAGGTGCAAAAGGTTTTTCATCAGCATCGGCATCATCTAAAATGCGGCAACTTGATAGTGTAGCCGTTTGCGAAATAGCTGTTTCCTCACGTTTTTGCAGCAGGAACAGGTACAAATCCTGTTTCAGGCTTTGCTCGCGGGCATAGTCAAGATAAATACGTTCTTTAGTAGGGGCGCTGGTTATTTTATCTTCAATACCGGCATTCTGTTTTTTAACCGCGCTTTGCGATACCTGCAAGCTGTTACGATAGTTGCTGAGGCTGCTTAACAAAGCCTTGCGAGCCAGTTCAATTTGCTGATCGAGATTGGTGATCACCACGCTGTTATCGGTCAGTGTCATCCTTAACTGCTCTTTACGCAGCAGCATTTCATTGTAGCCGTTTATCGCGGTACCAAAGGCCATATCTTTAGTGATCAATGAACTTGGCACCACCTGCGGATTTGAAGCGTCGCTAACATATTTAAACAGATCGTTTGCTATGGCCAGCTGCACCTCGTTTTCGTTCAACTTGTTTTGATAGCTGTTTGCACCTTCAATTAAAGCTTTTGATTGAGCGTTAATATCCGAGATCTTGTTTCGAACTTTATACTGCTCCAGGTTTTTCTCCACCTTACCCAGTTCGGCGCCTACTACTACTAAGCGCCTGTCTATAAATTTCATGGTACTATCGGCAATACGCACCTTGTTGGCCAGGTTGTTTTGCAGGTACACGTCCATCAGTTTTTGTAATATCTGCTGGCCGCGACGTGGGTTGTTATAGCTAAGGTTTAGATCGATAACAGTGGCTTGCTTATCATCAAGGCCTACGCCCAGGTTTTCGTCCAAATCTTTTTCAACCTGTTTAGGGGTTTGAATTTTTAACTTATAATCGCCTGGCTTAAAATATTGTGTCTTATGGATAGTAAGATTGTATTGATCAAGGCTTACCGGTTTATCAAAACTACCGGCAACATCCTCGCCGCCTTTGGTGTTCACCAACCGGAAAGTATTGTTGTTAATTATCTCCAGCGAGTACTCGGCTAAAGTAAGTTTATCGGTTTTGTAGCCGATATTTACTTTAAATGGGGCATCCTCAAACATTTCGGTTTTGCGGAAGCCGTTATCATCATAAACGTGAATGTTAAGATCTAACAGGTAAACCACCTTTTTGATCAGGCTGCGCGATTTAAGCACTTTCACCTCGTTATCGGCATTGCTCTTGATATCAAACAGTGAAGCCAGATCGGAGTTTACGCCATTGGTAAGCGCTTTGGTTGGCGAGTTTTTATCATCCTCCACAATAATTTTACTGCTGATGCTCCATTTGCTCGGTTCGTACTGAATGTATACGAACATCCCCAGCAGGCAGGCTACAATGCCTATAACAAATACGTACCAGTAGTTGATGCAAATGGCTACGAGGCTCCGTACATCGCCGGGGGCTTCTTCCCGTTTGTACACAAAATCAAGCTTGTCGGCTAAAAGGTCCAATTTATCCATATTAACATTTTATTAAAATGCCAACAATCATGATAAAGCTATTTTTCCATAAGGTAGAAATAATAAGCAGCTACAATGATTGGGGCGACAGTTTTACTACGCTATTATTTGACCGAAAGTTAAGGCAGAAAAGCCGTTTTACCTTACGAGTGAACGGTTATGAACAAAGTGAACGACTGAATAAGAATGAACGGAATGAACGGAGGCGGGTAGAGATTGAGGTTGTAAAATGAGAATTTCGCTTAATATTATATAAACATTTCAGAAATATTATGTATTTTATAATACAATTAAAACTTTAGATGCTACTCCATTGCGAGTAAATTAGAAACGGAGGCATCTGAACGGGATATGACATATTCCCATTTGTCATGCTGAGTAAATAAAGGCCGGGGCCTCTGAAGGATTATATGACATCAGGCGGGTCGGCCTGTCACCCTGAGCTTGTCGAAGGGTCGCGCGCAGAGGCCCTCCCCACCATGCTTCGACAGGCTCAGCATGACACCCATTATTAATTGTTTCATATGCAAGGCCCAATTTATCTTTTTAACGCCCATTCACACTTATCCTATTGCCCCGCCACTTCCCTTTAACTAACTTTGTAGTATGCCGGGTACCCAAAACATAAAAGTTGCTGTTGATGCCGTAGTTTTCGGATATACCTCCAAAGAAGGTTTATCTGTCCTTCTCATTAAACGCAATATCCAGCCGTTTAAAAACAACTGGGCATTACCTGGTGGATTGGTGCACAACGATGAATCGTTAGAAGATGCTATTCAGCGCGAGCTTCGTGAAGAGACAAGCATCAACATAACCTACCTGGAGCAACTTTACAGCTTCGGTCAGCCAGGCCGCGACCCGCGTAATAGGGTGATCTCCATTACTTATTACGGTCTTGTACGCCCTGATGCTTTTGAGGTAAAAGCCGATACCGATGCCAGCGATGTAGCCTGGTTCAATATTAAAAAACTCCCGTCGCTGGCTTTTGACCATACTACCATCATTAGCGTAGCGCATGAGCGCCTTAAAAGCAAAATGCTGTACCAACCGGTAGGTTTTGAACTACTGGAACAAAAATTCCCCTTCTCCGAACTGGAGAAACTATACCTCGCCGTACTCGACCGCCCCTTTGATCGTCGTAATTTTAAAAAGAAGATCACCAAATACGGTTTCCTGGAAGAAACGACCGAAAAACAAGCCCTTGAAGGTGCCGGACGCCCGGGCAGCCTGTTCCGCTTTAACGAAGAAAAGTATTTTCAGTTGAAGAAGGAAGGGATCAGCTTTGAGATATAAGTTAATATAGCTCAAGCACCTCTCCACCATGTCATTGCGAGGAACGAAGCAATCGCATGCTATACAGGGCGGCTATGCTTCCGTGCGATTGCTTCGTTCCTCGCAATGACATGTTCTTTTAAGCCTGTGGTTGTTAGCACAATTTTTCTTGGCTATTGATAAATCCTCCCAAACAAAACCCGCCCCTCCCCGCTTTAGCTAAGCATCAATCGCAAAAAAATGAAAAAATAATTTGCGTATTTAAAACACATATTTATATTTGCGTATAATTAACACAAAATACAAATGAAAACCGCAGTAATTATAGCACGCTTTCAAACCCCTTTCCTTCACGAAGGCCATAAGGAGTTGATTGCTCAGGTTAAGCAAAACCACGCCAAGCTCATCATTTTGCTGGGTGTAAGCCCCATTAAAGGCAGCCGCAAAAACCCTTACGACTATTACACCCGCGAAAAAATGATCAAGAAGGATTACCCCGAGGTAATTGTTCTACCGATAAGTGATAACCCGAGCGACAAGATCTGGTCGGAGAATTTGGATAACCTGCTGAAAAGCGTTTTCAGCGCCGAGCAGTTTTGTTTATACGGCAGCCGCGATAGCTTTATTCCCTACTACAGCGGCAAGTTTGAAACCGTTGAACTGCCCGAACATGGAGACTACAATGCCACCGAGCTGCGTAAACAATATGCCGATAAGGTATTTGATTCGAACGATTTCCGCGCCGGTATCCTTTACGCTTACTACAACCAATACCCCAAAGTGTACCCAACGGTTGATGTGGCCCTGTTCAGGAATAACCGCAGCGAGATATTACTTGGCAAAAAGGCCATTAACAATAAATGGCGCTTTGTAGGTGGTTTTTCTGATCCGGAAGATGCCTGTTACGAAGACGCTGCCAAACGCGAGCTTACCGAAGAGTGCGGCGAGATGCAAACCACCGCCATGCAGTACGAAACATCGGCCAAAATAAACGATTGGCGCTACCGCAGCGAGGTAGATAAAATCATTACCCTGCTGTTTAGCTGCGATTTTATTGAAGGCGAACCACAGGCCCAGGATGATATTGCCGACCTGGCCTGGTTTAAACTTACCGACCTGCCATTAATGATAAAAGATGGCTCAGTAAGCGAAGAACATGTTGATTTGTTTAATTTCATCACCGGCAAATACCTAAAAAACTAAAGCCATGAAAAAGGAAAATCTGATCTTATTAGCCGACGCATATAAATACGCCCATCATAAATTTTACTACCCCGGCACCACCCAAATTTACAGTTACCTGGAAAGCCGTGGGGGTATGTTTAACGAAACTGTTTTTTTCGGTCTGCAATATTTTTTGAAAGAATACCTGCAAGGCCCCGCCTTTAACCAAATAGATATGGATGAGGCCGGCGAGTTTTTGAAACAGGTTTTTGGTCGTAATGATGTGTTTGATTGCAGCAAGTTTCAATACATATCGGATAAACACAACGGTCACCTGCCTGTGCGCATTAAAGCCGTAGCCGAAGGTACCAGCGTACCCACCGGCAATGTGCTCATGACCATCGAAAATACCGACCCGGAATGCTACTGGCTCACCAACTTTTTAGAAACTTTGCTGATGCAGGTTTGGTACCCTTGCACCGTAGCCAGCCTTAGCCACGAGGTTAAAAAAGTGGTTACCCGCTACTACGAAGAAACCGCCACACCCGAAGCCTTTGGCGGGATAGGTTTTGTGTTGAATGACTTCGGCTTCCGTGGCGTGAGCAGCGTGGAGAGCGCTAAAATTGGTGGTGCCGCGCACTTGCTCAGTTTTGCAGGCAGCGACAACCTGGCCGGCTCTGGCATGGCTATTAAATACTATCATGCCGATAAGGTGCATGGTCTCAGCATCCCTGCAACCGAGCACAGCATTTGCACCCTACTTGGCCAGGAAGGTGAGCTGGAGGTATTTAAACATGTATTGCGCAGCTTCCCTACCGGCGTTATTGCCTGCGTGAGCGATAGCTTTAATATTTTCCGTGCCTGTAGCGAGTACTGGGGCGAGGATTTGAAACAGGAGATCCTGAAACGCGACGGCACCCTGGTGATTCGCCCCGACAGCGGCGACCCGGTACGCACCCTTCTCGAGATTTTCAATATCTTGTTTGATAAGTTCGGCTTTACTACCAATGCCAAAGGCTATAAAGTATTGCCACCACAGGTTAGGGTGATCCAGGGCGATGGCGTTAACTATACCGAGATCGGTGTAATATACGAAGCACTTAAAGCCAACGGCATCAGCGCTGAAAACCTGGTGCTGGGCATGGGCGGTGCGCTGCTGCAAAAGGTTGACCGTGACACACAGAAATTTGCATTGAAATGCAGCGCCGCTGTGATAGATGGTAACGAAGTTAACGTAGAAAAAAGCCCTACCGAAATGGATGCCAACGGCAACATTACCCCGAGCTTTAAAAAGAGCAAAGGTGGCCGCCTAAAACTGGTTAAAACTCCCGAAGGCTATAAAACCATTCACCAAGGTGAACAACCCGAACTGGTCGACCAGCTGCAAACCGTTTTTGAGAACGGCCATATTGTGAAAGAATTTACCTTTGAGCAGGTAATCAACACTTTGCAGAATCAATAATTAATAGCAGAACAACAAGCCCAAGCAATGCTTTAGGCTTTACGCATTCTGCTTTCAGCTTAAAAAAATGAAAAAACTACTTTTTGCCATAACCGAATACGAATACCTTGCCGAAAAAGTACTGGCCCTTGGCCATTGCGAACGCGGCGAAATTGAAGTAAGTCACTTTACCGATGGCGAGCGCTACCAGCGCATTCTCTCCAACGTAGAAGGCAGAGAAGTGCTGCTGATAGGCGGTACCGTGAGCGATAGTGCTACCCTCGAACTGTATGACCTGGCCTCATCGCTGGTTAGTTATGGTGCCGACTCGCTTACGCTGGTGATCCCCTACTTTGGCTACAGCACTATGGAGCGCGCCGTTAAACCCGGCGAAATTGTGACCGCCAAAACCCGCGCCCGCCTGCTCTCGGCCATACCCAAATCAAACCGGGGCAACAAGGTAATGCTGTTCGATCTGCATAGCGAAGGCATCCAGTACTATTTTGAGCAGGATCTGTACCCCGTACACGTGTACTGCAAGGATATTGTAATTGAGGCAGCAACCCACTACGGCGGCGACAATTTTGTAATGGCCAGCACCGATGCCGGTCGCGCCAAATGGGTTGAATCGTTAGCCAACGATATGGGTGTAAATGCCGCCTTCATCCTCAAACGCCGCCTAAAAGGCGACCACACCGAAGTAAGTGCCATCAACGCCGACGTAGCCGGCAAAACGGTTATTATTTATGATGACATGATCCGCTCGGGCGGCAGCATTGTAAACGCCGCCTTAACCTACAAAAACGCGGGTGCCGGTGATATTTATGTGATCACTACGCATGGCTTGTTTGTGAATGATGGGATTGAAAAGTTAAAGAGTTGCGGGGTTATTAAGAAGCTGATCTGTACCGATACGCATGTAAATTGTAAGGATTTGGAGGGGGATGATTTTGTGGAGGTGAAGAGTGTGGCGGGGTTGATTTGTGGGTGAGAGGGAAAAGTAGAAATTAGTAAATGGATTGCTCTGTTTTTAAACTTCGCCATACAACACCCTACATAGCGAGTGATATATAAAGGCTAAATAGGCTTAATAAAAGCAAATAAACTCTATTGATATGGAACAAAAACTTGAATTAAATAAAGAAAATATAGAAAAAGCAATCTTAGAACTTGCCAAGGTAAATTTTAAAACAGTCACCATTAAAGATTTAGAAGAACTGCTTTTTCCATTTTTTGCAGGATACACTATTAATGCTCCATATTTTGATCCTAATGAAATAACTATATTAAGGGGCAGAATCTGTAGCAAACCGAAATATATTGAAGAAATTACCTACCCAAAGCCACAGTATGTGAACTCGTACGGAAGGGTTAACGATATAGGGCAATCAATGTTCTATGGTAGTATTGGCAAATCTGCTCCATTTAAAGAATTGAATGTCAAAGTAGGAGATACCTTGATAATGGGTTTATGGAATATTAAAGACTCAATGTTACTAAACCACGTGGGCTTTACTACTAAGACCCGCGACGCACTAAAAAGTAAAAGAAATTTACAAGATTTATATGAATTTGTAAAATCCACAAATGGATACAACGAATTAAACACACTTGTATATAATTACTTAGCGGATATTTTCACGTGGAAAATCCCCGTTGAAGAAACTTATCGATATAAGTTAAGTATAGCTATTGCTAATAAATTACTAATGGGTGATACTTTTTCCGGAGTTATGTATCCTTCGATAGCTTTATATGGAAATACCGACAACATAGTATTAAAGCCCGAGTTCGTTGATAAAAGTTTAGAATTAATTGCAGTAGAATATTTAAAAATCACATCTATTGATAACGATATATTTCAATATGATACACTTGATACAGCAACGGAAGTAAATGAAAGCAACGAAATAATGTGGACTGGAAGATTACTCACTTGGAGTTCAAATGATAGTTTTAGTGCTATTAATAATGGTGAATCGTGGGTACCTCATGATAAGTCGGGCAAGCGAATGAATCCGAAATCTAATGGAGATTTAATCCAAAAAATGACCTTACTTGAAAAAAGATTTAAAAAACAGGAAGACTTTTGTATAAAAGTAGGTGATAATTTCAATGTTAAAATCGGACAAGATCCAGACAATTTAGATCTTATAAACGTTTGGGTTAATTTAAATTTCAATATTAATAATAAAGAAAAATCATTGAGCTTCTATATGCCAGATACAAAATATTGTGTGGTTATTTTCAATAGTTTGATTCAAAACTATAAGAATTACCTTGACTTAGACAAGGGAAATCTTATAGAAATGAGAGACGAAAAAACTAATCAAATATCGTACTCAACTTCAAATGCACAATTCAATAATAAGATTACATTGTTTTCTGAAAGACGATTTGACACCAAAGAACTGTTAGACTTAAAGCCATCCAATCTCCAATTAGAATTTATATTCGAAGAAAAGGCTTAGTTTAATTGATGATCTGTCCCCACCTTGCTGACGCACGCGTGCCGCGTGTTTAGATTTACACCATGCGCCTCGGCGCGGGTATGCAGCGCTGATAAAAGATTTAAATTCGCCTTGCCAACAAACTATAATTATTAATCCTTGTCCCCAACTCATATTATTAAAAAACATGGATTTCCAAAAGCAACTCTTCTTCCTAAAAACCCAACAAATCAAAATTGAAATAAACCTGGGCTGGAAAGATAACACACTAATACTTGAAGGCTACGATATCGGCACAACGGTTGAAAATTTCCATGGAGATTCTGACTATGAATATAACATAACCGTAAAAGATGCCGAACTTGAAAAGCTATATCATTTAAACAATGTTGAGGTTGGCCAAAAGCTTTTGTTAGTTGAAACTATAGCCCAGAAAATAAACGGAAACAAATCTTACTCCGAATTTCAGAAGTATTTAAAAGAAAATGGCATAGGTTATGAAGCATTTACCTGGTAAATAATAGATCGCCTATTTATATAACAATCCCATTTCCTGTCGAAGCTGCTTTATTGCTAAATTCCGACCAACGATATTAAGCACTCGCCTTATAAAAATGCTGAATGCTTGCACGATCAACCTTTTGCTCAGCATACCACAACTCGTAATTATTTTGAAGGTTAATCCAAAACTGCGGTGTATTGCCAAATGCAACAGATAGCTTAATAGCAAGCTCCGGGCTGATGCCTGTATGACCATTAACAATAGCCGAGAGATTAGCACGGGCCATACCCAGGCCTTTCGCTACTTCGGTAATTGTTAATTCCCGTTCGTCAATAAACATTTCTTTTAAAATGAGACCGGGATGATTAGGTGGTAATTTGCGTTTCAACATAATACTTTCCTTTTTTAATGATAGTCGATATAATCAACATCATGAATATTTCCATCCTCAAACCGGAAGATGATACGGTAATTCGCAGTAACTTTGATCGACCAAAAATCCTTCAGGTTTCCACTTAGCTTATGAATCCCAGATCCTAATTGCTTGATATCATCTTCAGACGATATAGCATCCAAAGCATCAAGAATACGTGATATTTTGGCCAACTGATTGGCTGGCAATTTTGCTCCGTTTCCTTCGGTGTAATACAATAACAACCCCTTGTAGCGGATGCTTTCGATCATATACAAATATAATGCGTTATATGACACATGACAATTTTATTTCCCCTTCAACCTCCCCACCAACGCTTTCGTGTGCTCATTAGGCACCAAAAAATAAGCCCGCTCCGCCCATTTGGTAGCATCCTTTTGCGCGGTATCATCCCCCGGCAATAACTCCCTGAAGGCATCCGCAACCTCATACAAAAGCGTAGCCACATTGCCCGAATACTGCCTGGCGGCCAAACGCTTCTCCTCGGCAAAGCCCGGTATTTTGGTGCTATCCTGTTGCCCGCTTAAAAATGGCCCCATCACTTTATCAAACAGTTCTTTGTCCTTTTGGCGAGCTTGTGTGGTATCAACAGCCATTTGTTTATTGGCCAAACGGTAGCCTGCTTTTTTCAGGCCATCGGTAAGCTGCAGCTTGCGCGAATGGTATAAGGCAGCGTGGTCGGCGGTTAGTTGGGCGGCTTCAGTTAATAGCGGGTACAACTTTTCTTCAATAGCCATTGCCTGTAGGGCTGTTTGCCGGTCGCCGGCTTTGGCGGCATCGCCCCAGGCAAAGTACAGGGTATTTTCAAACAAATTGTTGGCTACCTGTTTTTGTTCGGCGCTATCAAATACGCCCAGGTTTTCGGCAATCAACGGCACTGCTGCCGACCATGTGCGACCGCAGTTTTTGAGCAGGAAACTAAGCTCGGCGGTGTTCAGATCCTGCTTTTTCAGGGTGGCTACATAGGCATCCAATATTTTGGCATTATCCAATTGTACGGCAGTCCTCGCCTCAAGGTAAGTATGAAAGAATGATCTGCTCTGTTCGCCGGCTGCAAACCGTGCGTCTAATGCCGATAACCGTAGCGATGTGCTATCGTTGCCCAACGCGGCTTTTGCCGCGGCGATAAATTCGGCAGCCGGCATATAATCGGTGCGTTTACTGCGCAGCACACCTTTAGGATCAAGATAAAGCCAGGTTGGGTAAGCACTTACACCGAAGGCTTTGGCAATGCCCGGTCCCTCTCCCTTTTCGGCATTGAGGCGGTAGCTGATAAAATTATTGTTAAAAAACTTGCCTACTTCAGGAAGTGGAAAAATTTCCTTTTCCATGCGCTTGCAGGGGCCGCACCAATCGGTATATACATCTACAAAAATGGGCAGATGCTTTGCCTGGGCGGTGGTTAGCAATTGCTTCCAGCTTCCGCTAAAAAAGTGGATGCCATTACCTTGCTGCGCGTGTGCAGGGCGCAGCAGATTTAGTAATAAGCAGAAACAAAGTGTGTGAGGTTTCATACAATAAAGCTACCATTTTTTGCAGTTTAGCCTAACCACAACCCCAGGCTTTTAATATAAATAAATCGCTCCAGCGATATCTCACCACTTTTTAAACGGCAAAAATTTACCCTCCATTACCACTTTAACCCTATCACCTGCCGGGTTCTCAACTTTGCTGATATCCATGGTAAAATCAATAGCGCTCATAATGCCATCGCCAAATTGCTCGTTAATAATGGCTTTTAGCGTTGTGCCGTAAACTTGCAACAGTTCGTAAAAGCGATAGTGGGTTGGATCGGTAGGCGGCATTTGCGGCAATGATCCCCTATCCGGTATTTCTTGTAACGAAGTCACTAATTTGGCGTCCAGTTCAAGCAATTCGCCTGCCTTTTCGGCTTCGTGTTTTTCCATTACGGCCTGGCCATGTAGGGCCAGCGTTGTCCATACCAGGCTACGGCCAATAGCATCGGCCAGTTGCTGATATTTAACCTGTTTATTTTTGATTTGCCTGATGATAATTTCGGTAGCGGTTGTCCTGTTCATTTTGATACTTTTTTTTAATATCAAAACTAATTGGTTGCTACTTTACCAACGTGGTGCTTTTCGGGCTGTTAATGGTATTAATCAATGATTATATCAATATTGCCTTAATGCAATAAGTAAACAAACGCTCGTGAATGTTAATCTAATATCTCGGCTATCTTTTTCGCTATAACAACATCGTCGTTCCCGGTAATGATCACCTTACCCTCTTTATCCAACAACACATAAAGCGGTATGTAGCGCGAAGGAAACAACTCTAACACATTAGCGCTGGGTTTTTTATCCGAAAAATCGTCAACCACCTGTGTCCATGGCATTTTTTCTTTATCAAGTGCCGTGTACCAATTTTTAAGGTTATCATCTTCGGCAACACTCACCATATCAAAACCTTTGCTTTTATATTTTGCGTATAGCGACTTCCAACCAGGGATGGCTTTTCAGCAAGGCACGCACCAGCTGGCCCAAAAATCAATCAAAACAATTTTGCCTCGTTTTGACGATAGCTTAAACTTAGCGTTGTTCCGTTGTGGTAAAGTAAAATCGGGCACAACGGTATTGGCATCCCTGTTTTTTAAATTCCCGGCTTCGTCTGAAAGTGATTTATAGTCCTTATAGGCAGTGGCTTTACCCCTAAACTTGCCAACCATCGATAGTAAATATCCCTTGGGTGGATTGGCCGACAACATGGTGTGATAAAATTCATTAAATATAAAAACACCGGCTACAGAGGTTGGATCTTTTTGGATATAATTTTCTATCCACGTTTTCTGCTTTTCAGTCATTGATCCGCGTAACGAATCCATTTTGCTCATTATCGAAGCCCTATCTGCCGCATTAGCGAATTTAAGTTGCTTCATGAGCGAGATAGCGGCGGACTGGCCGGTTTCATTAAAATAACGGGTGTAGGTGTCTCCAAAATCAGATCCGGTTTGGTCAACATGCCATATCATTGGGTAATCAACTCCGCCTCCGCGTTGGTGTAGCGCATCTGCAGTATCAATTGTAGCCGTGATGGTGGTATCTTCCATCAAAAGCGAAAAACTCCAGTTACCGGGAGTAATGATAAACCCCTTCCTATCCGGTTCATCCATATTTCCGGTGATGATAAATTTCCCATCAACAATAAGCGCGCTATCGCCCGGAGTGTTGTTATGTGTTATGGTATGAATAACGCCTTTATCCACACCTTTTATAGTACCATATACCCGAAAACCTTTTGTAGGAATGGCCTGCGGTTTTACAATTACAGCGCTATCATTATTCGAATTGATTTTAGAAACAACAGACTTATGCCCGTCCTTTATTTTATTACCTGTTGATACTTTTTTTGAAGAGACATTTTGTGCTTGTGCGGAAATAGAAAAAACAATCAGCCCTAAGGCCAGCAGGGTTTGTGATAAAGTTTTCATTAGGTGGTTTATATATGCTGTTAACGCAAGCCAAAATAAAATATTTTAACGAACAGAAAAAATAAAAGCCCCATAGCACTCGCTGCATGGGGCTTTAAACCTAAACCTTATCACAAATCAATGAGCGTTTTGGGAACGCCCACTAATCATTGTGTAAAAGTAACACATATTTAGTTAACATGCTAAATTAAATGCTAAACCATTTGTGTTTATTACATCTAAATTACAGTTTATCAGCGCTAAACATTATTTAGGTCATATATTTTTTACAATCAAACAACCGGTTTCATGGTAAACATTGCCTTGTAGTACCTCCAATAGCCCACTCCCAAAAGCACATTTGGTAACATTAACGTAACACCCATTAGCCATCCCGAAGGCACTAAAATGGTATGAAAAAGCAACACATTTAAGCTGATGGGAAAAAGCACCACGGCCGAAAAGGCCGGATAACGGTTAAACATAAGCGACAATCCGCCCAATATCTGGATAGATTTTATCATGGGATAAAAATATCCTACACCTTTTAATCCGGCTACAAAAGCGCCTGTTACGCCCGGATGTAACGGCTGATAAGGGATAAACTTAAAAAAATAATCCAACCCGAATATGAGGTAGATAATACCCAATAAAACGCGGGAAATAAGTACTGTTATTTTCACACCAATTAGTTTTTATAATTTGATTTAAGCCAAAGCTGATTAATTAAATGCAGATTATCAAATAGCAAAATAAGGTTATGCCGCACCACAGTTTTGAACAATTGGTTTTGAGTTAGGGCTTTTTATTTTTTTTATCTATCTTCCCACATAAAACCCTCACTATGAATTTTTTAAAACCTACTTTCACTACAGCTTTATTGCTGGCAGGCATTAGCGGTTTTGCCCAGCAGCAGGAAGTTGTTGATACTGCCATCTTCGGCCGTATCCGCCGGGCGGAGTTGAACAGCTCGCAAATCCCGCAGATTGCACATTATATTACAGATGTTTCGGGGCCGAGGCTTAGCAACTCGCCGGGGTATGATAGGGCCGCCAAATGGGCCGTAGAAACCATGAAAAAATGGGGAATGGCAAACGCTGCTACCGAAAGCTGGGGCACTTTTGGCAAACGCTGGGAAATACAGGATTTCAGTATTATGATGCGTGCGCCTTACGCCGCGCAGATCAGGGCTTACCCTAACCCATGGAGCACCAACACCAATGGTACTGTAACCGGCGAGGTTGTGGTACTTAACCCCACCCAAACCATGGATACCACCTACCTGGCCAGCCACGCTGCCGATTTTAAGGGTAAATTTGTGATGGTGGTAGGCAACCCTCCCGGCACCAAAGCTAATTTCGAACCATCGGCCGAGCGCCTGGCCGATACTGCATTGGCTAACCTGAAGGATACTTATATGGTTCCTGCCGGGATGATCAGCATGTATCAGAACTACATGAAAATTTTCAAAACTTCCGACCTGATATTCAGAAAAGCCGGGGCATTGGCATTTATCAATACAGGCCGTGGTAACGTGAACGGAACTGTATTTGTACAAGGCAACTACGGCTACCACCTAAACGATCCGGAAACTGTACCACAAGTAAGTATGGCGATGGAAGATGCTCAGAAAATCAAGCGTTTGATTTCGTCAGGTCAAAAAGTGCAGATCTCGTTAAATGTTAACGGTAAATTCTCAACTGATGATACCAATGGTTATAACGTTGTTGGCGAAATTCCGGGTACCGATCCTAAATTGAAATCGCAGCTGGTAATGCTGGGCGGTCACCTTGATTCGTGGCAGGCAGCTACCGGCGCTACTGATAATGGTGCGGGGTGTATAGTAATGCTGGAGGCTGTGCGTTTGTTAGATTCGTTGGGCCTTAAACCTAAACGTACCATCCGGATAGCGCTTTGGGGCGGCGAAGAGCAGGGTTTGTTAGGCTCGTTCGGCTATATTAAAAAACACTATCGCGAGGGCGAAAAAATAAAACCGGAGCAAGCTAAAGTATCGGCCTATTTTAACCTGGATAATGGTACCGGGAAAATAAGGGGTATTTACGCACAAAGCAACCAGGCTACCAAACCTATATTTGAGCAATGGTTTACGCCTTTTCATGACCTTGGCGCACAAACGGTAACTATGGCCAACACCGGATCAACTGATCACCTGTCGTTTGATTGGGCGGGCATCCCCGGCTTCCAGTTTGTGCAGGACCCGATTGATTACGAAACCCGCACCCACCACAGCAATATGGACGATTACGACCACCTGCAAATTGACGATCTGAAACAGGCCGCCATCATTGTAGCATCCTTTGTGTACCAGGCCAGCATCCGCCCCGAAATGCTGCCACGCAAACCGGTAGAAAAAGGCGGTTTTGTGTTTGATGGGTTTTAACAGTTAAAGCAAATAAAATAAAAAAGCGGCCGGAGGTATAACACTGCTGGCCGCTTTTTTATTTGCCCTTAACGTAATACATACTATATACGGATCTGTAGTGCTCACCATCTGGACGAATAAATTCCGACTCCTGGTACAAGTGTAATTTGCTGGATGTTATAGATTTCACTTCATTAGTAGCATGCCCGCCTTCAACAATAAAATTTCCGTGCGTTTGTCCCGGCACGTTATAGGCTATAGTTTTATCAGTTATAGTGTATCTGAAATTATAGAAATTATCTTTATACATTTCAAAAACCTGTAAACCAGTACCATCCCCGTTAAAAACAATATAACTATTAGCTAATACCCCAGTAGAAATTATGGGTGCGTCATTATTGTGATACGTGTAGCTGGTATCTTTTTGCGCTATCCATTTACCAACAATAGCAGAACTAAGTGGAGCGGCAGGGCCGTCGTTTTTGCCCGAGCAACCGTAAAATAATCCGGTGACAAACAACAGTAGTAAGTTTTTTTTCATCCTGATAAGTGAGGTTTAAAGTAAAACAGATGTTTTTAGCTGTTACGCACAAATATTATCATACGCTACACCATATCACTGTAATTATCTAAGATAAACGATACCAATATTTAAGAATGAGAATTATTTAATGGAAAAAATCCGGTCGGCTTTATTTTTCGTAATTAGATATAATTTATAGTATTAGTAAATACACAAATAATGGTGCTAACACATACCGTAATAAGGGAGCGGCTCGATAAGATAACACGAAATATCAGGAAGATACGGGAAGAGAAAAACTTTTCGCAGGAATATATGGCTACCCGGCTTCATATTTCTCAAAACACCTATAGCAAACTCGAGTTGGGCTATACCGCGCTCACTGTTGAACGCCTTATACAGATAGCAGCCATTTTAGAGATCAGCATTATTGATTTGCTGATGCCCGATAAATGACTACTAATTTGGAATGCCCGGATCCGGCACGCCCACATACCAGATCCGGAACTTTGCGTTTTAAGCAAATTGAATGCTACTAATCACGAACCGGCTTAAGTACCCTGCGTTCGTTGGCTCTTTTACTTAAATAGCATTTTAAAAAAGCGTTGATCATAATGCCTGCTACACAACAGGCTACCAATACGTAAATAATTAGGATGTGCTTTGGCATTGAGTTTATAGTTTCCCCTAATGTAACACCGATGATACATTACATGCAAGCATTTTCAAAAATAAAGTTTCGACTGTTTTAGTATAAAAGTCAAAATTTTACTTTAGGTTGATAAAAGCTGCCGGTGCGGCGTCTGTTAGCCATACTTTATTTTCGGACAGATAGAACGGATAACCTTGCTTATACATCTCGCCCGCCGCAACAATCAGCACTACCGGCTTGCCATGCCTGCTACCAACATTAATGGCTGTATTGATATCACTGCTGAGGTGTACATGCTGCCGGGTCCGTTTTTCCAATCCGCTCTGCATAATACTCTCTACCGATTTTTCGCCTGTCCCATGGTACAACACATCGGGCGGCGTTTGAGGTTCGTAACCTAACTCCACCTCTACCGAGTGGCCCTGGCTGGCACGGATCTTCAGCTTATCATCATTAAAAGCAAAACGTTTTTTGGCGTTGGTATCTACAATGTGCTGCAATACATCGAAGGTAACGGGACGGCCGCTTTTGTTCAGTTTATCAAGCAGTTCATCAACAGGCACCCAGCCCTGCTCATCAAGCGTGATACCTATCTCTTCGGGTTTGTGGCGTAATACAAGGCTTAAAAATTTGCTAAGGTTTGTGGTTTCTTTTTCAGTTAACATAATGGCTTAAAGATATCAAACTTGCGCCAGCTACGCAGCGTGTTTATTCATTAAGCAAATTACTCAGGTTTTTACCTTGCGGGATAACGCTATCGGCAGCATAATGCCCCAGCGTTTTTTGCAACTGCTGTTTGATCTGTTTCACCAAAATACGCGGACTGATCACTTTCAACTTTGCACCAAAACCTAACAGCTCCCGCTCCAACTCAAAATTCATGATCACCTTGATGCTGAACAGCTTTCCATCAGCCTCTTCCCGCAGCAATTTTTGGGTATGGTGCAAGGGCTTGGTAATTACATAGGGCGCGTTAGCATTATCTATCCAAAATATAATGGTAGTATCCCGCTGCCCCGGCGATTTGGTTACCCCCAGCACATCATTATAATAAGTAGCCAGATCGATACTCCTGTTTTCGATATAATCATCATCGTGCAGTTCAACCGTCTGGATCCTATCCAGCGCCAGCGTAAGCAAAGGTTTATTGCGTTGGTGCGATAAGCCCAACACAAACCAGCGGTTGCGGTATTCTTTAAGCAAATACCCGCTGAAACAAAAAGTGCTGGCATCCCGGGCCTTGAACGATTGATAAGTCACACACATGGTACGCTTAGCTACAATAGCCTTGCGGATCACCTCTATCCATTCCAGGCCTTTCAGGTTGTCGTTCTTTTCAAAATCTACTACGGGTACGCTACGGGTTTTCTGGCTATAGATCTTATCCTCAAGCCGGGTAACCATTTCGCTGATATCGGCAAAATGACTAAAACCTTTAAATTGCTGCAGCAGGCCTGCCACCTCGCCAAGTACCTGCATATCCTGGTTGTTGATGGGGATATTGGTGATGCTGTAACCCTTATCGGCATAGGTGTAGTACTTTTTATCAATTACTACAATAGGCGCTTCGTAGCCCAGTTTATTGCTGCGCATCATTTCAATATCGGCCTGTACGGTTCGTCGGCTTACGCCGCTGTCGATACCCTGGTACTCGTATAGGGCTTCGGAGCAGGCTTGAATGAGGTCGTCCAAAGTCCATTGTTTGCGGCGGTTTTGGAGACAGCCGTCGATAGTGCGGTAGCGAATGAGGGCGTTGCGGTTTACGGGCATAGTTGTTTTTGGGGATTACACCGATTGATTTTTGATTACACCGATTTTGATCTATGATGATTTCTGATTTGGTTGATTGCGATAATTTGTCTGAACCGGAATTTGGGGAAATTATTTGAATTTATTGAATTTGCTTAGCATTCTGGTAATTCCTTCATTCCCCCAAATTCCGGTTCAGACTTTTTTTTCGATAATATTATAAAAATATTTTTCACTACGCAAATACATTGCGCAGATGGTATTTTAATTTGTATCATCAATCAGGCCAATATGGTCTGGAGAGCAAACAAAAGAAACCTCCCCGTCGAGTGGCGACGGGGAGATTTAGAAAAGCTTGAATTATGGAAAAGATAAAGATCAGCAACAACGAACTCACCGCCTTAGGTGTAAACGATAATAAAATAATGGAAAGCTTTAGCCGCGTAGCTAACGGACTGTTAAAACACGGCGTGATGGATAAACAAGAAATTCTGGCTAACCTCGAAGCGCTTATTGACGACCCAATGCCTTATACCTTTAACAAAGGCGACAAGTTTAAAAACCTTGCCGAGGCGGTGATCGATCTGCGTAAGGAAGGCAAGTTTCTGAAACAACCCCGTACTACCTTCGCCCTGAAAAAGGAGATCGCCGATTTCCCGGTTTACGGTATTGAGCATATTGAGGCTGGGGCCTTGGCGCAGATGAAAACCGCTGTTAGTCTCCCAATAGCGGTAGCAGGCGCTTTAATGCCCGATGCGCACCATGGCTACGGGTTGCCTATTGGCGGCGTGCTGGCCACTACGGCTAATACCATTATCCCCTTCGCGGTTGGGGTGGATATTGCCTGCCGTATGTGCCTGAGTATTTTTGATATGCCAGCCACTACGGTTGATACCGAGACCGATATGCTTAAAGGCCTGCTGCTTAACCATACCCATTTTGGGATAGGCGGTGTTACTAAAAACCATTTCGATAGCTCGCTATTTGACCGCGCCACATGGAGCGAAACCAAGGTGATCCGTAACCTGAAGGATAAGGCTTACGCCCAGTTAGGTACCTCGGGTACCGGCAACCATTTTGTTGAATGGGGCGAACTTACTGTAGCCGATAACATGCTGAAAGGCGTACCGGCCGGTAGCTACCTGGCATTGCTTTCGCACTCGGGCTCTCGCGGTTTTGGGGGTAATATTGCCGATCATTATTCAAAAATTGCCATGAGCAAAACCAGGCTTCCGCAGGAGGCTAAGCACTTGGCATGGCTTAATTTAGATAACGACGAAGGTCAGGAATACTGGATTGCCATGAATCTGGCCGGCGATTACGCCAGCGCCAACCACCACGAGATCCATAATAAAATTGCCCGTGCCCTTAACCTTAAACCGGTGGCCATGATTGAAAACCACCACAACTTTGCCTGGAAAGAGCAACTTGCCGATGGAACCGATGTAATGGTACACCGTAAAGGTGCCACCCCGGCCGGCGAAGGTGTATTAGGGATCATTCCCGGAAGTATGAGCACACCCGGCTTTATAGTGCGCGGTAAAGGCGCAACAGCTTCTATTAATTCGGCCTCGCACGGTGCAGGCCGATTAATGAGCCGAACAGCCGCCTTCAAAACCATTAAACGCGACCTGGTGGATGTCGAGCTGCTAAACAAGAAAATAACCCTTGTAGGAAGCGACCTTGACGAAGCGCCAATGGTTTATAAGGATATCCATACCGTTATGGCCGCCCAGCAAGAGTTGGTTGATGTACTGGCCAGCTTTCAGCCGAGGATTGTGAGGATGGCTGATGCAAAGGAGAAGCCGGAGGATTAAATAAGATCCAAACTTTTCAAACGAACTATTTAAATTCTAATAATATCTATAAATTTAATATTTCATCAAATAAACAAAACTATATGGCAGCGGAAATACCTTATCTTTCAATACCGGGATCAATTGTAAAGATTTTAGAGAAAGTTAAAGAAGCACAGACCCCAGAATCATTTAGTCAAGATTTTTTAAAGACAAAACTTGGCTTTAATGGTGGAAATTACATGAGATTTATTTCTTGGGCAAAAAAGACCGGACTATTAACGCAGGATGGCGTTCCAACACCTCTATATAAACAATTTAGAAATCCTACTACATCTGCAATAAGTTTGGCTAAGGCATTAAAAATTGGGTATGCCGAATTATATTCTAGAAATGAATATTGTCACGACTTGGACAGAAAATCATTTAAAGCTTTAGTTATGGAAGCAACAGGGGACTCTCACGATTCTACAAAAGTTGATTCGATAGTAGCCACTTTTTTTAATGCGAAAACTCTTGCTGATTTTGAATCCAACCCTATTAAGTCAAAATCTGATGAAGAGCCTGTAGAGCTCCCCAAAGGTCCAAAAGAGAGGCATGAAAAAGTTGATAAAACGCTCAGTTTGGGATTAAACTATACAATAAATCTAGTGTTGCCTAAAACCGACGATCCAGCCATTTATAACGCAATTTTCAAATCCTTAAAAGAAAATTTATTAAATGAATAACATTAATAGCATCGAATCGAAAATAAAGCTGTTTGCTTTAGCTAACTCACTAACTGAAAACAACTTAGATAAGGTTGAAAAAAATCTCGGTATCGATTTAGAGCGAGGAGCTCAAATCGAAGCAAAACGTAAAGATTATTATCTTCAATTTGAAGCAAAACTTCGAGAAGAGGCGAAGGAGATGGCAGAGCATTATGAAGTTTTTTATTGCCTTGAAAGATCAATTCGCAGTTTAGTGGTTCAACTTATGTTTGAGAAAAACGGAGAAAAATGGTGGGAAGAAAAAGTTAATTTAGAAATTAGAAAAAATGTTGATACAAATATCAAGAGAGAAGAAGAATCTGGCTATACTCAAAGATCAGAATTAAAAATTGATTACACAACATTTGGAGAACTGAGCCAGATAGTCACTTCCAATTGGGAAGCCTTTACAGATTTATTTAAAAATCCAAGAGCTTTCCAAAAAATAATGACTAGTTTAAATTTACTTAGAGGCCCAATTGCTCACTGTTGTCCATTAGCCGCAGATGAAGTTGTGAGACTTGAAATAACCGTAAAAGATTGGTTTCGATTAATGGAATGACTATCTATCTTAATCTTCCATTGGTGTACGCGTGTCGCGTGTACCTGAATCACATGCAAAGCCTCTCAACTTATAAACCACTTAAACAATCTTTAATTTATACCACAATACACTTAAAAAGTACCACAGTCTACTGGCAATAATCAATTACTTTCGCCCGAAAAAATAAAAGATGAATAGGGTAATCTGTTCTTAAAAAGAACAAATGTCAGCCCTTTATAAGTTTTAAGAGCTAATGACCTGCGCAACCCTATTTAGTTTTAATTTTCGATGCGATGAAAAAAATATTGCCACTTAAAAGCGTATTAGGCTACGCTTTGATATTTATAATGATAGGCACCTCCCTGATGCTTAATAATAAGGAGATCATATTACCGGAGATGGCGGCCCTGGCTATGGGTTGCCTTGTTTACGAGCATCCCGGCTGGCTGGCTAAGCCTTTTCATATTTTTCTTTTGCCTTCTATTACAGCTATCGGTGGCTTTCTCATCAACCAAACGGCCCTGCCCCTGCCTGCAAAGCTGATACTGGCTATAGCTTTTGTGTTATTAACGCTCCTTACCTTTAAAAGCTCGCTGGCTCCGGCGCTGGCTACCGGTTTGCTGCCTGTTATAACAAACGTTACTTCGGTTTATTTTATTTACTCCATACTCGCGCTTACCTTGTTACTGGTAGCATTTATGTACATTGAACATAAAGTACCGCAAATGCCGCCAAGCCTAAAACGGAAACCAAAAGACAATATCCTTTACTTAAGTTTTATATCAGTTTGGATACTGATCTGTGCCCAAAACAAATGGATGTATATCGCTGCCATCCCTCCTGTTTTGGTGGTAGGCTTTGAATCGATACACAAACCCGAATACTCTTTTACCATGTTTTATAAGCAGGTGACCGCCCTGTTTTTGGCTGCGGCTATAGGTATTACGGGCCTGTATTTTTTAGGCAACCTGCTTTTGGTGGCGCTGTTTGATATTATTGCCATAACGTTGATGCTGCGCGTGATAAAGCTTAAGCTGGTTCCGGCGTACGCGATGTCGTTACTGCCAATGGTATTGCATAACCCATCGTACCAGTATTTTTACTGGCAGGTATTGGTAATGGCTATTGTTGTTTTGGGTACTATTTACGGTTATAAGAATTGGGGGCTTAAAAACAAATTTAGTCTTGGATGGGTACGAGGACGACAATAGAGATGAGTAGTAGAAATTGCTATTGAACACCATCTCGTCAGAAAAAAACTTACAACAATAAGAAACTTTGCACCTTAGCATTCTTAAAATCTTCGCCTTTCACAAAAAAACTTTGCGCCTTAGCGCCTTTGCGTGCTCAAAAATATTCAGCGTTCACAAAAACCGTTGCACCTTTGCGAACCCAAATCTTCGAACCACCAATTCTGCACTTGCAAATCCCTAAACTATCCCCTATTTTCATGGCGTAAACTATATCACCATGAAACCTAAACCAAAAGCAAACCGCCTACTGTGGGTATTGATCATTACCGTTGCGTTTTTAATCGGCAACAAACACAACACCCAGGCATTAACAAGCCATAAACTTAGTACAGATTCAGTCCCAAACTCAACAAAACAGCGCGAAGTACTGCTATCTCAGCAACTGTTTGTGGTTAAACTATCTAAACTCAAAAGCAAACCCGACAAGCCACAAAAAGTTAATTTTAAAGCCGAACTACGCGATGCTTTCATGGTAATTTGTTATGATAAAAACAAAACCATTACAGAATTAAACTGGACTATGTGCCCCAATGGCAAATGCCCTATAACCGGCACATTCAATTACGGTTCGGCACAATACAAACAACTCGATACCGTAATAGCGAACGCCAGGTTAGCTAATGCCCAATCGACCAAAAAATTAAAAAGCCTAACATCATCCGCAAAAAGCAAAACACATTGATGTTTAACGTATAGATGATGTTCAAAAGAGAAAGTTTGCGAATCTAAGCGCCTTAGCCACTTCGTGTTCTTAAAACCCTCACCATTCACAAAAATAACTTTGCGGCTTAGCGTCTTTGCGCGCCTAAAATCTTCAGCCTTAACAGAACACATTTACCATCTCGTGTGCCTAAACACCTGATAAGGCCAGGCAAATTTCTGAAGCCCAAATCCCCCTAAAAAAATAAACTCCCCACAGCACTCGCTGCGTGGGGAGTTAAACCTAAACCTTATCACAAATCGTGAGCAAGGCGCTCACTATTTATGCAACTAAGATAGCAATACTTTTAAAAACTGCAACTTTCCCGTTACAAACATTCATCAAATCTTCATACCTACCGGGCTGCTACCTCCCGCAAAATGTATATTTTCTGAGCTGGATGGTAGCTTTAGTGTAGTTAGACGAAGCCACAGGTTCGGGGAAAAGTGAATACATATTTTTACCATCGCCTGTGGCTATCAGGTGGCCATTGTAGGATGCATCGGCAAGGGTGCTCCAGGTAAGATCGCCCATGGCATTATACCGTTCCCATTGCAGGTATCCATCCAAATAAATATTATTATCCCCATCAAACGCCATCGATCCATTCCTGATCACCTGCTTTTTCCAAGCCAAGGTACCGGTGTTAGCTATTTTACGCAGGGTGTTGTACCGCCAGTCGTCCTGGTTAAAAGTATTTACGTACACATTGTCGTTGTTGTCTATAAGCAGACCTAAGGGGCCTGCATACTCGCCTATACCAACCTGTGTAACCCATAAAAAATTGGTTTTAGCATCAAGCTTTTGCAGGTAAAAAATGGCCGGTTTGGCATCGGTAGGCTGTTCGGTAAGTTTAATATGAGCCTCATTAGTTGGGTTGAAGTTGGCATCCTTATCCGTTATTCTGCCAAGCAGATAAATGTTACCATTGGGGCTAATCTTCAAATCAATAATGCCCGAGTAAAAGCCTCCGCCATCTACGGTACTTTTTTCGGCCAAAAGGGTATTGCCGTTCATTATGGTCAGCCTGTTTTCAAAGCCTATATCATACCTGTTCCCATCTTTATCAACAGCCAGGAAAAAATCCCCGTACTGATGATCATCGCCATTGGTAATTTCGCCCTTATCATTAAACCTTACATTACGCCCTAAGGAATATGGCGAAGTTGAGTATTCGGTATGGAGATAAATATTTTGCTGATAATCGAAAACCAACGAGATCCCGTCGATATCAAAATTAAATACAGGTTTATCTACCTCTTTAGCCCAGATCAGTTTACCCTCACTGCTTAGCTTTTGGAGCACCACACCTGGCCCTGTAAGGTTTAACACGCCATCTCCGGGATCGGCGTCAACAGTTCCTTTTACTTCTGATGCTACATAAATATTGCCTGTTTTATCAACCGCTACGGCGTAGTGAAAATTCGCTTCTCTCCCATCGGTTATCATCACAGTTTTATTCCACTGAAAAACAGGCTGACTGTCACACGGGTCGGTTTCAGGGTTTTGCTTATCTTTTTTACAGGTGGATAAAATACTACAGGCACAGATAAGCGTGATTGCTGTTTTAAGGCTTAAGGTTGATGATTTTGGCATGATGCGGTAGTGGTTTGCCTTAAAGTTAAAAGCATTATACCGCGCATTTGCTATTTATTTTATTCATTAAAGTTGTAAAACCTTATAAAACTTATGAATCGACCAGTTTAACGACCGCAAAATTCAAACCTCCGGATGTGGATTGTTACCTTAGTATTGAGCTTAAAAGGCTGTTCCATTTCAGGATAAAGCGAGTACATGCTGCGCCCATCGGCAGTGGCTATTTGGTCACCTTTGTAAGCGGCATCGGCAAAGGTATTCCAGGTTAAGTCACCACTAATATTATACCGTTCCCATTGTAAATAGCCATCTACATAAATATTACTTTGTGAATCAAGTACTACCGATCCGTTCCTGATCACCCGTTTTTCCCACCTAAAACTGCCATCGTTAGCAATACGACGCAAAAAATTATATTGCCAGCTGCTTAGGTCATACCTGTTGATATATACATTTTCATTTTTATCAACCAGCATATGAAGTGTTTTGCCCCAAACACCTTCGCGCCCAACCTGTTTAACCCATAAAAAATTGCCTTTGGCATCCAGTTTCTGCACATAAAAGGCCAGAAATTTTTCGTCGGTGAGCGGTTCGGTAAATTCCATGTGCGTTTCCTTACCGGGGTCAAAATCCATCTCCTTATTATCAGTAACGCCAAGGATATAAATATTGCCACGATCGGTAATTTGTATATCTGTTATTATCGTATTATTAGGCCCTTGCATTAACCGCTTGTTCATTAAATAGGTGTTACCCATACGCTTTACCAACATGTTACCGTACTCTATCTGGTATTGAGCGCCGGTATTATCAACGGCCAGCAGGGTATGGATACCATATTGAAAATCGGCACCGTTAACCACATCACCGGCTTCGTTAAATTTTGTAGTACGATTGATGTTACCGTAGCTTACGTTTAAATAAGCGTTACGATAGGCATCAACAATTAACACCATGGTATCAACCTTTGATTGTTGCACCGGGATACCTACCCTTTTTGCCCAAACCAGTTTGCCGGTAGCATTTAGCTTTTGTACCACCACCGCAGGCCCGGTAAAGTTTAACACGGCCTCGCCGGGGTCGGCATCAACAGTACCCTGAATGGTGGCAGCCACGTAAACGTTTCCCATATTATCGGCGGCTAAAGCATAGTTAGAATACCGATCGAAACCATCGGATACGATGGACACCTTACTCCAATTAAAAACGGGTTGTCCCTCGCAAATATCTATTTGGGGAGTTTGATTACCTTTTTTGCAGGATGATAAAATGGTGAGTATGCAAATAAAGGCGAACGCGAAAGTAAGGTTTACGGCTGGATGTTTTAACATGATACGGTAGTGGTTTGCCTTAAAGTTAAAGGCATTATACCGCGCATCTGTTGTTTATTTTATTCATTAAAGTTGTAAAACTTATACACCCGAAGGTATCAGCACGGCTAAAAAAATAAAAGCCCCATAGCACTCGCTGCATGGGGCTTTAAAACCTAAACCTTATCACAAATCAATGGGCGAGTGCCCATTTTTTGAATAATCTAATTTAATACAAAAAGCATCAATTGCAACATTCCTGTTACATTCATTTTTGTTCATTTTTGCTTAACCCTAAATACACACGTAAGAGTCGGTTTCGCGAACGATAAAGTATATGTCGGCAAGTACTTTCACCCTATATTTATTTCTTTTATTATAGTCATTCTATCTTAAGGATGTTTACAAAACATTCCGCCTTCCCGGTTAAAAACCCGGTTAAAATTAGGGTTAACAACTTTTTGCGGGTTAAAACATATACAGCGTTTTACTTTTTGCACTATCATTGCCTTACCAATAAACATTAACCAATAATTAAGAAAATAAAGCCTTCTACTTTATCTGCCCAAATAAAACCTATTATACCAACCTACATTTATTAATTATGAAAAAAACGTGCTACACATTAGCGCTCGGCCTGTTCATTACAATAGCAAGCTGTAGCAAAGGCAAAGAGGTTACCCCGGCAACGCCCGTAAAAACCGATCCTGCCAAACCCAACGACACACCCGGCTTTAGCAGCTCCGATGCCGACCTGGCTTACACCGCTTTCAACAACGCTTTTTACGATACTAATAACAAACTATACTTCAGCACCACTAAAAAAGACGGCGTAGCCGCCATCTGGACGCAGGCCATTTACTGGGATATGGCCATGAACGTGTACGAGCGTACCAAAACCCCGGCCCAGCTTACCCGCATTGGCGATATTTACCAGGGCAATTACAACCATTACGATGGCTACAATTGGGATAACACCACGGTTTGGTTTATTTATGATGATATGATGTGGTGGGTGATAGCCCTTGCCCGCGCAAACCAGCTTACCGGCAACACCACCTACCTTGAAAAAGCTAAATCTGGTTTCGAGAGGGTGTGGAAAGGATCATATGACCCGGCCGGCGGCGGCATGTTCTGGGATTTTCAGCACAGCGGCAAAAACTCGTGCATTAATTTTCCTACGGTTATCGCGGCTATGAAATTGTATGCCATTACTAAAGACGCCTCGTACCTGGACAAGGCCAAATCGATCTATAGCTGGTCGAAAACTAATTTGGTAGATGCTTCGGGAAAAGTGAACGATAATAAAATTGGCAGCAACCCTGCAGGCGGTCAAGATTATACCTATAATTCGGGTACGGCAATAGGCGCGGCTATGGCTTTGTACAAGCAAACCAACGATGCCAGTTACCTTACCGATGCCAAGCTATATGCCGATTATGTAAAAAACAGCATGTGCACCAACCAGATCCTCCCTGCCGAAGGCGATTTTAACGAGCAAGGTGTGCTGAAAGCCATTTTTGCACAATATATAATGCAGTTGATTAATGATGGTGGCCAAAGCCAGTACTTAAGCTGGATCCAAACCAACGTTAACACCGGCTGGGGCAACCGAGATTCGCGCAACCTTACCTATCGCAACTATGCGGTAAGTACGCCAACCGGCGATATCCAATCGTACGAGGCCAGCACTATTGTAACCTTTATGCAGTTGGTGCCGCCAACTAAGTAAGGGTTTAATATTTCACGCAAAGGCGCAAAGGCGCAAAAACGCAAAGAAAAAATCTGGCGTTTTTGCGCCTTTGCTTACTTTATATATTGAACTTTCACAAAAACCTCGTGCCTTGGCTCCTTGGCATACTTAACTCAACAACCATCCACAAAAAAACTTTGCGTCTTAGCGCCTTTGCGTGCCTAAACCCCGAACTTTTATACATCCCACATTGCCGGCGATTCCCTGTACCTGTTTATTTCGTCAATCACCTGCTCTACTTCCCTGCGGGTAAGGGTATCTTCGCCATCGGTAATATAATTAAACACAACTCCGGGTTCTTCATAGTTAATATGACCTAAGTAATCGGGATTGTTGTTCTTTTTAAACAAGCGGCGTATTTCGGCAGCGGCAGGTTTTATGTTCAGCGCCGATTTAACACGCTTAAAAATGCTATATGAGTAGGTTATTATCGGGTGCCCATCCATGCGCAGTTCTGTTTCGGGCAAAATAGCCAGGTGCAGGTTGTAGGCTACTGTAACAAAAAATGGTTTCATAAAAACATGGTTTACCGGCAGATATAGCAAGCGTTATGCCACAATAACCAAATATTTAATTTATTTACTTAAACAATAATATTTTACCATAACTTCAAACACTGGCACGGTTTTTACAATACATCTCATAACAAACTAAATATATACTACCATGAGATCATTATTGTATATCATCGCCGTTATCCTCATTATAGGCTGGGCGATCAGCGTATTTGCCTACTCGGCAACAGGTTTAATCCATACATTATTGGTAATAGCGGTAATATCCTTTTTACTGGGCATTATCCGCAGTCCATCAACTGTTTAACCAGCCGATACTATAACATTGTAATATAATAGCGAACGCGGACCGGTGAGTCCGCGTTTATTGTTGATTTTTGTCTGAACCATGATTTATAGGATTAAGTGATTGTCAGGATGATTTTGTCTGAACCCGAATTTATGGAATTAAGGAACATACAGAATGCTAAGCAAAATCCTAAAAAATCCTTTAATCCTAAAAATCACGGTTCAGAAAAAATCAGCGTAATAAAACAAATCAACGGTCGAAATCCCGGTTCAGACAAACTGTTTAACATTCCACTTGTTAAATTTATTACACCTATAAAAACATATTACCATGGCACTAACTGATGATGAATTTCGAGAAGAATATAAACCGTTATACATTCCTGCCCATTTCGAGGTACAGGATACACAGCAAAATAAAATAGTTTTCGCTTTGGCACAGCTTGGCGAAGGCTCCGCTGCCGATGTGATTACCGAGTTGGAAACCCTGCAACCCGGCATAACCGACGATCAGTTGAAGGCGATCACCAAAACCGTTCTGGCCGATCTGTATGATAAAGGCCTGCTGAAAGGCGAAGAGCATAACGGGCAGATGCAATATAACCTCAGCAAAATAACCGAAGCAAACGATGGGTCGACTGATGCGGGTGAAGGCTTAACCGGCTTGTCGTAACTTGCATGCGAGGTTCTTATTATTCGGGCACCAGCAATATTGTACTGCCGGTGCCCAATAAATCGGCCTTTCCGGCGGCTTACCAGGATAAAAGCAGACTTAGTTACTACGGCTCGCTTTTTAACAGCCTGGAAGTGAACAGCACTTTTTACAAAATCCCCTTGGGTAAAACGGTAGCGCGGTGGGGAGAAGAAGTTCCTACCGGCTTCAGATTCACCTTTAAACTCTGGAAGGACATCACCCATAATAAAAACCTCGCTTTTAAACCAGCCGACATACAACGTTTTTTTGAAGTGATTGATCATTGCAATAAAAAAGGTTGTTTATTAGTCCAATTACCGCCCGGTACCCGTTTTGACGATCATCGGCAGTTAGAAGTTTTATTGGCTGAGATCCGTGGGCATGATCCTGAAATGGTATGGCATATCGCTGTCGAGTTCAGGCATAAATCGTGGTATAACGATATTACTCATCATCTGTTGCAGCAATATAACATGGCGATGGTTACACATGATATGAAAGCCTCGGCAACACCAATTATTGAACCATGGACTGATTTTGTTTACATCAGGTTTCACGGACCGGAAGGCGGTTACCGGGGCAGCTATCCCGATGAGGTATTAGCTGAATATGCAAGCTATATTAACGAGTGGCAAGAGGACGGCAAAACTGTTTATGCGTATTTTAATAATACACTGGGCGATGCATTGCCAAATCTGCTTACGCTGAACAATTTGGTATCATAGGTATAAAATAGATCCAAGTTATTGCGTGGTGATTCTACAACCTCCTTTTTTCCATAAATTTTAAACTTGTCCATTTCACTACATTAAAAGTATCTTAGTACAATCAACAAACCAGCAAACACGCTATGAAACGCCGTTCGTTCATCAAATCATCCGTATTAACCGGTGTAACCGCAAGCATACTACCAGCCATGAGCCAAGCCACAGAAGCCCCAGCCACCACTGCCGAATACTATGAATTAAGGGTGTACAGCCTAACAAACGGCATTCAGCAAAAACTGGTGGAAGATTATTGGAAAGATGCCGCCATCCCGGCCATGAACCACCTCGGCGTAAAACACGTAGGCGTGTTTACTGAAATGAACCCGACCGGGCAAACTCAACTATATATACTTGTACAATACAACAGCCTGGCCCACTACAGCAGCGTTGCCGATGCCCTCGAAAAAGATCAGGCATATCAAACCAAGGCTTCGCTGTACCTCAACGCGCCGGCCACAGCACCAGCTTATGAGCGCATTGCAAGTTCGTTAATGAAAGCTTTTACTCATATGCCCCACCTTGAGGCTCCGGAAAAGAAAACCCGCGTTTTCGAACTCCGTCAATACCAAAGCGCAAGCGAGGCCGCCGGTAAAAAGAAGATAGAAATGTTTAACAACCAGGGCGAGATAGATATTTTTAAACGCCTCGGCTTCGCACCGGTATTTTGGGGCGAAACGGTGATCGGCAACCAAAGACCAAACCTTACCTATATGGTTACCTTTGATGATATGGATGCCAAAGCCGCCCACTGGAAAGCGTTCGTATCCGACCCTCAATGGAAAAAAATAAGCGCAGTACCTGAATACGCTGATGCGTTGTTGGTGAATAAAATAACATCGACTATGCTGGTGCCTACAGATTATTCGCAGATTTGATTGTGGGATGCATTTTTTGTAAATTTGAATTGATCGCGTAATGGAAAAAGAAAAGCAAACATTTAGCCCTGCCGAAATAGAACTTTTAAAAGAAGGACTTAAGCGCAGCTATAAAGAACGTTTTGAAATGGCCACCCGTTTGTACAAAGTTCAACAAACCATGAGTAAAGCTACCATTACACACAAACCATTTATCAGCAAGTAACCTGTGGACGTTTTTGATGAAGAGATATTAAACTTCTGGAGAGCACTACAGGAAAATAATGTTCAGTACATCATGATTGGCGGCTATGCCATCAACCTTCATGGTTACCAGCGCTTTACAGGAGATCTTGATATCTGGATAAAAGACACACTCGACAATAGAAAACAATTGCGCAAAACATTTGTGAGTTGTGAAATGGGCGACTATCCAATGATAGAATACATGCAATTTGTTCCCGGTTGGACGGAATTTCATTTAAACAACAGCCTTCAGTTAGATATTCTCACAGAAATGAAAGGCCTTGAGAATTATACTTTCGATGAGTGTTTGCAAATGGCGTCAATCGCGGAGATTGAAAATGTCAATGTTCCGTTTCTCCACATTAATCAGTTAATATTAAATAAGAAAGTGATCAATCGCCCTAAGGATCAACTTGACGTATTGGCACTTGAACAAATAAGCAGGTTACGAGAGGATCAATAACTAAATCCGAAATCTAACATCCCAATTCCCTCCCCTACATCACCACTACTCCCATTTTTTCTTGTTTGCATTATCTAAATATTGCTTTAAATTGTAATTGGATTTTTCGTGGTCTTGCGAATATCCAAACCAATTTATAACCAGCCATATAACCGTAAACAATGCTCAAAAAAAGATACCTTTTTTTAGTTCTACTTGCCCTTATACCTTTTAGCTTTATTTTAACACAATGCTATACAAGCACCTATGCCGATCCGCGGGGTGAGGTGTACGCCGGCTCCGAAAGTTGCAAAAAATGCCATAGCGATGTTTATACATCATACCTGCACACGGCCCATTTCCAAACCTCGCAACTGGCCACCGAACAAAATATCAGGGGTAGTTTCGCTAAAGATTCCAACAGTTTCAGTTTTGGCATGGGGCAAAAAATCGTGATGGAAAAACATAACGACAGCCTGTACCAGGTAGGTTACATTAACGGCAACAAAACCGAAGCCGAACCTTTTGATGTAGCCATAGGCAATGGCAAGGCACAAACCTATATGTACTGGAAAAGCAAAATGTTGTATGAACTTCCGGTATCTTATTTTGAAGCACTGCACAATTGGGCCAACAGCCCCGGCTATTTGCCTGATAGGATGAATTTCGGTCGCCCAATTTTGCGCAAGTGCCTGGAATGTCACAGCTCGTTTGTTAAAGAACTTCCGCCCGAAAAAGGTGAATTTGGTTTCGATAAAGCATCGATGGTTTATGGTATCGATTGCGAACGCTGCCACGGCCCTGCCGCTAACCATGTTAACTACCATACCGATAATCCGGATGATAAAAAAGCTAAATACATAGCTACTTATGTGTCCCTCTCGCGTACGCAAAAAATGGATGCCTGCGCGGTTTGCCATTCGGGTAATAAAAATATTCCGCAACGCTCATCCTTCGAGTTTGAAATGGGCGATACTTTAGTAAAAGACCGCACCCAGCCCCGCGTTATCCCCGGCACCGGCAACATGCCCGATGTGCACGGGAATCAATACGATTTGTTGATAGCCAGCAAATGCTACACCATGAGCAAAATGGATTGCGGCAACTGCCACAACCCGCATAGCAATGCCAAACAAAGTATGGCCATATACACCCAGAAATGCTTAAGCTGCCACAGCGAGGCCAGCCATAACTTTTGCAAAATGGCACCACAATTAGGTACCGTGATCGGTAAGTATTGCATTGATTGCCATATGCCTAACAAGGCCTCGAACGTGATCAGGCTTGAATCGGCAGAGAGCAAGGTGAAAGTGCCTTACATGGTGCGCAGCCACTACATCGGCATTTATCCCGAAGAAACGCAGAAAATAGTTGAGTTGATAAAAGGCAAAAAAGGGGTTTAATTTTTACCGATATTGATAACATCAATGACAAATAACAAACCGCATGTCATTCCAGGGATATTTAAAAACCATTAAAGAAAAAACCGGCAAGGGCCCAGCCGATTTCAGGCAGCTGGCCGAAGAAAAAGGATTTACTAAAAGCGGCGAACTAACTGCCAAAGCCGGTGATATTACCAAATGGTTAAAGGATGATTTTGAGTTAGGGCATGGCCACGCGATGGCTATTTACGCCTTGCTGAAAGGTATTAAGAACGAAAATAGCGAGTAAACGCTGCGGCACGTTGGCGTGAAGACAGCCCAACCGGGGGGATGGTAGAAAAATTTTTACTCGCCGTTGCCGTGTCTCCACGGCAACCAGTATGCATTCCTCCCCTTTCAATTATACACCACATAATACAATCTTATCGCAATAAGATACAACGCCAGCAGATCGCCTTTTAAAAGGTTAATTTTTTGCCTGGAGGTAAGCTTGCTTTTTGAACTAAAGCACGTTTTATAAATATTGGTTATGGTTATCCTTGTGGTATTTAACGTTTCCATGTTTGGCAGATGCTTTTGGTTTGATGCTTCATTTAATTGAACCACCTATAACCAATCATTTGCCAAACAATCAAAATACTAACTATCAACAACTTAACACAAAACAAAATCAAACTTCCCCACCATATTTCGAAATTTTACGACGAAATAAAGTAGACCAAAGCTTATTTCTGTACCACTACCCTCCGCGGCACATAACCCGGTTTGGCATTAACGGCAGCAGGCTTAACATTGCTGTTTGTGGTTTTACTTTTAACAACCGGCTTCTTCTTCTTCTTCCTTCTACCCCACCAAATAATAAAACCTGTTATTGGTAATGAAGCGCAAAATAGCGTGCCTAAAAACACCAATATTTTGGTAGGCATCCCGTAAATACTGCCCGTATGGATGCCGTAGATAGAGTTCTGCAACTTTTCAGCAGTGTTTTTAAACTCCTGGCGGGTTTGCTGTTTTAATACGCCGGTTTTAGGGTCATACTCGTAGCTGTCACCTTCGTCCCAGCCACTATGATCATTAAAACTTAGGTAGAAGGCTATGGTGTGTTCCTGGTGATCTTCGTTAATGGTTTCGGGAAGGTTGATATAAAGTTCTGTCCAGTTTTTGCGTTTAGTGAGCACATCGGCAAAAGCTATATCCAGCGGATCTTTGCCAGATTGTGTTACCGGCGTTGGTTTTACTTTTTGCACCTGCTCGGTTTTAGGCAAGCCGCCAACCAGGCTGTACAACCCGGTTGCCCACCAGTTAAAACTCCATACAAGGCCGGTAGCAGCCAATATAAATATCAGCATAAACGAATAAAAACCGCCAACGTTATGGATATCATAATTCTTTCGTCGCCAGCGGGCATCCCACTTAATAGTGAAACGTTGTTTAAACCCTGCTTTATTTTTCGGGAACCAAAGTACCACGCCGGATATCAACGACACGATAATAATGAGCGAAGACACCCCGATAAACCAATGCCCTATATCATACCTCAACAACATTTGCTGGTGCATTACCCGGCACAGGTAAATCCAGTTGGTTTTAAAATTGATCTCGCCCTGAGCCTTGCCTGTGTAAGGGTTTATGTAAACTTCCTTACCATATTCATACTCGGAGAAGAAAGTGATACCCGGCTTTTTTGCCTGGCGATAAGCGCTGAACGCGTAATTTTTATCAGCATCATTTTTTAGCTGGATCCCGCTCAGGGGCTGATCTTTACCCGAAGCTATCTGCGCCTGTTTCAAAAGTACAGAAATCGGCAGGGGCTGCTTATTTATCTTATCAGCAAATACCGTATCATGATGCCACCAATTGGTAAGCTCAACCTGGAACACAAAAATAGCGGCAGGCAGCAGGCTTAATACTAAAACAAGACCCGATGCAAAACCGAGCCATAAGTGGATTTTACCAGCTATCTTTTTAAACATTTGATGATATGTATTGGTACAACGCTTTCCTGTCAATTTTTGGCACCTGTATAATAATACCCTCATCAGTAAGCCTTTTTAAATGCCCATACACCGAGCCTATACTCACTGGTGCACCTCCGGCTTTCACATCAAGCCAAATGGTTTCGGCATCTACCGGGTCGCGGTGATCCATCAGGTATTGTAAAATTACCTGCGATATGGGCCTTAGCTTTAATTGGTTGTTCTGATCATACATAACAGGTGTACTATTCAGGGTTAATAAAAACACCGGCAGCGAACAAACGCCCACTGCCGGCTTATGATATAGGTTAAAATTTAAACGATACCGATGCGATAAATTGACGCAAAGGCTGCGGATTAGCCGTAAACGACGGCGACCAGTATTTTTTGTTGCCGATATTATTGGCAGCAACCCCCACACGCCATTTAGGCTGCTCATAAAACACCGTAGCGTTAACCAGTACAAATGATGGTATCACAATGGTGTTCTCGAGGTTGTAATAGCTTTTTTGCGCATAGTTACCTCCTACGCCAAATCCAAAATCCTGCAGCACAGATCCCGATTGGAATTTGTAGCTACCCCAAAAGTTAGCTACGTTTCTTGGCGTACCGGTAACATCTTTACCCTCACCCTCGGTGGCGCGGATGTATTGGTTTTTATTGTAAACGTAGCCAGCCAAAAGGTTCAAACCTTCTACCGGGTTAGCCGTAAGGCTTACCTCAACGCCTTTACTTTTTTGTTTACCATCCTGGTAGGTGTAGTTGGCATTATCATAGCGCAAGGCATCGCGTACATCAATATTGTAGTAGCTTACCGTAGCCGAAAGCCTGTTATTGGCTGTGCTTACTTTAACACCACCCTCCCACTGAAAAGCATGCTCTGGTTTCAACACCACACGGGTACCGTTTGGCTGTACAGTTGGGCCGTTGTTGGTGAAGCCGCTCATGTAGTTACCAAAAATGGATACCTGATCTTTAACCGGCTGATAAATTAAACCCAGTTTAGGGGTAAGCGAGGTTTGGCTGTAACCGCCATCGCCTTTAAGTTGATACCTGTCAACACGTAAACTTACCAGGGTCATTAACCTGTCGGTAATATTTATCAGGTCTGAAGCGTAGGTAGCGTATTGATTGTATTCAGATGGGTAGAGGCCTGTAAAACCTGAAGCAAGGGCCTTATCGGCGCGCAATCTTGTAACCGGGCTATAGGTTTTGGTGATATCGATGGTATCAACCACGGCATCAGCATAAGTAAAATCGCTGGTGGTATGTACATAATCAAGTCCCCATACCAGGCGGTTGCGTACTGAACCGATCTTGAAATCACCCCTCAGGTTGTGCTGAATATCAGTATTGATGGTAGTAATAGGGCCAAATAACGACGCGCCACGCTCAACCTGCGTAGGGCTGATAAATACCGGGTAAGCCTGGTAGCTGCGCGATACTTTTTCGTTATTTACCGAAATATTGGTTTGCGATGTCCAGTTATCGCTGATCTTGTATTTGGCCTCGAAGTATGAACGGAAGGTATTGGTAACCGCATTGAAATCGTCGCTGTATAATGATGCGCGGTAATCAAGCGGGATTTGGTTTACGTTAGTGATATTCAAACCCGGGAAACGCAGGTAAGGCGTGCGGGTGAGATCTTCATGATAAATTTCCAGATCGGCCGATAAGGTCAAGCGGTCGTTCACTTTATAAAGCAGGCTTGGATCGATGGTAAACGTGTTGTTATGGCCATTTACCAGGTAGCTTTGCTGTTTGTTTACAGCCGCGTTAATGCGGAACAGTACTGTTTTCTCTTTGTTAAGCGGCGAATTAACATCAGCAGTAACGCGGTTCAAACCCCAGCTGCCTGCCGAGTAGGTGATCTCTCCTTTGGTTTCTTCGGTCGGTTTTTTGGTTACCATATTGATGGCACCGCCATATGATGAAACAGTATTACCAAACAAAGTAGCCGATGGGCCTTTCAAAACTTCAAAGTGATCAACATTCACCGGATCGACAGATGAACGACCGGCCGCGATGAACTGGATACCGTTACGGGCAGCTATCTCGGCAGTAAAACCTCGCAAAGTGATACTTGTACCACCGGCAGGATCAATAGAAGGGATAGCACCCGGCACGTTAGATAATGCCTGCGAGATATTAATATTCAACTGATCTTTAAGCAATTCGCTGGTCACCACATTATATACCTGCGGATTTTCGAGGTTTTTAATAGGCAGTTTGGCAACATCATCACTTTGCTGGCGGTTAAATTTATTGATACGTTTGCCCGATGTAACCACCACTTCCTGTAGCTGTTGGTTATTTTCGGTAAGGGTGAAGTTAACCTCGGTGGTTTCTCCCGCTTTAACCTCAACAGTTTGTGTTTGAGTAACAAGGCCTATATAGCTTGCAACCAAAGTATAAGTACCTGGCGTTACATTGTTTATAGTATAAGTGCCGTTATTACCGGCGTGGGTGCCTTTGTTGGTACCTTTCAGGGCGATGTTTACAAACTCGCCGGGTTCGCCGTCGGATGTTTTTACTTTTCCTTTAATAGTACCGTGTGGGGTTTGGGCAAAGCCCGCGTTAAAAACAAGACAGAGCAATAAACAGCCCAGCCATTTTAAGGTATTGTAAATGTTACTTTTGGAGGAAGGATTAGAGGTAGAAGTTTGACTGCATAGTCGGGTAGAATTCATAGTTTTGTTTAAATGATTAATTAAGATTGAAGGATCTGTTAACATTACCCGGTGTTAAGTTTGGCGACCATGCACCGGGGTATTTTTAATTTATTTGAGGGTTTGCTGATAATTTTAACAGCTGTATCACCTCTCCCCTTCCTCTCCGCATTCCATCAGGTCCCGTTATCCATCTTAAACCGATAATCAACCCACTAAATGGCATATCAAACAACAAATTCATATTGGATTGGCAATAAGCATCTGCGGCAAAGAACGTTTTTATTTAGAATAAATCCAAATAAAAACAACAAGCTATTGAGTATCAATAAGCTTAGTTATTACCATTAAACATTTTGCATAAAGCGAGATTTTGTCAAAACTTGAATTTGGGGAAATTATTAGAATTTGTTGAAATTGTTTAGAAGCCCTACCAAAACCGTCATTGCGAGGCACGAAGCAATCCCCGACTGTACAGGGCGGATCTTTATAGCTGCTCTGTCTCTTGGGGATTGCTTCGTACCTCGCAATGACGCTCGGACATATAGCAGTTTTTTAAACATTTGCCTGGCATCCTGCCCATTCCTTAAATTCAACAAATTCGGGTTCAGACAAAATGAGCTATTCAATACTTACGAGGCAAGTATATCAAAAAATAACTAAAAAAATAGGCAATAAAATCCAATATTAATATTATTTAATAATATTAAACACAACTAACACCGGCATAACTTTAAGCTATACCAACAAGCAAAATGCCCCGATAAGGAGATAATCTCCCACAATAAAAAAAAAGAGGCCGGTACAAGATTCGAACTTGCGAACATTCCTTTTGCAGAGGACTCCCTTGAACCACTCGGGCAACCGGCCTTGTGTGTGGAAATAAAAGGACTTGAACCTTTAACCGACACCGTATAAGGGTGCTGCTCTAACCATTGAGCTACATTTCCAGCTATAAATCAGTAGGGTAACCCGGACTCGAACCGGGAGCCTCCACATCCCAAATGTGGTAATCTGACCAATTGATATACTACCCTAAAACGCAAAAAATCCCCTTAGTTTTTATCTAAGAGGATTTTTCAGATGTGTTATATACTTACTATATATACATAGCTATCTCCTCCGATAAATCGGTATGGGTGATGGACACTGTATATATATTGTTGCTTTCATGATGCAATTATACAAACAATATTTAAATTAAAAAATATTTATTAAAAATATTTTTTTTGAACCAAATTGAGGAACGATTCGAGCGCTAAGGAACAATCTAATTTTAATTATTTTCAGAAGCGTCATTGCGAGGTACGAAGCAATCCCCGACTTTACAGAGCGAACCTACAAGCCCCTCTGCCTCTCGGGGATTGCTTCGTACCTCGCAATGACGGCTTATATATACAAACAACCTCCAAGTAAATAACCCAAATCCCGGTTCAGATAACTTTTTTAAAAAAATTTCAAATAATTTTTCACTACGCAAATACACTGCGCAGTAGCTTCTAACCTTTGTATCATCAAAACAAACAAAGGAGGTTTAAAATGAAATTCAACCTGTTAAGCAAAGTAAAAACCATCGTTACTAATTATGAAGGCGCTAAAGCATTTAAAATGAGCGCTGAGATGGAACTATACACCACGGTAGTAACCTGGAGCTTAAACGATACCTTTTATGAAAAAGATGAAGCACGTATGGAACGCCTGCGCACCTTGATAGCGAAATGCAACCCGGTATTTGTGGGTAAGCTGGCGGTGTATGCCCGTACTAAAATGTATATGCGTTCGGTACCGCTGGTGCTGGCTACTGAATTGGCTAAGCTACACTCGGGCGACGATCTGGTTGCCCGGGTTACGGATGGCGTGGTTGGTCGTGCGGATGAAATTACCGAATTGCTGGCCTGTTATCAGGTGCTGAACCAGCGTAAGGGTACTAAAAAGTTAAACCGCTTATCAAAACAGATGCAAAAAGGTTTATCGCTGGCGTTTAACCGCTTTGATGAGTACCAGTTTGCTAAATATAACCGCGATGGCGCTGTTAAACTGCGCGATGCCTTGTTCCTGGTGCACCCACGTGCCAAGGATGATCTGCAACAGCTGATATTTAACAAAATAGTAGCTAACAACTTGCAAACACCTTATACATGGGAAACTGAGCTATCGGCTTTAGGTCAACTAAATTTCGATAGCGTTGAAGCTAAGTCTATCGCGTTCCGCGCCAAGTGGGAAGAACTGATAGATAGCGGTAAAGTGGGCTACATGGCTTTATTACGTAACCTGCGTAACATACAGGAAGCCGGCGTAAGCTATGCCCACTTTAAAAAAGTGTGCGCAACGCTAAGCGATGGCGAGCAGGTGGCGAAAGCCAAACAGTTCCCATTCCGTTACCTGGCTGCTTACCGCGAGCTGATAACACCAACTAACGCTGTGCAAAACATAGCAAGGGCAGCAAAAGCAGCCATAACAGGCAACAAAGGCTATACCGGCGAACTGCTCGATGCTTTGGAAAAAGCGGTACAGGCGAGCGCTGCTAATATCCGAGGCTTTGACGAAAATACCCGCGTGCTGTTGGCTTGCGACGTTTCGGGCTCAATGCAGAAACCGATCTCGGCAAACTCGAAAGTGTTACTGTACGATATCGGCCTGATGCTGGCTATGCTGCTGCAATCGCGTTGCAACAATGTGGAAGTGGGTATGTTTGGTAACTACTGGAAAACCATTGCTGTACCACGCCATAACATATTAGGCAACGTGCAGGAATTTTATCGCCGCGAAGGTGAAGTGGGTTATGCCACTAATGGTAACCTGGTGATCCAGGATCTGTTAGACCGTCGCGTACAAATGGATAAGGTGATGCTATTTACCGACTGCCAATTGTGGAACAGCAACAGTGGTGCCTATGATATCCAACAGCTATGGGTTCAATACAAACAAACAATCGCGCCAAAAGCAAAACTCTACCTGTTTGATTTGGCAGGCTATGGTCAAACGCCATTGCAGCTACTGAATAATGAGGTGTACCTGATTGCCGGCTGGAGCGATAAAGTTTTCGATGTACTGGCTGCTATTGAAAAAGGCAACTCCGCGTTGGATTTAATTAACAAAATTGATTTATAAATATGGGGAGGAAAAGGCCTCCCCTACTTAAGGAATAAAGATGCCGTATGCCTGGCGTTACTTCGCTCAAAATGAAAATTAACGCGGGCTGCCTGTTGCTCTTTATAAAGAAGGTGCCGTATGCAAGTGTTACTTCGATTCCAAGCCTGAAACGCCGGTTCGAGTCCGGCCCCGTAAGGGTAGTTGAGATGGTTAAACACAGGGTAAGCACGCACTTGTAACCTGTTGCCCTTCTTTTTTAAATATTAAAACTTATAAAATGCGGAGAGATTTATCCCTCCTGTTAAAAAATAAAGATGCCGTAGGTAAGGGTTACTTCGCGACAGACCAAGGGGAGGGCATTGTGGCGCAAGCCGTGATGGAGGTTCGAGTCCTCGCTTGCAAGCCCCCAATTAAAGACCCTTTCCGCCTTTGCTCTTTATATAAAGAAGGTGTCGTTTATAAGTGTTACTTCGATCCTTACTGTAACGCCGGTTTGATTCCGGCCCCGAAAGGGTAGTTTAGATGATTAGAACGCAGAGAAAGCACGCACTTATAACCTGTTACCCTTCTTTTTAAAACATTGAAAATAAATAAGGTGCCGTAAACAAGTAATACTTCGTTTAGGGACGTTAGGGTCGCCGGTTCGAACCCGGCCCGCGGGTAACCGCGGTAGCTCAGTTGGTAGAGCATAAAATAGAGACTTGTTACCTGTTGCCCTTATTTTTAAAAATGAACAGCGGTTAAAGTGCCGTAGATAAGTATTACTTCGCCTAACCCCAAGGTCGCCGGTATAAGTCCGGCCCGTAGCGTAAAGCTAAGGTAGCTCAGCAGCATAGAGCATGGGACCCCGATTACTTATCGGCTATTCGCCTTTAACCGCTGTTTATTAAAACTTTGCAACCTAACCTTTATCAGTAAAAGAAACCGGGATGCCGTGTACGTGCGATACTTCGCTTTCCACGCAAAACCTACCGCACATTAATTATTGCTCCCGGTTTCTTTATTTAAACTTTTAACTGAACAATATCATGAACCAAACCATACAACAAAAACTGCTTGGACTGGAGCAGGCCGAAAATATAAAAATACTTTACGCCTGCGAATCGGGCAGCCGGGCCTGGGGCTTTGCCTCGCCGGATAGTGATTATGATGTGCGCTTCTTTTACGTGCGCCCACTCGATCACTATCTCAGCATAACCAACATGCCCGACTTTTTGGACTTCCCGCTTAATGATGAACTTGATCTGCGTGGTTGGGATATACAGAAAGCGCTTAAATTGTTTCTAAAATCCAACTCATCGCCGTACGAATGGCTGCAATCGCCAGTTGTGTATATGGAAGCAACCGGCTTTGCTAATGAACTTCGTGCTTTAATGCCCGGCTATTTTTCTCCAAAGGCTATGGCTAACCATTACGCGTCGCTCGCATTCAACGCACTCACTGATGACCTGCAAGGCGATGAGATGAACCTGAAGCGGCTTTTTTACGCGCTAAGATCTGCCCTGGCTTGCCTTTGGATAGTTGACCGGCAAAGCGTACCGCCAATGGAATTTGCTAAATTGCGGGTAATCATAACTGATGACGCTGTTCAGCAGGCTATAGAACCCTTGCTGGAGCAGAAACGGAATGCCGTTGAAAAAGCTGCAGTAAAATCTGTTCCGGTATTGAAACAATGGCTTACCGAAACCCTAAGCTATTGCAAAGCGCGAATAGCAGAGTTGCCATCAGAAAAGAAACAAACCGACAAGCTAAATGCCTTGTTCAGAAAATACGTACACCGATGACTTTTAACTATTTAAAACAAAACCCGCGATGGTTCCTGCTCGATTGTATCAGCGGGAGCACCGCGTATAACCTCAACGTTAAAGGATCGGATACGGATAAAAAGGGCATCTTCATTATGCCTCAAAAGCAATTGTACGGTTTTACACAAACAGCGCAGGTAGCTAATGAAAGCAGTGATGAGGTCTATTTTGAGATAGGGCGATTTTTAGAACTCCTTACCAAAAACAACCCTAATATACTGGAGCTGCTAAATACACCAAAGCAATTTGTGCTGTACCGCCATCCGCTGATGGAGTTGATAAAACCGGAAGATTTTTTGTCGAAACTTTGCCTGGATACTTTTGCGGGTTACGCGCATTCGCAGATAAAAAAAGCCCGGGGCTTGAATAAGAAGATCAACAAACCTATGGACGAAGAACGCCGGTCGGTATTAGATTTTTGCCATGTTATTTATAACGATGGTAGCGTTACATTAACAGAGTGGCTTGAGACAAATGGCTTGGCTCAGGATCAATGCGGACTGGTTAGTTTGGATCATTTCAGGAACGGATACCTGCTTTATCATCAAACCCAATTAACTGAGGGTAGTTTTAGGGGGATCATATCCGGTCCGGAGGCAGATGATGTTCAGCTAAGCTCGGTTCCTAAAGGCCTCGCTCATCTTGCTGTGATGAACTTTAATAAAGATGGCTATTCGGTATATTGTAAAGAGTACAAAGAATATCACGAATGGGTAACCAAACGCAATGAACTGCGCTATCAAAGCACCTTATCGCAGGGCAAAAACTACGATGCTAAAAACATGATGCACACCTTCCGGCTGCTTAATATGGCCGCCGAAATAGCGCAATATGGCGAGGTAAGAGTGAACCGACCCGACAGGGATTTTCTGCTAAAAATCCGTAACGGCGAATTTGAGTTTGACGATCTGATGCTGATGGTAGAAGAAAAGATGATGGAGATAGGTGAATTATACAGCACCTCTCCCCTGCCCGAACGACCGGATTTACAGAAAGCGGAGGATGCTTTATTGGAGATCAGAGCGGAATTTTATACAGCTGGTTATCAATAATTAAAAGATCTATATCCATTCAACCCAGCGTTTTTTAATTCCCTCCTTGGGGAGGGGTGCGATGGATTGTGTAGTGGCAGGGAGGGGTTTATTCGTCATGATCAGCAAAGAAGTACATCGTAGAAACCCCTCCCTACACCCTCCCAGGGGAGGGAATCGCACTTTCCCCCGCTCTTCTTATTTCTTCCGAACAACTATGCTGACAACACCAACAACGACGAGACAAGCGCGACGCTCAAACCCCACCTCCTCCCGGGTTACCTTTACGTTATTCCAGTATTAATTAAGACAACCAAACCTGTTAACCTTAATTATGAACATCATCAAAAAAATTGCCCGTATCATACTGAAATTTGTTCTTGGCTTTATAGCATTTGTACTGCTTTACGCCCTTTCGGCATTTATATTTTCAGTATGGAGTGTAAAGAAAGAACCTAATACAGCTAATGACGTGGCCATCTACATCCTGACCAATGGCGATCATACCGATGTGGTTTTACCTGTAAAAACAGCAATTGTTGATTGGAGCAAAGAAATGAGCTATCAAAATACCATATCCAAAGATACCACCAACAAATACCTTGCTATTGGCTGGGGCGATAAAGGTTTTTACCTCAACACCCCTACATGGGCCGATTTGAAATTCAGCACTGCTTTTAAAGCGGCCTTCGCTTTAAGCACATCGGCTATCCACGCCATTTATTACCCTAACATCCGCGAAAGCAACGACTGTAAAAAGATCATGATCAGCAATGATCAATACAAGCGCATGGTTGCATTTATTGATAACAGTTTTAAACGCGATGCCGCCGATAATGTCATCAACATAAAAACCAACGCCAATTATGATAACAATGATGCGTTTTACGAAGCTAAACGCAAGTACAATCTATTTTATACCTGCAATACCTGGGCTAATAATGTGCTGAAAGCCGGAGGGCAAACCGCCTGTGTTTGGACACCGTTTGACAGAGGTATTTTTTATCATTACCGATAGAGAGGCCATAAAAACATCAGCTCTATCTAATAAAAGTTGTCATTTCGAAAGAGCAGAGAGGGAAAGAGTGTAGGGGGCGAAAGAGAAATCTTATACGTCCTGCTAAGCGGCTTTGCATTCGTTAAAGCAGGTCGTACAAGATTTCTCCTCCCCCGGTGCACAATCCTCACCCCGCTCGTCGAAATGACAAATGGGTTTTCTTACTATATAGTCTCCTCAGTATATTTAATGCTCAGATTCTGCAGCATATCCTCTGTCATTAAACCAACATCATATTTCGGCTTCCAACCCCAATCTTTGCGGGCTATGGCATCGTTAATACTTTGCGGCCAACTATCCGCAATGGCCTGGCGACTGTCCGGCTTGTAGGTTACTTGTAGTTCGGGTTTGTGTTTTTGTATTTCGGCGGCAAGTTCGGCGGCGCTGAAGCTTAGACCTGATAAGTTATATGATGTGCGGATGCTGATGTTTTCGGCAGGCGCTTCCATCAGTTCGAGCGTGCCGCGGATGGCATCATCCATGTACAACATCGGTAAGCTGGTATCTTCAGCCAAAAAGCATTCGTAGCTGCCTGTTTTGATAGCTTCGTGAAAGATAGCCACGGCATAATCGGTAGTGCCACCGCCCGGAGGGGCTGAGTAGCTGATCAAGCCCGGATAACGGATACTGCGCACATCCAATCCATATTTCTCAAAGTAATAACGGCACCATTGCTCGCCTGCTATTTTGCTGATGCCATAAACGGTGGATGGATTAGTAACCCCATCCTGCGGGCAATCAACCTTAGGCGCATCCGGACCAAAAACAGCAATGCTGCTTGGCCAGAAAATCTGCTCCAGCTTTTCTTCGCGGGCTACCTCAAGTACGTTTAAAAGGCCTTGCATATTGATATCCCAGGCCATCAATGGGTTTTGCTCACCGGTTGCCGATAACACAGCCGCGAGGTGATATATATGGGTGATACTTTTTTCCTGAACCAAAGTTTGCAGAGCTGCTTTATCAAGCACATTTAACTGCGCGTAAGGACCAGCTTGCGTTGTTTTTTCATTTACCGGATGACGATCTGAAGCGATAACCGCATCCGCGCCATATTTTGCACGTAGGGCAATGGTCAATTCAGTACCAATTTGACCCAATGCACCAATTACAAGGATAGATTTCTTGTTACTATACACGTTTTATAGATTTTGTAGGATTAAAATGCTTTTTTTTAAAGCGAAGACTATCGGAGACATTTCCCCCTTTGTCATGCTGAGAAACGAAGCATCTTCTTCGCCCTGTATAGCCGCCCCGCACTGCGAAGAAGATCCTTCGCTATCGCTCAGGATGACAAGTAAAAAATGCCAAGCTGAGCCTATTGGGCTAATTCTGTATTCCCCCTTTCACAGGGTACAAATCCAGACTTACGAAGTTTTAAAAACTTCGTAAGTCTAAACCGGCCGAGATCAGAGCTTAACCTTGAGACAACTAACCTCTTATCTCCAACCTCTAATCTCTTATTTATGCTTCGAGCTCATGTAAAACGTGATCTCGCCGCCATTCATGATATCGGCATGGCTGATAAACAGTTTATCAAGCGTTCTGCCGTTCAATACCATTTTTTGTACATAAACATTTTTCGGTCCCTGGTTTTTAACGTTAACCGTAAATGTTTTGCCATTATCCAGGTTAATCACCGCGTGGTCAACAGCTGGGCTACCGGTTGAGTACTCGTCAGAACCCGGTGCTACCGGGTAAAAACCAAGCGAGGTGAATATGTACCAGGCGCTCATCTGGCCGGTGTCATCATTACCACCTAAACCATCAGGTGTTGGTTTGTACATCATCGGGAGGATCATGCGTACACGTTCCTGGGTTTTCCATGGTTTATCAGTCCAATTGTACAGGTAGGCTACGTGGTGCGATGGTTCGTTACCATGAACATAATTACCGATGATACCGTCGCGGGTAATGTCTTCAGTTTCGGCAAAATATTTATCTGGCAGGTTCATGGTGAACAAGGAATCCAGGTAACGCACGAAACGTTTATCGCCACCCATCATTTTGATCAAACCTTCAGGATCCTGCGGAGCGAACAGGGTATAGTTCCAGCTGTTACCTTCAATAAAGCCTTCGTTAATGGTGCTCAATGGGTCGAATTTAGCACGGAATACACCAGCAGCCGATTTAGGACGCATAAAGCCTATCGATGGATCATAAACATTTTTATAGTTTTCTGATCGTTTGATGAACTCCTCGTAAATGTCATTACGGTTTAGTTTTTTAGCCAGTTGAGCGATAGCCCAATCGTCAAAAGCATATTCAACTGTTGATGACACAGATACGCCGCTTCTTTCATCGGGAATAAAACCTTTGTCCATGTACTCGCCAATACCTTCATAATCGCGATGACGGGCGGTGGCTACGCAGGCGTCAAGTGCCTTGTTAGCATCGAAGCTTACATTACCTTTTATAACAGCATCGGCAATTACTGCAACACTGTGGTAACCGCTCATACACCAGTTTTCGTTACCCGAGTTTGACCATACCGGCAGCATATGCTCCGGACTTTGATCATAATGGGCCAGCATTGATTGAACCATATCCGCATTGCGTTTCGGCTCAATGATGTTGAACAGCGGGTGCAAGGCGCGGTAAGTATCCCAAAGCGAGAATGTAGTATAATTTGTAAAGCCGTCAGCTTTATGTACATTTTGATCTAAACCTTTGTACTGGCCATCGGCATCCATGTACAAGGTTGGGTTGATCATGGTGTGGTACATTGAAGTGTAGAAGTTAAGCTTGGTTTCTTTACTTCCGGCAATTTCAATTTTGTGCAGTTCTTTTTCCCAAAGCTGCTGACCGTCGTTTTTCACTTTATCAAAATCCCATCCAGGTGCTTCGGTACGCATATTGTTCAGCGCGCCATCCATGCTTACCGGCGAGATCGCGAATTTGATCTTGATCTTCTCCCCTTCTTCGGTTTTAAAATCGAAGTAGGTGCGCAGTTGCTTCCCGGCAATTTCAGGGAAGTTTTTCACCTGGTTAAATTTGCCCCAGAAACCACCGTAAACTTCGCGTTTATCATATTTTTTATAGCCATGCTGATAAAAAGGCTTAGAAAAGCTCATGGCAAAATACAAAGTACGGGTACGCGCCCAGCCATTGGTTTGGCGGTAGCCTATCACGGTTGTATCGTTAACTACCCGCAGGTAAGTCCAAACGTTTTTATCGGGATAGTTATAGATGCCAGCCATCAGATCCAATATGATATGTGATTGATCTGATTTTGGGAATGTGTACTGGTGAAAGCCAACCCTTGCCGTAGTAGTTAACTCGGCAGTGATGTTATTGGCATCCAATTTTACTTTGTAGTAGTTGGCCGCGCTCACCTCGTTCTGGTGCGAAAATGCCGAACGGTAACCGCTGCCCGGTTTATCTGCCGTACCGGGATTTAACTGTAGCTTACCAACAGTAGGCATAATTAAAAAGTCGCCCAGGTCTGAGTGACCGGTACCACTGAAGTGTGTATGACTAAAGCCTACAATGGTTTTATCATCGTACTGATAACCCGCGCAGTATTTATATACATCGGGGTTATATTTGCCATCTTTTTCGTAGCTGGCGGTGTCCGTTTCAGGGCTAAGCTGCACCATACCAAATGGCACTGTTGCGCCTGGATAGGTATGCCCCATACGTTGGGTACCGATGATGGGCTTTACATAGTCAACCAGTTTTTCGGTTTTGTTTTGGGCCTGCGCATATACCGCCGAACCCATTAATAATGCTGTAAGTATTCGCTTCATTTAATTTACTATATCATTATTCCCCTTTTTTTGGGGATTTTATTTCGTCAACACAGGGCCCGTTTTCCATTATCTTACAGACTTTTAATTGTTGTGATAAGGCTGCTAATTTATGCAAAACAGGTTATTTAATATCCTATAGCTTAATTTGTTACACAAACGTTTGTATGCCAGCTTAAATTGCAGGGTTAGCGGCATAGGCGGTCCATAACTCATCAACCGTTTTGCCTGTCAGGTTTTTCCAGCTATCGGCTGTATAGGTATGCTCACGCAGTTGTTTATCTAATGTTTTTACCAGGTCGGGCTTTACATTTTTTTCTATCCAAACCAAAAACCTTGCAGTTACACGGTAAGCATTATCATAGTTTTGGGTTGATTTAAATGCTGGCAGCGCCCATTTTGCACCGACATTATCTACACCGAATTTATTACGTGCATAATCGGCAATACCTTCGGTCAACCAGCCCGGTCCGTCGCTGTTGCCGTAGGCTTGTACAATGTGCATTACCTCGTGGGTAACCACATCAATATCGCCGGGGTGTTTAGCCATGTATTTAGCGCTGAAAACAACGGTATCGTTACCTGTAGCGGCAACACCATCGTAAGCGGTATCAATAACAAAGGTTACCTTTTTTGAAGTGTTTTTGTTGTACTCTTTAGCCAGTTTAGGATAAACCTCGAAGAAGGTTTTGATCAGGCGATCTTTTAGCGCAGTACTAAAAGTAGCGTCTTTACTGATGAAAGTTACCTGGTAACCTTTTTGTTTAAAAACCTCCTGAGCAACTGTTACATTGCTTGCAAGCAGGCCCGAAATAAAAACTGTGAACAGAATTAGCGTTTTTTTCATTGATTAGTTTGATATATTAATACTATCTGCAATACTAAAGTGACAAATATAGATAAAACGTTTTATCATTTTCAATGTACCCTACTGTAATATTATTGCTAAATGCTATATAAAAATTAACTCCTGCTACCTTCAAACAGCAGGAGTTATAATTAATTAAACAATATTGGGGAGAAAGAACTATGAAGCGCTTGAAAATGAAGGCAATGTAAACAGCGGTCCAGGCAATTCCTTCGTTTAAATCTTTTCAAATCTAATTAAATAAAACGTTTTACCAAATAGTTTTTAAACTACTCCCCTTTAATTTTTTCACGTTAAATTAAGCCGTAACTTTTGTTAGGGTCGATCCGCGCTCTATCAGTTTTGAAGGGATCTGCAAATCAATTTTCGAAGCATCCATTTTCCGGCTGCTGATCTGCTCCATCAAAATATCAATGGCCGATTTGGCTATTTCATAAGTAGGCTGCTGAATGGTTGTAATACCCGGCGGGTAAAGGTTAAAGATCTCGTTATCATCAAAACTGATCACCGCCAAGTCGCCGGGAATGCTAAGGCCAAGATCCCGGATAGCTTGCAGGCCCATAGTACCGAGATAGTTGGTGGTAAAAAAGATACCGTCCATCTGCTTTTGCTTCCCGATAAATTCTTTAATAGCGTTTACGCCATCGGCCTTGCTCATATCATATGGCACTTTGAGCACCATTTTGCTATTATCTTTTAAGCCATGATCTTTTAAAGCAGCCTTAAACCCTGCCGAGCGGTCGTTCAATTGCACCAGGCCAAGATCAGCGGTAACCATGCCGATATTTTTATAGCCCGATCTCACAAAGCAACTTACTGCATTGTAAGCACTCTCATAATTGTTTACCAATACATGCGGAATATCAAACCCGGGGAAATATCCATCAATTAATACTACCGGCTTCTCGCTATCAACCAGGCTTTGAATGTCTTTCTCAAGGCCTTTCATCGGGGTTATGATATAACCATCAACCAGTTGCTGCGATAGCATCCTGATCATGTCCTTACCTTTTTGCAGGTTGTTGTTGGTACTGCAATAAATAATGCGGTATCCGTCTTTTTCGGCTTCCTCTTCAATTACCTTGGCCATCTCCCCAAAAAAGGGACCGCCTATGTTTTCAACTATCAAACCAATAACTTTTGATACGCCCGTGCGCAGGCCAACCGCCATGCGGTTTGGTTCGTAGCCATTTTTTTGGGCCACGTCCAGGATCTTTTTGCTGATCTCTTTGCTTATACGCCCTTTGCCGTTTAATACAAATGATACGGTAGTGATTGAAGTGTCGGTTAGCTTGGCTATATCCTTGATGGATATTTTTTTCTTGATCATTCTATATACTGTTCAGGTGTTAGGTTGTTACGCTTTTACTGTAGTACCCCAACAATTACGTTTGCTTATTGTGTTTTTTATTCCCGCCAAATCCGCCCTCAAAATGGTTAAAACTTTATGGTTTTATGTGTTTTTACCGTAAACAGAGGCCAGGCAGGATACAATAGGCCCAATTATAGGATATTACAAGGTCAAAGATATCTTTTACCTAATATTTTGAGCAAAATACCTTTTAATTGTTACAAATCAAGATAATTATCAATTAGGCCTACCCCTACAAAGTTTCTACAAGTGATTTTCGCACGTAAATTATCTACACCGTTAATTGCTGCTTATTTAAATGTTAAATTTATCTTCGTGTTTACCCTGATTAATTGGTATTTTGAAACTACATGAGCATAACGCCCAAACTTACCCGTTTTGATCTTTCAATGATTGTTGTAAGTCTGGTTATAGGCATGGGCATATTCGCCGCTCCTGCCGAGGTAGCCAAAACATCCAGCAATCCCTATTTATACTTCGGGGCTTGGCTGCTTGGCGGCGCGGTGAGCCTTTGTGGCGCGCTTACCTTTGCCGAAATTGGTGCCCGCTACCCTACCACAGGCGGTTTTTATAAAGTTTTTTCTTTCTGTTTTCATCCTGCTTTTGCTTTTATGATCAATTGGGTATTAGTGATAAGCAACGCCGCGTCTGTAGCAGCCGTAGCATTGATCGGGGCCGAGTATATTAATCCGGTTATTATGCCGCAAAGTTTGCAAAATGATGTAGGGGTAAAAATCATGACCATCGGTTCGGTGCTGATATTGTATGTGATCAATTACCTGGGCATTAAAATGAGCGCCCGCACGCAAAATGTACTTACGCTTTTTAAAATAGGTATGATACTTATTTTATGTGCCGCGGTGTTTAAAGGCAGTATAGCACAGGCCGGTAAAGTGATAGAATATCATAATAATAACGGCATCAGTGCGTTTGGTTTAAGCCTCGTAGCTGTATTTTTTACCTATGGGGGCTACCAACAAACCATCAATTTTGGTGGTGATATTATAAACGCAAAGGTTAACATACCAAAAGCCATCTTTTTTGGGATAGCTACCGTTATATCACTATATATGCTTATCAATTTTGCTTACTATTCTATTTTAGGCATCAGCGGTTTGCAGCATAAAACAACACTGGCAGCCACGCTGGCGGGTGTACTGTTTGGTACAGCGGGTTATAAAATAGTATCGTTGCTGATGTTTGTATCGGTATTGGCTTTTGTGAATGTGAATATTATGGCAAACCCGAGGGTGTATTACGCCATGGCCGAAGATGGGATACTACCGGCCAGGTTTAAGCGTGTTAACAGCCAAACACAGGTACAGGAATTTGGACTTACCTTTTTTGTGGGCGCAGTATTGGTGATATTGTTCTTTGCCGGATCGTTTCAAAAAATATTGAGTTATGTAATGTTTTTTGATACGATAGGACTATCAACAGCCGCGGTAAGCATTTTTATTTTACGCCGAAAAACCAAACATTTAAATGATACCGGTATTTATAGTATGAAGTGGTATCCGCTTATCCCTATCATATTTATAACTACCTATTGGTTTGTAACCATCAGCATTTTTATCGAAAACCCGCAGGCCGCCTTAATTTGCATTTTGGCCTTTATAGCGGGTCTTATAATTTACTTTATTACTAAACGCAGCCAACAACCTTATACTACGCCTTAATTATGGATATTTCATTTATATTAAATGAACTGGGGGAAGAGAGAGATCAGTACTTCAACGCGGTTTCGCCGCCAATTATGCAGAGCAGCAACTTCAGTTTTAGAGATGTTGCCGGGCTAAGGGCCGCCATGAGCGATGAGTTTGAAGGCAACCTGTACTCGCGCGGGCAAAACCCTACGCTTAATATTTTACGCAAAAAGCTGGCTGCCCTTGATGGTGCCGAGGATGCCCTATTGTTTAGTAGTGGGATAAGTGCCATCAGCATCCCTATTCTATCGTTGTTGAAATCGGGCGATCATATCATCGCAGTTGATAACATTTACAGCTGGACCATCAAGCTTTTTCAAGATCTGCTGCCTAAATTTGGTATTACCACTACCTTTGTTGACGGAACAGTTTTTGAAAACTTTGAAGCAGCCATTCAACCTCAAACCCGCCTCATCTACCTCGAAAGCCCGAATACCTTTTGCTATGACCTGCAGGATATAAAAAGAGTAACCGCATTGGCACGTTCAAAAAACATAACAACAATAATTGATAATAGCTATTGCAGTCCGCTTTTTCAACAACCTATAGCTTTGGGGGTCGACCTGGTGGCGCAATCGGCAACAAAATATATCGGTGGTCATTCGGATGTGGTAGCGGGTGTACTTACCGGCAGTAAAGCGATGCTTAAACACATTTTTGAGCATGAGTTTATGAACATTGGCCCTGCGCTTTCGCCTCCGGCGGCATGGCTACTGTTGCGTGGCCTCCGTACGCTTCCGCTGCGTTTGCAGCGAAGCTTTGAAAGCACCAAAACCATAACCCAATGGCTTGCAAATCATGATAAAGTACAACAAGTGATCTGGCCATTTAGCGCTGATTTTAAACAAGCCGAATTAGCGCGCGAACAAATGCAAGGCTGCGGTGGATTGTTCAGCATCACTTTGAAAGATAGTTCGTTCGAAAAGATCGAAACGTTTTGTAATAGCCTAAAACACATTTTGCTGGCAGTATCATGGGGAGGGCATGAAAGCCTTGCGGTACCCGCGATCGCCTCCATCAAAGTAGATCAATACAATCAACACGACCAGCGCCATCAATTGATCAGGATGTACATCGGCCTGGAAGATCCGCAATATTTAATTGCCGATCTGGAACAAGCCTTGAGCACCATATAAAGAAACAAAAGCCCGGCCTCGCGCCGGGACTTTTATTTTACTCCGGAATCCGACCTGTCCGGCGTTTCAACCTAAATTTTATGGAGTTACAATGACGCGTGTTGTGTGGCAGCATTGTGCTGGTGCTCAAAATACAAGTACTTAATTTCATACTGTTTATTAAGCTTATCATAAGTAGCAAGGCTGGCATCGTTATGGAAATAATTCTCGATGCTGTACCTAAATTCAGTTTGCGTAGCGAAGCTTTTATTGATGTTGGCAATGGTCAACTCCGTAACCGGCGCGGATTGATTTACGCTGAAAAAATACATGGTTGCGGTTACATAGCCCTTACCTTGTGGCATCAACTGCGCATGGCTGTAAAGTATAAAACCGGCTGTATCCAATACCTGGTAGGCCTGGTTGTGGTAAAACCTGTAATCAACGCCATTAAAACGATAACCAAAGGTCTCTGCTTTAGCCAGCCTTACCTTTTTACCTTCGCTTTTGAGGTTGATATGACTTCCACCTAAAAACTCGTTAAGCTTTAAATTATTGGCGTCGGCGTAAGCTAATTTACCCATCTTATAATCCTGTAAGGTAAGGTAGATACCGGTGCTATTACTTTGTGCCATCAGGCTATTTACCTGTGTGCCGATCATCATCAAAATGACGATCATCTTCATTACATTTTTCATGTTGTTTACTATATATTATTAAAATTAAGGGCATAAAAAAGCCGGGCGGCAAAACCCGGCCTCCAACCTTTACTAAACCTATCTGTACAATCAAAACAGAGTAGATTATCGCGGTTTGAAAATGCGTTTGTATCGCTTGTATATTTACTCACCCCGACATCGCTGCGCTTGTCACCCCTCTCTACGCTGCGCGTAAAGAGGGGATTTTTAGTTTTTTGCTTTCCCTACCCTCTTTACGGCTTGCCGTAGAGAGGGTGGTCCAGCGAAGCGTAGACCGGGTGAGTAGACTATACTACATGCAATTAAAACCTAACCAGCAAAGCAGCTATAAATCTCGTTTCAGAGTTTACCAGATCAGGTGTAAAATTAGTTCCACCAAGCGGTGTGGTATTATAACCATCTGGCGAGGTAACACCACCGTGGCCTGCAAAGTAAGGTACATCGGCATGGCGATGTACTACTTCCATCCTGAAGGTTAAGTAATCGTTTGGCATCAGATCCACAGTGGTTGAATAATCATAAGCATGGAATTTATCGCCAGGGTTAGCCGAAAACGGATGTGTACCGATAGCACCTGTGCCTACAGCCGGGATTGGGTTTGCATCACCCGTTGGGTAAAGCACCAGGTAACGACCAGGGTTATTCATTACGCCACCACCAACTGTCCAACCCAGGTGACCTTTAGCCATTACCATACGATGGTAAAACATGGCACTGGCAAAGTATTGGGCAGGACCTTTAACCGGATCAGATTTAAAGCCGTTTACGCCGTCGCCTTTTTCGTAGCCAAGGTCGCCGGTTAGGGAGAAGGCCATGCTGTTTACAAAACTGTTTTTGTTTTTGAAGTAACGCAGTTCCAGGCTGTTATCGGTATGGAAACGTTTACGACCGGGCTTATCCTGTGTATCCGCTCCGTAGTAGTTATTGGTTAACAATTGTAACCACTCTTTGGGCCTCCACAGAATCTGGCCACCAATGCCCGGGCGACTGTTGAACATACCATATGATTGCCAGCCGTTAATGATCCAAGGCTCGATTTTTAACTTGTCAGATACAAAGATCTGGATCCTGACACCGTTAAAAAACCACGGTGTATTGTCGCTTGTAAATGAAGGTTGGTAAGCCCAGTTCTCGGCATTATAGTAAGAGAACAAACCAACATACGACATGAAGATACCGGCATCAACATTGATACCATTCAGTACATCGAAATGGTAACCGGCATTGGCCTCGCTCAGGTAGCGGTAAGCTGTTGAAAGATCAAACTGGCCGCGGGTAACGCTGAAATCGTTACGTGGAACTACCGTCGATCGGGTGCCAAACTGCGTAAGCACGCTGGCACGCACGTTATCGTAGTGAAAATCGCCACCGAGGGCTACGGTCGAGATCTCGAACTCATGGTCGCGGGCCAGGGCGGTTGAACCTACTACGGTATGGTCTACAGGGTTATGGTTTGAGGCGGTGTAGTTAAAATCCAATAAAAAACGGCCGGTAAAGTATTTGGTATCTAAAAGGGCTTTGTGGCGGCGGTCGTTGCCGTTAAGCCAGGTAAAATCGCCAAAGGCAAATGGCTCGGGTTTAGCTTTTACGGTGTCTTTAACAGCGACGGTGTCGGTTAAAGAGGCGGCGTTTGCCTGTGCGTAGGCTAAAAGTAGTGTAAGGCCTAAAGCTACGAATAAGAGAAGTTTTTTCATTTTGAATATGATATGAGTTGCCCGCGGCAGGTACGGTTGCAGTGTTTAGTTTATTTGCACCTGCCTGCGTTAATTATGGCACACATGCCAATTGCTATACCAAGCGACGGCTATACTTTTTGATTAATTTGATTATCAATACTTTAATTGTTTTTGATTTATTTTTTAATGGAAGACGAGCGAGGATTCCATTTCATTTTGAGAGGGTAGTTTTATCAAGGTGATGTGTTGATAAAGTCCTGGTATTGGAACGCTGCCGCAAGCGTCTCGCTTGTGGCCATCATGCTAAGCTGTACGAGCGAACAGCTACGTTGCAGATCTAAACTAACGCTGCCGCAAGCGTGTCGCTTGTGGCCAATATACTAAGCTGTGCAAGCGAACCGCCGTGTTGTAGACCTAAACGCGGGCCACAAGCGACACGCTTGCGGCAGCGTTTGAACCGTAAAATATTTACAAAAAAATCAGCCCCGCTAAGTTTCGCAAAACTCAGCGGGGCTGATCCATAATTTAAAAAAACGTTTGTCATACTTCGTTCCTCAGGATGACAAAGAGGAATAATTCGTGGCGATCAATTCATCAAAATATGATACTCCTCAATCTTACGGTATAAGGTAGCCAATCCAATCCCCAACACCCTTGCCGCTTCAGATTTGTTGCCTTTAACATACTTCAGTATCCGGCGAATGTGATGTCGCTCCACACTATCCAGATCAAGCGCTACCAGGTCATAATAGCCGCCGTTATGAAATTCATTAGGAAGTAATTTGGGGGTAAGTACCGGTTCATCCATCAAAATAATAACCCGCTCTATTACATTTTTAAGCTCCCGGATGTTACCGTTCCATTTATGCTGATTGAGTAACTTGAAAAAATTGGGATCAACATCAGGCTGCTTCTTTTTCACTTTGGCGGAGTATAATTTGATAAAATGCCGGGCCAGCACCTCTATATCCCCTATCCTATCCCGCAAAGGCGGCAACAGGATAGAAAACCCCGAAAGGCGATAAAACAGATCGAGCCTGAAATGCCCCTCTTCCGATTCTTTTTGCAAATCGCGGTTGGTAGCGGCTATCAATCGTACATTCACCTTTACCATTTTGGTTTCGCCAATTTTTATAAATGTGCCATTTTCAAGCACCCGCAGCAATTTGGCTTGCAAATCGTGGCTCATCTCGCCTAACTCATCCAAAAAAATGGTACCACCGTTGGCTTCCTCAAACAGGCCTTTTTTATCCTTTATGGCACCCGTAAAAGCACCTGCTTTGTAGCCAAACAGCTCGCTTTCCAATAGCTCTTTGCTAAAGGCACTACAGTTAACGGCCACAAAAGGCTTGTCTTTCCGCTGACTTTCGTAATGGATAGCTTCGGCAAATACTTCTTTGCCTGTACCCGTTTCGCCTAAAAGTAAAACGGTGGCATCAGTGCCGGCTACTTTTTTGGCAAGTTCCACTGCTTCCAATATCGCCGGCGACTGGCCTAAAACTATCGGGAACCCATGTTGGGTTTCCGCCTCATCCTGCACCCGGTTAATGTGGTATTGCAGGTTGGCTTTCTCTAAGGCCTTACTTACCAGCGGCAGTATTTTATCGTTATCATCGCCCTTGGTCAAATAATCAAATGCCCCGTTTTTAATGGCCAACACCCCATCGCTTATAGTGCCGAAAGCCGTTAGGTTGATCACCTCGATATAGGGCTTTATCTGTTTAATACGTTGCACCAGCTCAACACCGTTGGCATCGGGCAGCTTTACATCACTTAAAACAACCCTCACATCTTCCCGCTCAATAACCTTTAAACCAGCTTTTGCATTTGGCGACTGGATCACATTATAACCTTCCAGCGTTAATATGCGCGCCATCAGCTCGCTCAGCTTTATTTCGTCATCAATTATTAATATGCCTGGTTTCATTTTTGTATTTATTAGGATTATTGATGAGTACCAGCGGAAGCGTTTCAAGCAACCTCACATATAAATGGATCCCCTTTTTTATTTCTTCAAGGTAAATAAACTCATCGCAGGAGTGCGAACGGGCCGAATCGCCGGGGCCAATTTTAATCGAGGGGATGGATAACCAGGCCTGATCTGAAGTGGTAGGCGATACATAGGTTTTACAACCAACCGCCAAACCCGCTTTTACAATAGGGTGATCAAGCGGTACCGATGATGCCCCTAACGAACCGGGACGAGGAGTTACCTGGCAGGATACATTACGCCTAATAATATCTACTATCTCTTTTTGCGAAAACGTATCATCATGCCTTATATCAACCGTAAACTCGCATCGGCCGGGTGTTATATTGTGCTGCGTACCGGCTTTGATGGTGGTAACCGTCATTTTTACGGGCGACAATCCTTTCAATTGCTGCGGAAACTGGTAAAGGCTAAACCATTCCAAATCGCGCAGGCACTTGTGGATGGCGTTGTCGCCTTCCTCACGCGCGGCATGGCCCGGCCTGCCGTTGCTGATGCAATCAAGTACCAGGTTACCTTTTTCGGCAATAGCCATTTGTAGTAGGGTTGGTTCGCCTACTATGGCCAATTCGAGTTTTCCTAATAGAGGTAAGATGGATTTGATGCCGTTCTCACCCGAGTTTTCCTCTTCGGCGGTAATGGACAGGCAAAGGTTAAAGCCAAGGCCATGGTAACTATAAAAATGCAGGAACGATGCTATCAGTGATACTACGCAACCGCCCGCGTCATTACTGCCTAAGCCATACAGTTTACCATCGGTTATTTCGGGGCAAAGTGGGTCTTTGGTGTAACCCTCGTTTGGCATAACCGTATCCATATGAGAGTTAAGCAGTATTGTCGGTTTAGTTTCATCGTAGTATTTATTAAAGCACCAGATATTATTTCCTTTGCGTTTTACCTTAACCGAGTATCCGTACAAATATTGATGAATGATATCGGCAACAGCAGCCTCATCACCGCTAAATGATTGCGTTTTGATCATGTGCTGCAACAAAACAACGCTCTCGCTAAAAAAATGAGGGTTTAAAGGCAGTGATGGTACATTCAGTGTGGCAGCCGGTTGCTGCTCGTTCAATGTTTTTATCATAACAGGTTAGTTTAATTGAGGATCGAACAACATGGCAGTACACAGGCAATTGCAACGGTTTTTATTTTGCAGTACATCGTAATTCACGCAGCTTTTGCAGGCATCCCAAAAACGGGTTTCACGCGCTACTTCTGAATACGTTACCGGCTCGAAACCCAGGCGGCTGTTCATTTTCATAATAGCCAGACCTGATGTAATGCTGAAGATCTTTGCCGTTGGATATTTGCTGCGCGATAGATTAAAAATACTATCCTTGATCTCGGAAGCTACACCCTGGTTACGGTGCTTTGGTGATACGATCAGGCCGCTGTTGGATACAAACTCGCCGTTATCCCAGGTTTCGATGTAGGAGAAACCTACCCATTCGCCGGTTTCGGTTACGGCTACGATGGCTTTGCCTTCGTCTATCTTTTCTATTACCGAAGCTGCCGACCGTTTCGAGATCCCCGATCCACGGGCTATGGCCGAGCTTTCCATTTCTTTGATGATCTCATCGGCAAACACCACATCAGCAGGGATGGCCGGTCTCACAATAATTCGTTCATCTTCCATTTTAAATGTTTATTTCAGCTACCAGCACAGATCTGTTGAATAACTGTACATACCCCAATGCCAAAAGGATGCCCATTGTGGCATGCCCATGCCATTTATAGGTTTAGGCCATGTAAATGAAGATTTTATGTTTATCCGGAATTTACGGGTACAAAAAAAGCCTATCAAAATGAAAGGCTTCTATTTTCAAAACAAGATATTTTGATCTTATTCAACCGTGTGGTGATATTCCGGAGTGATTTTAAAATGCTCCAGGTAGCCATCTTCATTAACTGCGAGCGCGCTTATTTCTGTTTTAGGAGATGCTTTTTTCTTTTTAGGGCCAGCCAGCGGAATGATCACCACTGCTATTAAAGCGGTAATTTCAAGTATGTTATAAAACGATTCCATGATCTTTATTTGATGATAAAGTTCATGATTGGCTAAGTTTGTGCCAAAAGATGGGAAAAACGCGCCTATTGCGCTGTATTGGTTATAAATTGCTTTTTGCTTGTGAGGTTAGCGATTGAAGGGCTATCATTTTGAGATGGTGATATTATCAAAATGAGAGGGTGTTGATGTTAAAGTTAATAAACTACCGTCATTGCGAGGCACGAAGCAATCGCGAACTTTACAGGGCTTATTTGCATGGCCCCTCTGCTTCTGTACGATTGCTTCGTACCTCGCAATGACGTCTTTATCAATTAAAATCTTTCAGACTCATACCTCTCTACTCCCACTTCTTGATCCCCAATTTTTGCATTTTTGAATGCAGTGTAGATGGCGGCAAACCCAGCTTGGATGCAGCGCCATCCTTGCCACTTATCTTTCCGTTACAGCGTTTCAACACCTCAAGGATGTGTTCGCGGGCGTGCTCATCAATGGTTTTTAACCTATCATTCTTAACCTCTGCAAATACAGGGCTTTCTTTTTTATTTTGAAACTTAGGCAGATACGCATGTTTTATAACAGGGCCATCGGTAAGCAACACGCTCCGTTCAATAAAATGTTCCAGCTCGCGCACGTTACCCGGCCAATGATACTCAAGCAACTGCGACATTACATCGGGTGATACATCGGTGATCTTTTTACCACTTTTTTGCGCGTATCGCTCCAAAAAATGGCTGGTTAATACAGGTATATCATCCTTACGCTCGCGTAGTGGCGGTATAATGATCGGAAATACAAATAATCGGTAATATAAGTCCAACCTAAAACGACCTTCTTCAACTTCTTTTTCGAGGTTGCGGTTGGTTGCAGCTACAATGCGCACATCAATTTTAATAGGCCCTTTACCTCCAATACGTTCAATCTCCTGCTCCTGCAAAACGCGCAGTAGTTTAACCTGCAACTCGGCGGGCATCTCGCCTATCTCATCTAAAAAAATGGTTCCGCCATCGGCCAGTTCAAACTTACCTGTACGCTTTTCGATAGCGCCCGTAAAAGCACCTTTTTCATGTCCAAACAGTTCGGATTCTATAAGGGTAGCAGGCATCGACGCGCAGTTAACTACTACAAGTGGTTTGTTTTTACGGGGCGATAGGTAATGAATACTTTTAGCAATCCGCTCCTTACCGGTACCGCTCTCACCCAAAACAAGCACCGAGGTATCAAGCGGGGCTACTATGCCGATATGGTCAAGCACGGTAAGCATCTGGTGGCTTTTACCGATGATGCCCTGAAAACCTGCCGCTTTACTCTTTTCGCTTAGTTCTTTGCCGGTATATTTATCGTTTTTAGCTGCTTCAATTTCGCCATGATCTACCGGCATTATCTCTTCAATAACACTCAGTAACGATCGGTGCAATCTATCTAACAGTACCACATGATCATTAGCATAGCAATCAGCTTTGCGACTGTAAAACGAGAACGATATGTTATCCCCGGTTGAAGTGCTTAAAGGCAAGCCCAAAAACGATTGCATATTAAACGATTGCGCAATCAACTTTTTAACCGGAAACTGCGATTGCATTTTTACAAAGCCTGCTCCATTATAAAAACTGGTTTTAGTAACCAGCGGACTATCGGCCTGCAATTGTTTTAATTGGGCCTTGTTAACTTTGGTTACGTTCAAAAACTCGTCCGTTCCAATTACCTGGTATTCATCAAAACCGGTACGCAGAAAAGAAATGGCCTCGTCAGAGAAACCTACCGAGGTTTTTACTATGATAGTTAAGTAATCAAACGGAACATGGGGTTGTAAACTTGTAGAGATCTTGAGCAATTTCTGCTTCCAGGTTATCGGCTCGGCTACAATATTTTTAAATACCTGCTCCAAAGCCTGCTCCCGACGTAACCGCGATTCGATGCTGTTTTGGTGACGATAAAAAGCCACATCCAGCGTGATCAGCAATTCCTTTTCCCGAAACGGTTTAACCAAAAAGCCGTAAGGTTGAGTTGCCTTAGCCTTTTCAAGGATGCTTTCCTGGAAATTGGCCGACAAATAAACAAACGCTATATTTTTTGATGTAAGTGTAGCGGCAAGGTCAATGCCGTTTAAATTTCCTTTTAAAAAAATATCAAGCAATACCATTTCGGGCTTTTGCTCTTCAATAATTTCCAATGCTTCGGGCACCGAATCGGCGATGCCACAAACACGGTATCCGGCGCGCGTCAATATTAATTTCAGGTCGTACGCTACGAGCGATTCATCCTCAACTATTAATATTTTTCTGCTCATAGTATCAGTTAGCTATATATGTTTTTGTATCTAATTTACTCAATATTTTCTCGGCCCTAAACTCAACTGTAATAGTGGCACCGCCGCAACTTTCAATTTTAAAATAGCCGCCAAGCTGCTTACTCAGGGCCTTCATCATTTCCATGCCTAATGAATGGGCTTGTTTTATATCAAAATCAGCAGGCAGGCCTTTGCCATTATCGGCAATGGTTAGTATGATGGTTTCTTCGGCCAGTTGAAGGTTCACCTTTATTTCGCCCCTACTGTGGGAGAAGGCGTATTTTATGGCATTGGTGATAGCCTCGTTTAAAATAAGGCCAACGGGAACAGCCTGCGCCACATCAAGTCTTATAGGCTGTATCATTTGCTCAAAACGGATTCCCCGTTCGGCAGGGTTATAACAATCGGCCAGGTAATTGATCAATTCATTAATATATACCGGCATATCAATATAGGCCACCCCCGAGTTACTGTACAATTTTTGGTGGATAAGCGCAATGGCCTGCACCCTGTTCTGGCTTTCGCGAATGGCAGCAAGGGCCGCATTATTTTTTAAAAATGCCGATTGCGTATTGAGCAGACTCATCACAATTTGCAGGTTGTTTTTTACCCGGTGATGAACCTCTTTCAGCAGCCAATCCTTTTCATCAAGCAGGTTATCTTTTTCGTGAACAAGTTTCTGTAACGATGTATTTTGCGCGTTGATCTCAGCCTGTTTTAGCTGTAACTGCTGATTGCTACGTTGTTTATGCCGGTAACCATTAAATGCAAAGCCTGCTACAATAATAAGCATGGCAACACCTGCAAAGGTAATGTTGCGCTGCATGTTAACCCGCGCCAACTCGGCACGCTGGTTTTTGCTTTGGCTGCGCAGTAATTTTATCGACTGTGCACTTTCCAACGTTTTATTTTTTATATCCAACTCTGCTATCTGCTTTGCTTTGATGGCGCTGAACAGCGAATCGTTGATCTTTTTATGGATCTCGAAATGTTTTATGGCAGACACGTAGTTACCCGCCGCCGAATCCACCCGGAACTGCATGTGATGAATTTTGGTAAGCGTGATAGGCCTGATAGCATCAGCTCTCAGCTTCAGGATCTCGCTGGTGTAAAGGCCCGCCTTTTTAAACTGACCTGTAAGCAGGTAAAAACCTGCCATGGTTTCGTTATAGTGAACAAAATCGGTCACCATTTGCTCGTTGGTTGTGTAAAAATCCTTGTTAAAGTTGGTGATCTTGTACACTCTCATCATATCCAGATAATACTGCTCGGCCTTAGGGTAATCCTTTAGGGCTACATAAATATTACCGAAGGCTTCGTACATATCAACCTTTTGGGCAAGGATGGCAGGAGGCACATCTTTAACTGCCTTTGTGAGGTAAGCCAGCGCCTCTTTAGGGCGTTTAGCGGTAATGTAATCGTAAATAATGAGGCTTAAATAGCCGTAAAAATCCTCGTACTGCTTGCGCTGCTGCAATATCTCGGCCGATTTAAGGATGTAAACAAGGCTTTGGTCATACTTGTCCAGATCGGCATAAACCAGGGCAACTTTCGCGTAATAAAAATCGGCCAGGGCGGTATCCGCCGTTTCATTCATGCTTTTAATTACTTCAAGCCTGTAATAAAGCTCTTTATGCAGATCAACCTTTTGCTTGCTTACCTCGGCAAGGGAGTTAAAAGTGGTAGCCAGTTTTTTATAGCCGACGGATTTATATTGCTTTAAAGCCTTGTTTAGTTCCTCGTCGGCCAGGTCTAATTTTTTTAGGTAGAGGTGAATATCGGCAACACTCCTGATCATATCCGCTTCTTCAAGCTTGTTGCCGGTTTGTTTAAATAGTGTACGCGCCTGTTCGTACGCATTCATTTTATCAGGTATCGCGCCCTTAATATCTACTGAAATATTATCGCCCAAACGCGCCCAGATCTTGCTTTCGGCATATTTATCACCGGTTTTACGGTAATAATTTATTACCTGCATAAAGGTGGCTTGACCCTGTTTCAGATCGGTTTGTTTGATATAGGCCGCGCCTTTAAGCATTAAGGCCTCGTTAAGCCATTTTGCTGAGCGGATAGCCATGCTCATCTGGATAGCTTTATTGAAAGCAGTGATGCCGCTATCCAACGCTTCTTTATGATCGCCTATTTTATTGAGGTAGTAACTCCCAAGCTGTACCTGGAGTTTAATGGCATTGGTATCGGCCTTATTTTTTAAGTTATTTAGATTGAGTTTAATGGTAGCAACGTCCATCTTTTTTTGCCCCAGCGCTCCGGATGCAAAAAAAACAACAATAAAACATAACGTTATATATTTAAACATGTACAGCGTATTTTATTGTAATAAAGACAATTATAAACAATAACATAACCCTGCCATCCCGGGTAAATGCAGCGGAACTATGACAGGTTTTGATCAGTAAATTTATTCATTTTTGGTCAAATCAGCCTTATTTATTTGGAAGCCAATTTTGCAGCGGCTATAGCGAAAAGGAATACATCAGTTTTAATAAAACTATCTATCACCATTGCGGTAATCAATGTACGTTTTACGGTTTTTATTGTATGGATTACCTTTTTGATGGGATTGCTGTAACATTATTTTTACAGCGCGTATAAAAGATCATGTCATTGCGAGGAGCAGGCGAGGGCCAGCGCGCGAGGGCGACGTGGCAATCGCATGCTATACAGGGTGGCTATGCTTACGTGCGGTTGCCACGCTGCGTTCGCAATGACATTGAAAAAAATCGCTACCAAACCCTATTCTCTTTAGTATATTCCCGCTCGATCCCTTCTAAGATCAACTCGTTCGAGATCCGGGCTTCTTTGCGAGCCAGCATTTGCAGGCAGGCAAACTGCACTACGTTTAAAATACCCGAACCGCTCAGTTCATACTTACGCGAAATTTGCTCCAGGTTAATATGCCCGTTAAGGTTAGCTTTAGGAGGAAATGTTTTTTGCCAGATGGTGTACCGTTCCTCGGCATTGGGGAGCGGGAAATGGATAACCGATTGAAAGCGGCGCATAAAGGCCTCATCAATGTTATTTTTAAAGTTGGTGGCCAATATTACCAGGCCGTTATGCTGTTCAACACGTTGCAGCAGGTATGATGCCTCCTGGTTGGCGTATTTATCGTGGGCATCTTTTACGTTGGTGCGTTTACCAAAAAGCGCGTCGGCCTCATCAAAAAACAGGATCCAGTTTTTGTTATCGGCTTTTTCGAATAGTTTGGATAGATTTTTTTCGGTTTCGCCGATGAATTTGGATACGATCATAGATAGGTCGATCCTGAACACATGTTTGCCAGTGTACTTGCCCAATAACGATGCGGTAAGCGTTTTACCCGTTCCCGGCGGACCGTGGAACAGTGCGCGGTAACCCGGTTTCAGTTTTCGCTCCATGCCCCAATCGGTCATTAAAACCTGTTGGTAGTTTACCCAGTTTTCAAGCTCGGCAATCTGTTTACGGGTGATATCTCCAAGCACCAGGTCGTCCCAGTTATAGGTAGTTTCCAAATGCTGTGCAGGGAAGTTCATGCTTAGTTTAGGGATGGATTGCGTGCCGCTGATCAAGAGTTCGAGGTACTCCGGCTGCAATACTATCCGGCCTGATAATACGGGCTCTCCTTCCGGCACATCTTCGAGGTACAAAATATGTTGTTTGGCAAAGTTGCTTTGATGGTGGAACAGGGCCGCGATGTCCAATCGTTTCTCCATATCATCGCCTGCCAGTATAAAAGCCGCGGTTTGCCCGGTTGGTAAAAAACTACGCCCGTTCCGGCTTCGTACACCGCCTAATTGTTGGAAATCGCCTGATTCCTGCATAAAAGGCTGGATGATCTCATCAAAAAAATCAACCTGTAAGTGCGGGGCCAATGCCAGCATCAGTATGATCACCTCGTTGCTATCCAATTTATAGTCGCTGATGAGTTTTTCGATACCGCTACCGCCCCGATCCAAACGCGGCAACAGCGGCGGTAAAAATGCTCCCTCATTACCCAACGAGGCCTGCAGCCGCGCTTTGAGGCATCCGGCCGTGTATTGCAACAACGCTTTTATCTGTTTAAGATCTGTAGCCATAACTATTTACGCGGACCGTTTTGCTGTACAACATGGGTTAATTCGTGCGCCAGCAAGTTCATACCCGCGGTGCTTTCCGGATCAAACTTGGCGGCATTAAAGTAAATATCATTGCCATGCGTAAATGCCTGCGCTTTGGATAAGTTGCAAAGCTCAACCGCCTGCTGCCCGGTGTGAATTTTCACCTGCTCAAAGTTGGCATTCATCTGATGCTCCAACTGCGCCCTTACCTTGGCCGGCAGCGGACTGCCGCCGCCCTTGCTTTCATTCAATAACCTATCAAACTTAGCTTCCGGGGCTTCCGGTTTTCCTTCTGTTTTCTCTACGCCCCCGCCTTTTTCTTCTTTCTTTTGCGCGGCGGCTTTATCATCTTTTTCCTCGCCTTTCTCTTTCTTCTGCGGCTTGCCTTCGTCTTTTTTATCCTCTTCGCCTTTTTTCTGCGGCTCTTTGTCCTTTTTCTCTTCTTCTTTTTTCTGCACGCCTTCCTTATCCTTCTTATCTTCTTCCTTTTTTTGCGGCTCTTTATCTTTCTTTTCTTCTTCTTTTTTCTGAGGCTTTTCCTCTTCCTTCTTCTCGTCTTTTTTCTGTGGTTTGCCTTCTTCCTTTTCGTCCTTCTTTTCCTTTTTCTGCCCTGCTTTTGCATCCTTTTCTTCATCCGCGCCTTTTTTCTGTACGCTCATCTGGCCCATCCGTTGCGATGATTTGGCAGGCTCCTGCTGCGCCATGGTTACTTTGTGTGCAACGGCATCGGCCTCCTGCTCGAGGGCGGTATCCTGGTTACCGTCAATTTTACGGGCCTGGAAAAAGGCATCATTATCCTGTTTGGCTTTTTCGCGACTGCCGCTAAAAAACGGCTTCTCACCTTTATCGGCTTGCGGCTGGTTAAGCGGCTGGCGGGTATGGATTGATTTCATGAGATAGGTTAGTTTAAATTATTCAACAGATCCAGTTGTTTTTTGGCATGGGCGGCCCACTCGCCGGGTTCATTGTTCAGCAGGTCTTCAAATACCTGTTTAGCTTTGGCTTTTTCGCTGAGGTTTGCTAACGCGATGCCCCGATAAAGCTTGCCTTTGTTATTATCCGGATGCTTTTCAAGCAGCAGATCAAAATGCAGCAATGCTTCGGTAAAACGGTCAAAACCCAAACAAAGCACACCAGTGTTTAAGCGCACTTCCTCATTGTCTGGATCGTACTCCAATATGCGTTCGTACTCGGCAGCACCCTCAATTATATCATTACTTTGTAGGTAGGCCACAGCCAGGTGGTTACGCACGACCACATCCGCAGGAAAAAGATTTAAATACTGTTTAAGATAAGCTATAGCCGAAGCGTAGTTTTTCACCATCAGTTGCGCCAGTCCCGCGGTTTGCAATGCCCTGCCATTTTGTGGATTTTCCGACAATACATATGTTGCCATTTCAAAGGCGTCATCATATTTATTGGTAGATAGGTAAACATGTGCTAACCCCATTAATAAGTTCAGGTTTGAGGGGTTCAGTTCAATGGCCCGCAGCCAGCAGGTTTCGGCACTATCCATATCTGCCGAGATCATATACAGTTTGGCAAGCCCTTCCCAGGCCTCAAACTGATCTGATTTAAGCTGGATGGTTTGCTTAAAGGCATGGTACGCGTTTTCATAAGCGCCAAGCAACACTTCGGTATTGGCAAGGTTTAGCCATGCGGTGGCATGGTGATCGTCTATCTCAATGGCCCGCTCAAAAAGCGCATGGGCATCGCTAAACTTATTTTGCTGATAAAATAGCATCCCGCGGTTGTTCAGCAGCGTTACGCTTGGCTGGTTCAGGTCGGCAGCTTTGGCGTAGTATTGGTCGGCAGCTTCAAAATTGCCGTTTAGGTGGTGCATAGCGCCAAGGTTTATTAATTCGGTTAGTTGGCTTTGGTTGCTCATAACATTTCTTCTTTAACTTTATCGGCTATGCCTCCCGCTATTTCGGGGATATTGATATCCGGATAGGTAACTTTTATATCGTCGGTTTTAACATCAAATGGTTCGCCATCCTTATAATGAACAGGCAGCGATACTTTCACCTGCAGATCAGGTCCGTAGCTGAACGAGGCCAGGTTTTTGCGCCATTCTTTGGAGATATCGAACAAGCCCAAATCAAGGGAAGCCCTCAGCAAGGCATTCACATCGAAGGTGAATTTAGGGTGTACCTCTATCTCTCCTAAAGCATTAAATTCAAACCCTTTGGTTGGCGACCAGGACAGATCTACCGCAGCGCTTGCCTCGCCCTCCAAACCTAAACCACCCCGCACTTCGATGCCGCCGGTAACACTGGCCACACCAATGCTAAGCCCCACACCCAGATCGGCATGTAACTGGATGCCTGCCTTGGCCGGAATAGAGAATTTGGCCCCGCCCGAGATCACGGTATCTTCAGGATGAGAAGGATTGAATTGAATTTGGCCGAAAACATCTTTTAACTGGCCCGGCCCTACGCTGGCTTTAAAATCCAGCCCGCCATTAATGGTTGCCACCACACCGATGCTACGCGGCCCCAACGGGATAGCAAACAGCGGGATCTCGATAGTTGGTGCTTTAAACAGCTGCTTATCGATAGATTTTTGCGGGAAGATATCCACGGCCGATGGTAGCTCTAATCTGCCCACTACTTCGATCTCCCCGGCAGGAGTTACTTTAACGCTGGCCGAAGCCTGCAGCCAATCGGTAACTTTAAGGGTTAATTTGCCCGATCCATAAGCGGTGAACTTATCTCCTGCCGGGCCTGATGGCGTACCATCGGCAGATATGGCGCGGTTGGTTGCGCCTACAGTTACCTCGCCGGATACCCTGTCGGCAGTGTAGGATGCTTTGCCCTCGATGGTTAGCGCGCCATCATCATAGGCGATGGTGAGCTGCGAATTGATCTTAGGTATTTTGGGTACTGCTGTACCATTGGCCTTAACGTGATAAACTTCGTCAGGCCCGCGGGTAACCTCAACCGAGCCGCTGCCGCTTTGAATGCCGGGTATGTTTTCGTCCAGTACAAAGCTGCCGCCTATCACTAATTGATCATTGCCATAGGTAACATGGATCTCGGCGCTTTTTACGCCTTTAATATCCGGTTCGGCAGTGCCCGTGGCAGAAAATACATCATTAGCATAATTAACATTAATATGTGCCGATTTAATTCCTTTTATTTTGCCCGGGCCAATGCCAATTTCGCCGGTTGCAGATAATCCCCCGCCGCCGGCCCCTTCACCGGGCTTTGTATAATCAACTGTGATACGTGCGGGATCAAATGTTTTTGAATCAAAATCGAATGATCCGCCCAATGCGAAAGCCCCCGAAGAGCCCCCTTTTGCATGAATTTCGCCTTTTCCAAGTTTGTTGATCTCAAAATTAAGATTACCATCAACCGTTAATCCCGAATCGCCCAGTGTAATACCCAGCGATGTATCAATAATTTTAAATGGCGGTGGCAATTTGATCTCGCCGCTATTAAAAACTTTCCTGATGCTTAAACCGTCACTATCAATAACGATGTCAATATCCGCCTTGTCAATAAGCGGGATAGTGGTGTGTACTTTACCTTTTGCTTCGAGTTTACCCTCATCATTAAATTCGGCATTTGATAACTCAACCGGACTTAGCGCTTTAAGCTTTGGCTTCAGTACCTGTAAAATGCTTACTTTGGAAACATAACCTCCATAAATGCCGGGTATGGGGTTTATGGGAACTTTAATAACTTCTTCATTTGCAACCTTACTGCTTTTAAACAGTTGTACCTGCATCTCACCGCTGCCCCCAGCCTGCATAATATCCGTTTCGGGAGCATAACTTAAAGAAACTATATTATATTTATTAAACGGTCCTTTCTTGGGTATTTCAAGAGGCTTGCCGCGTCTTTCGCTAAAAAAGAGGTGTACTGTTTCCGTATCTACAAATGCTTTTAAAAGCTTATCATCTTTGCCTGGGGCCAAAAAACGCATTCCGTTAAGATGCTCGCCTTTCTGTATATCTGTAAGAGAGTATTTGTCCTGATCGCCTACGGTATCTGGCGACCCTTTTTTAACCAATTTTTCGACCGTAATATCGTACCCTCCTTTTTCTCCACCTGCCGACACCCCCTTTACACTCTCGGGATCGTTTGCCTCTTCAGCCTTTAAAGTTTCCTTTACAGCTCTTGCTATATTTGCCTGAATGGTAGGCCCAGTTGAACCATTGATGGGTTGAGATAAAAGCCATAAATTGCCAATATCCGTATCGGAACCACCCATCTGAAGCTCTGCTTTATGATCTACCTGAAACTCATGCTTCCGGCCATCACGACGCCAATCGGGCCTGGTTGAACGGGTTCGAATCTCATCCGGGCTACCGAAAAGTACCCCTCCGGTCGCATTGGTTTTCGAAACCATAAAATAAACATCCTTATTCTGGCCCTTCCCGCCCTCCGGCACTTGTTCTTTTTGTAGTTTTTTAAACTTATCATTAAATCCTCCATCTACAGCTGCCGCCTTTTCCCAAATCTCCCGTTGCTTATCACTCCTTGCTACATATTTAAATGAGTAATCGGCTTTTTTGGTCATCATATCGTATTTATAACCGGGAAGCTCTATGCTATCAACCTTTATGGTTTTATTATCTTTATCTATCTTGCTTTTTCCCGCATGAACTTTGGCTCCTCCACCGTCGGCCACGCCCATTTCTGCCCGTTGAATAATACCTTTCTTTTTTACGCCTCCACCACCCTGCTGCACCGTATGCGCCACTTCATGCGCCAATAAATGTTGCCCGGATGTACTCTGTGTATCATACTTGCCCGAATCGAAATAAATATCATTGCCATGCGTAAAAGCCTGGGCTTGTAAATCACGACTCAGGCCCGCCGCTTCGCTATTATTATGCACCCGCACCCCACTCAAATCTGTACCCATAGCCCCTTCCATATCTTCGCGGGTGTTGGCGGGTAGTGGCTCGCCGCCACCTTTGCTGCTTTCAATTTTTTGCTGGGTTTGGGGCGATACATCCGGTACAGCGGCCTGGCTGCTACGCTTTAATGTATTACCCTCGTTGGGGTCGCCATCGCTTTCAAAAATGGGGCGGCGTTGCAGTTCTTTATCGCCGCTGCTTTGTTCTTTTTCCTGCTTGTCTTCTTTTTTATCATCCTTTTTTTGAACGGATGGAGTAGTGGCGGGTGCGGGTGCGGAATTAGTGGCACCAGCAGTAGCATTACCCGGAGCAGAATTAGTCTGTGTTTTTGGTTGATTAATATGCTGAACAACCTTATCGGCTACCTGGTCGGCTTGTTTTTCAAAATGATCGCCGGGTTCGTTCACCGTCATTTTGCGTTGCACGCGGTTGCCTTCAAAAAACGGGGATTCTTTAGACTGCTCAGCCTCGTGAGTGGCCGAAAAGAAATTATCTTTCGATGCCTGCTGATTTGCGGGCTGCGCTTGTTTGGTATTGGCGGGTGCTGCCTTTTGCGGTGTTTTCATTGCCATTCCACGTAAAAAGGTTCAACCATCCAGGGTAATTTGATCACACCCATGCCCCATGGCAGGGTTGATAACAGGATATCCATGTCCATCCGCTCAACTATAAGGCGAGCGGGCTGTTCGGCCTCTATCAGTTTCCCATTGCGGTTCAGGAAGCCTTCGCGCAAACCACCGGGCGAGGTATTTTTTAACGCCTTCCAATATTTGATTACAGTAAGCAGCATATTATCTGCCTCGTCAAGCATCCGTTGCGGAATCTCCACATCGCGCTCCAAAGGTTCATCAGCAGGCCATCGGCATAAAAACTTCTCGAAATACAGGTCGTACTCAAAGGCGTTGGTATTACCCGTACCCAGGTAATGCAACAGGTGAACGGCCAGTTGCCTTGCAGGCAGATCCACAAAATCATTATCCTGCAGCAAGCCAAAATCTTTAAAAAAATATTCTAAAAATGGGTGCAGGATCACCAAACCGGCCTGGCTAACATAAACACCTCCCTCATCTTCTTTTTGTATGGGGTCTGTTTCGGTTGTTGCTGTTGGTTTGTTTTTTTGTGCGATAGGTTGCTGTTCCTGCTGCTTTAAAATGGTAGCGGCAATTTCAATTAATTTTGATATAGAGGGTTGAGTGGATATTTTAAACGATTCCACTAATAAAGTGGCCATCTTTCCTGCCATTTCTTCCGAAATGATAGAAAACTCACCTTTGCGCACATAAAGGGCGAAGAGCATTTTTTCTATTATCGCCAATAATGTACCTCTATCTAAATCAGGTTCATTAGCATCGCTCTTTTTGTTATGGCTTATTGATATCGCAATATCTTCAGGTAATGACGTATTAGTTTTCGCATTACTTTCTTGCCCTTTACCGGCAATTTTTAACTGTACTTGCTGTACAATCAATTCAACCGTTTTTTGTACCTGCTGCTCTTCTATTGTCAATAAAACAATAAGCAGTTTTTTTACAGAGCTAATGCTGAATTGCTTAAACAACCTGTTTACAGCCAGTACCGAAGTTTTAAAAACGCCACTTAGCTTTGATCTTAAAACGCTTTCCCTTGCTAAAACAGATAATAGCTTACTAAACCATAAATCCTCCTGTTGCAGCCAATCGGTATCAGCTGCGGCATACCATGGTAAACGACCGGTAGTAATAAAGTACACAAATACATCAAAAGCTTTTTGCTCTTCGGTTAATGCCAGGTGCCTGATCTCCGCCTCTTCCTCTTCGGTATTAGGCAATATCGACGGGTTCAAAACCGGATCGAGCACTTTGGCAAGGCTTGCTGTTAGCTGCTCAAAAACGTCTTCTAATTTACCCGAACCCAGATCGAGGTCTATCTTATCTATCAGCACATGGTTGGGCACATCCATTTTATCCAGCAATAATTCCAGTTGCTTCATTAACACCTGCTCAAAGTGGCGCACGGCATCGTCCTGCACCTGTTGCGCAGTGTTACGCCGCGGCACTTCAATGTTCAGTACCAGCTTATGGATGATATGTTTACCCTTAGCCATTGTTTAGCTTATTTGTCTGTTCCCGGATCTTTTTTGATAACTGTAGGATCAATTTTGGTTATATCCGGGTTTGTAGTGATATCTTTTATCGTGGTATCTCTTATAGTTGTGTCTCTGATTATTGGAGTATCTGTTGGCAAATGGGTAAATATTGGTATGCTTCTGGTAGGCGGCAAAGCAACCGTTACGTTATAAACAGCACGGCAACTATCATATTTACCATTTACAGCAATGAGCGTTATTACTGTATTGCGACCCCGAGGGTACTGACGCATGTCGAATACTTTGGCCAAACTTACCTCGTTGCTTGTAGTACCATCATCAAACGACCATGTGAATTTGAAACTTCCGGCATTGGGTGTATTATTATTTAAAGCGACTGTTGCGGCTCCCTTTTCAGCATCTATTGATACTTTATAATCAAAGCTTGCCGCCGGGTGCTCATGAATAATGATAATGCAATCGGGTATCGGTTTATCATTCACCATAAAATCACCGATCTTGGTGTCAAACGGCCCTTTTGATGGATCAACCACCCATTGATTGCCCAGCAATTTAACCTGGGCATCCAGTGTTTTTGATGTTACAATGCCATCCAACGGTTGTACTGTTGTAAAGTTGATATTGCCTTCGTCTGAACATACCTCGTTTTTGGCCAGCTGCAGCAATACCTGTTCTTCAGGAATTTCGACAGTAAAATCAACGGATTGCGTATCGCTACAATCATGGTTAACAGCCGATAACGTGAACGTAACCTTGCCATCCGGGAAGTTTTTACGCAGAAAATCGTATTGCAGGGTAGCTGTGTCATCCGGCGAGGTAAGGTTGGCATGCACTTGCCCATCAGGCATTGTCCAGGTGTATGCGAATGAATCACCATCTTTTTGGTTGGTGGTTGCCGATAAGCGGATGTAAACAGCATAGGTTGATGTATCGCTTGGCTCGGCGGTTGGTTTAACTTCCGGATGTTTAAATACGGTGATGGTGCATTCTGTTGGCTGCTCGTTCACGGTAAACTTAACGGCCTGGCCAAATGAGCCATCTTTAACTTTAGTAGTGTCAAAGTAAGTTATGTTATCCTTGCTAACTACAGTATCCTCAAACCCAGCCGAAGCTTTGATAATGCCATCAACCGGACTCACTTTAAATTGCAGCAAGCCTTCGTCCGAACATGCTACCGCTTTAGGCAAGCTCAAGCCCACCTGCGGTTTAGGCATAATGAAGCCTATAGGCGGGCAATCTGAACAGCACATGTAAGGCAGGCAAAAATCGGCAAATACCACATCGGCAGGTACATCGGGGGTTGCGGCAACCGCCCTTTGTCTGCCCTGTTCCATAGATGCCCGTTGTGCCTGTTTAATGATCTCGGCTTCGATAGTTGGGTTATATTTACGGCCCGAACGCTTTTCGTAGTACCTGATAGCATCCGGGATATCCTCATAAGCTACATTTTTGGCTATGTATTCGATGGCAGCCTTATCATTGGTAAAACCTTTAACAAACTGTTTATCATCTTCTAACGGAATAAAGCGCTCATCGCCTAAACCCTTGGTTGGCGGCGTGGTTGGATTAGGTGTGGCAACGGTTGCCGCGTACACCATTACAAAAGTGCCGCCGGCAGGCACTCCGGCCAAATGCTCCAAACCGGTATGACTGGCCGAATAGGCCGCGAAAGTAAGCTGTTTCAGCAGCTTTGTTTTGCGGTCTTCAATTTCTTTTAATATTACAGCCAATGCCTGGCCGGCACAGCAGTTTTCTGACAAGCGCCACAGTTGCAGCTCGTAATCATCCTCATAGCCTTTGCGCACATAATCGGCCTTGGCAAAAATATCACGGCTTCTTTTAGCTGCTGATTTAACCTCGTTGCAGAGGTCATCCAGCCGGGTGGTAAAATTATCTATGGTATCTTCGTCAATATCCACCAACCTATCGGGCAGCCACTGGCTAATATTCCGTGTACCGGCAATCATACGGATGGGGATATCAACCGCTATAGCCTGCTCGTACGATCCCGTTTTGGAGGTATCAACGGCCTGCCCGGCTGCGGCAACATAATCGGAGATACTAACGGAATTTCCTTGCTTCCGTATAATATCCAGGAAATAACCTACAGTATCCTTTTCGGTTATAATGTTAAAATCAACCGCGTCGGTACCGCCATTGATCACATATTTATCTCCACGTTCGGCATTTTTGTTGATCACATATCCGCCGGTTACTTCCTGTTGGGCGCTTTCACGTGCGCCGGTGCCGGCAGTTTCGGCCGCTGCTTTGGCCATTCTTTTTTCGGTGCGGGCAGGTATATCTCCTTCGTTGGCTAATGATAGTTGCTGTTCGGCAAGCTGGCCGCGCACCTCGCGGGCGGTAGTGTAGCCTGTTTTGGTATCAAAGCTCGAAAAAAACTGGCTCACATCACCGTAAAGGCAATTCTGTTCGGCCTGGAAAGCCCTCAAAGTGGCCTCGAGGTCGTTAAACTGGCAGGCATAATCATCTATATCAATATCATCAAGCGTTACCGTACCCAGGCGTATGGCTACCACATCAAAAGGCAGGTTAGTCTCCGTTCTGATCTTTTCAACGGCCTCCATGGCATCGGTATAGGTTTTACCTATATGGCCTTCGATCCTGAAAAAGTTGTTCCCATCTATCGAATAACTTAAAGGATTAACAACCGAATCAATAGCAGGCGAATACAAGTTAGCATTGTACCCCAATATCAATTTATCTGTACCCTGTAACCAGCGGTTATAGCTCCATTTTGGTGCGAGGGCCGGGGTTTTGCTACCGTAATAAAAAGGAATGGCGCGTGCCTCTACCGGGTTACTGTTATCAACCGATGGGGTGATCTTAACGCCCGCACCTGCTGATGGCGAGAAAGCGCTGCTCATAATATTCAGCCTATCCAACAGGTTAATCGCAGCGTTCAGTTTTTCGCGGTTGCTACTCACTGCCGGCGACGAATAAAACCGGTGACGGTATGGTGTTGGCTTGGCACCTACAGTAATATTTAAAGCGCCTAGCATCAAATGTTTAGGGAATGCGTAAATATTAGGGCAGCAATGGTAAACAATATCAACCAGCAAGGCCCTCAGTTCGTTATAAGTAGCTAACAGGTCTTTATAAAAATCATACAAATATTGCGATTGCAATGGTGCCGTCGATTGGCTAAGCGATGTACTGATGATAGCTGTAACGCTATTAATAGGATAAACAGATTGCGGATCGAGTACAAATTTAAAGGTGTTATACAACGCCTGGATGGCGTTTACCAAAACAAACGCACCGCTTTTTGCTGTATTAGCAAAGGCGGCGGTGAGTGTTGCAGATGTAGCTATATTCTGCGAGTTTAAAAACACCCGGCGCGCTGCCAACACAGGCGCATCTATATAAGAGTTATAGGCATTGAAATACTTTTTGTAGATATCATCATAAATAACTTCCGAACCTGTTTGCTCAATGATCTGGTTCATATCCGCTTGCGAAACCAGCAATACTTTTGGCCGGGCCACCTGTTTGCGGCCCTGGTTATCGCAATCTATCGCGGTACAGGCGTCAGGATCTTTAGAGTAGTATTCGAGGTAAAGCAAGCCGTACATTTCGGTCAATTCCTTACCTGCTTTGGCTTTAAAACCTGTAAGCGCGGTACTATCTGCCGGGAAAGCCCCTTTATCATCGGCAGCAACCAACTCCCATAAAGCCATCTGCGCGCTATCGGTACCCAAGGGATAAAAAGGCGGATATTTGATGAGCGAATTATCATAAGCCCTGAAGTTTGTGTAGGTGGTTTCAGGCAGGTACAGCAGGTCGCCGTCGGTAGTTACGCCGCAGCCTTTGCCTACGGTAATGCCATTGGCATCGCCTTTAAAACTTAAACCGCATACCAGGCCTACCCCTATTAAACAAGTACGGGTAAGGCGTTGCTGATCTTCAAAAAAATCTACAATATCATTTAGCTGCTTGGCGGTAAGCACCTGGCTATCAACAAAGGAATTATACTCTAAAGTGATATCGGTAAGCTTTATGTTGGTTACTGGAGGCATGGCTTTTTCATTTAGGTTTTAACTGTTATTATTTGTGCCGCCCTGCAAGGTGCCAAGGCTGGTTTTATTCAATATTATAGGGTTGGTTTCCTGCGTATCATCATCGCAATCGCTTAGTTGGCCCTGCTGGTAAACGGTGTAAAGTTTTTCTATCAGGTCGATGAATTTGCTGTTCACTACCGGGTCCATAGCGGCATCGGTACTTACCGCTATGTGTTTAGCTTTAAGCCAATCTTTATACTGGTTTTCAAAATCAACCATCTGGTCGTGACCGATAAAGCAGATCCTCGGTAAAATATGGGCCGGTGTTTCGGTGCGGATCAGCCGCTCGGCATAAGCCCGGAACGCTGTATTACGCAACCGCACGCTGTAACCCGGCAGTATCACACAAATGCGGAACGAGTAGGGATCGAGCGGGTTACAATATTCGCCGTTGGGGTCAAGGCAAACGGGCATAAACTGGTGATGCGTTTTATCATCGCCGGTGTAATCAAATGGCGGCCTAAGCAGGATGTTTTCAATCACATACATGCCCTCCATCTTAAACCTATTTTCCATAAAATCAATAATGTAACCGATCTCGGTTTCAATAGCCGCCGCGCTAAATTCCATATCATTGTTGGTAAGCAACGTATTTTGCGCGTTAGCAATATTGTACACATATTTGCCGGCCGTTACTCCCGGGCTTAAGCGGTAGTTTTCCCTATCACAAGCCAAAACAGATACCAGGCCCAGATCTTCATAGGCATCAATCTCTTTTAAGTAATTGGCGTTGCCTTTAAATTTCACAATGCCTAATTGCGATATCGTCCAGTTGTAATGCGTGGCATCTGATTTAAACAGGGCATAATCTTCAACACTTAATTGCTGCATTTTATAGTTAGAGAAACCCAGCAACATCGAGATACGCTTTTCCATGCCCGATACATTTACCTGCTGCTGCTCATCAGTTTTGGTATTGAACAGGTCCATCGCCGCGCCGCGACAAATACTCATCTGGTCGTAATCCTTCAAAAACTTAACCTTATGCCTGATGATGTTGCGCTGGTAATCCTCGCCGTAAATGCGGTACATTAAAAACACGTACTCGTTAAACTGCTCGGCAAAGCGCGACAGTAAATGATCAAGGAATTTATTTTTCCTTTCGGGATAATTGTCCTGACCAATCTCTGTAATCACGCCATCAACCATTTGCTGCCATTGGGCGTAGCCTTCCACTATTTTATCGGCATCGCGTACGCTGTTCACCACATTGCTGAAATAGGTTTTGCGGATACTGTCGTCGGCTGTTAAAAGCACCCTGGCGTTTGAGAGCTGGGCGAAATAGTTGGCCAGTACCTGATCGTAAAATAATAGGTAAGCTTTCAGTTGCAGCGCAAGTGAGCGTTGCTCGGTAGTGGCGGTATCCGATAGCCCCAGCGGCGAGATGCCATAATTTTCGGGGAACTGGTTTTGCAGGGTTTCGTAGTGGCCTATGTCGCGGTAGTCACCTTCGGGTACGGGCAGGTCTACTATTTTTTTGGCTTCAACGCTATCCTGCCAATCCTTGCGGAGCTTGTCCAGGTCGGCATCGGCTTCGTTTTGTTTTAGTTCGATAGGAACTACGTCTTTGTAAAATGTGAAGGATGAATTGGTTTCACAAAGCACCGGCTTATGCCCGGCGGCTACGCAAAGCAACCACTCGTTTGATTTGTAGATCTTATCGGCCACCTCGGCTTGCGTGGCGGTACATCCGCAGAAACCGAACGAGATGCGTTTTACCAATCGCACGCCATCAATTTCCATAATGATGCGGTACAGATCAGACAACCGCACTTCGGTACGTAATTGCGAGGCGGCCAACTCGGCAGGGATAATAAAACCCTGTTTGGCAAATTGGGTATCGATGCCTTGCAGGTTAGCAAAATCCATTACGGGGCCTTCAAATATCTCATCGGGTTGCATGCCTTTATCCAACAGTTCCTGCAATAGGTAAAATTGAATATCGGGCGTTAAATATTGTTCGATGTTGAACATGATCTGCGCCCAGATCATTTCCGGATCGGCCTGGGGTTGCAGCTCTATCTCGGCACAAACCACTATCTCCTGCTTATCAACGGCCTTAACCTGGTCAAGGTCTTCGCACAACTCGCGAAAGTAGTGATATACCGATTTTATTTGTTTGATGATACCATCCTGTTTGGCTTTGATCTTAATTTCATCGCCTTCCAGTTCGGGAAAATCTTCAAAATCTATCAGGATATCATTGATGCCTTTCAGGTCGAATTTTACTTCCTCACCTGTTTTTGCAGCTTCGGCGTTTTTTGCATAACGCAGTAAAGCTTTGCCATCCGGCTGTTTATAGTTGGCGATAATGCTGTGCGGCGATTTTTTTATCCAGGCATTGCGCACACCATCAATCCGCACAAAAAGCTGGCGGTAATCATCGGGGGTAACCGGGTAAGTTGGTAATATTTTGATGGCCGATAGAAACTGCTGGTGCATGCTGGCCGTGTTATCATGGTCAACAGCAACAATGTTTTCTACCGGTAAGGTGATTCGATAGTTAAGATCGGTAAGGGCGTAGCATAGCATCTCGAGCGTGGTGATGCCCGGATCGTGCACGTTATAATCCGTCCAGATGGCGCTGGCCAGGTCGCGGATGTGCTGCATGCCCTCGGTGCGCAGGGTATTGTACTCAGGCCCAAGGCTGGTATCAATTTCTTTTGGTATGGTTAACTGATCTGTCATGGGCATACGGGTACGGTTTGGGTATCAATAATGTGTTGTTTGGCCGATACCAGGATGGCTTTCGAATTGCCGGCCTCCAGCACATCGGGATTTGCAGGCCCGGTGGCGGTGAAGTACATTTTAAAATCGGCTATATAATCAACATAAGATAGTTCTTCAATAAAGCGGATCATTACGCTTTTGTACAGCGTGCCGCCAAAATCAATATCGGCGTTCTGGTTAAAAGCCCAGGGCGACAGGTAATTGATCAGATCGGTATTCAACTTCGCCGCGTACAGGTTTTCATCCAGCCCGAAATAGAATTTCACTTTAAAGGACAGGGTCACTTCCTCATAATCCGGGTTGATAGTAAGCAGATCAACATGCTGCGAGTTGAGCCCTGAAAGGTATTTGGTGATCTCGCTCAGGGTATTTTTGCTTACGCGTGGTTTGAAAGGATCAAAACTGATCTGGTTGCGGATATCAGGAATAGCCACCACCCGCACACTGCCGGGCGCAACTTCGCTGCTATCATCCGTATGGTTAAGGCATTTAACCCTGAACACCTGCGGGAATTGTGCCATTACCAAATGCTCATAATCCCAAATGGTGATGGCCCGGTGTTTATGCCTCAAACGTTCGCTCACCCTTAACCGGAACGCGCCATCATCTTCAGGCAGCAGTCCGCCAAAGGAAGCATAGGGCTGTGCGATGGATTTGATCTGCGGCAGCCTATCCACCAGTTTGCTAATGGTACCGGCAGGTAGCCCGCTTGCCAGGTGAGATAGCTCGTTGTCATTATCTGCAAACTCAGCCTCGGCGGCCTGGATATGTACGTTAATGAATTTACAAACCGAATCGATAGTTACCGAAACCGGTAGCTCCACGCCAAGCCAGGTAAGGTTTTGGTTGAGGAAAGTGTTATTGGTAGTAGCACCTTCGGGGATCAAAAATTTGATAATGCCTGATCGTAAAAAATCGTTGGTATCGTCGCTGATGATATTTTTCTTATCCAAAACCAGCCACTCGTTGCCGGAGAGATAATACCATTTAGGTTGGATGGTATCTGTAAATGATGGTGCTAGTGCATCTTCACTCCCTTCGGCAACCTGGAACAGAATGCTCGCTACCGAACCTGTTTCAATACCTGCTATGCCAATGTAAAACCCTGCCAGGTCAGGCACTTTAGGCATTCCGCTGATATTGGCATCTATTAAACCATGATATTGTTTTTTAAGAAAGGCATGTTGCTCGGATTGACCAAAGGGTGTTTCGTGAAAAAACTGTACGCCGTGGTTTAAATAATCACTTAGCAGGGCGGTATTATCGTTGCTGCTTGTCAGGTCATCAATTTTGTTGGAGGCTGATGCTTTATAATCTACAGTAAGGGACGCTATTTCGGGCGTGTAAGGTTTTTCTGGTATCAGCGATGTGCGGGCGGTGTTGCTCATCGCGGCAGCAAATAGTTTTGGATAAGCATCGTGCAAAAAGTCTTGCTTTAGGCTGATGCGGATATAATTATCCTTTACCCCTGCCGAAAAGTTTTCTGTTTGCGTTTGCACCGGCTGGCTAAATTGCTGAAAGCCAATAAAGCCTAATACCGGAAAAAAGAACTGCATGGGCTGCACATACTGCTGTATTAAAGCCTTTTCGGCCTGAACACCGTTGCCTTCGTTAAACGCTCCCGATACATTAAAATACAGGTATTGGTTAATGAAATAAGAGGCCTGATTTACCGGCTGCTGTACGCCGCTGGGCTGAAGCTTAAAAGTATTATCAAGCACCGTGATCTCGCCCGCTGGCGACCAGCTCCCGTCTTTTATAAAAGAAACTTTTGCCTTAACGCTGTCTTTACCGGTTATAACAGCACTACCACCATTAGTTGTAGTTGCATTACCCGAGTTATCAAGTGTGATATCGTATTTAGCCGGAGTAAAGGATTTATTTACAAAGTTATCGCGATAAGCGGTATAGTACTTGGCCAGATCGGTAGGTACGCCCTTCCATTCTATTTGGGGCGAGATCTCTGTCCATTCCTTTTGAAAGATCTCGGCATTACCTATATAAAGCGTTGAACCTGTTTTAGGTAACGCGCCGAAAGCGAAAAATGGTTTGGATGGATCAACCTTGCCATTATCATTTTCAACCGATAAGTTTTTCATACCGGTTACAGCAACGTCAATTTTCACGTTAGCCAGTTTGGCCTTGTTTAAAACGTTATATGCCGAATAAGCATCGCCGTTAACATTCATTAACAGGCGGATAACCGGGAAATCCGTTTTATAATTTTCTTTATGAATAGCCTGGTTATAAGGGACTATAGCCTTGGCTTTAGCCGGGATCTTTACGGTGATAACCAGTTGTTGTCCGCTTACCTTAAAGGCATCGGTTACCGGAAAATCGGCCTGGATCCAATCCTTCTCTGATGTTAAAAACACCTTAAACTGGTTGCTCAATACCGAAGCGCTGAGCGCGCCAAGACCGGTAAAGTTTAACGTTAAAGCAATGGTACGGTCGCCCTCGCTCATCAATAAAACTTTTGATGCAAAGGCAAAACCCATCGAAGCCGTTGGCCAGCTGGCGTTACCAAAAGGGTTCCATTTAGGTACATCATCCTTAAAAGGTGTACCCAAACCATCTGCCGAAAAACTTACATCAGCGTAGGCAACCCTCTTGTCAGCATCAGCCCTGTACCAACTTTTCATGGCGGCTATGGTGGCACTGTTTACGGCCAGTTCGCTATTTGTTTTAAATACGATAGGCTTTGGCTTAGTGCTTTTATCCTTGCCGGCATCAAGCGCGGTGCCTTGCGGCAGCAGGAAACCGGTTAGGTTACGGGCCAGTTCAAATATTACGTGTACTTTATCGGGTACCTCGGGGCGGTTGCGCAGTTGCAACACCTGCTTAAAATAAAAATCGAGGTGGCGGCCGGTAAACTGGTTCAAGGCATCTTTAGAGTGCTGTAGCAGCATGATAAAGCTCATGAACAGGGCCAGGTGCGGCTCTACATCGCTTTTGATGCTCGGATCGGGAAAGCCCAGATCGGCATTCTGCATTTTTACTTCAACCTGTTTCAGAAAATCCTGCAGCGCTTTTTTATCCTGGATAAAGAAAGGTTTCCAATCGCCTTGAGGGTGGTCGCTGTCTTTAAGCGAGTAGTAGTTAAGTTTATCGGCATAAGCGGCCGCGAACGTTAGCCAATCTTCCATGCCCAATTCCTCAATTGGGGCGTAGGCAGGATCGAGCGCTTTCAAAAAGCGCTGCGATTGGCTTGAGCCATCACGTTGAAGCGGATTTTTATCGTTACAGGCCATGGTTAGTTCTATTTGTTGGTCATGATGCTGGTAAGGTCATTTTTATAAAAAGGGAACACGTAGTTGTACCGCGAATTGGTGGTACGCACCGTGTAATTAAGCTTGATAAGCAAGATCCCTTCGTTATCCATACTGCTGTCAACGTCGGTGCTGTTAAGCGTTATCCTGGGTTCAAAGTACAGTACGGCAGTCTCTATCAAATCTTTGATGTAGGTTTTGAGGGTAAGGTTCACGGCCTCAAAAACTACGTTTTGTAAATCGCAGCCAAAGGTTGGCTGCATTACGCGCTCGCCCAGCCGGGTGGTGAACAGTATGCCGAGGCTGCTCTCGATATCGGCCTCGTCGGTAAGCATTTCCACTTTACCGGCGTGGTTATCAAAACTGGGCGGGAAACTCCAACCCCTGCCTATAAAAGCTATTTTTGGTTCCATTTTCTTCAGCCTCCGATTATTACTGTTGGGCAGCCTAACACTATCGATCCGCCGTGGGCTGTGCTATCACCCATGCGGACGGCGGGCTTTCCGCCTATCATCACTGTGGCCGAGCCCATGATGATCGAATCGGGCGGACCGGCGCAGGTGCACATATCGCCTACGCAAACGGCGGGCATGCCACCTATGAGTACGGTTGGTACCCCCGGCCCCAATACCGGCCCGCCTACGTGGGGCGAAGGGCCGTTGAACATAGGGCATACGTGCATATCGCCTATCCGTGCTGCTGCTCCCATTTTTGGTAATTAGTTTATTTGTACAATTGAGCCTTTAAGCGTTGCCGTTCCGCTCGATTTTACTTCCACACTTGCCGATCCTTCGGCCGCGAGCGAGGTATTGGCTTTCAGGCTTACATTCATCCCCTCGGCATTAAAATCCTGCTGTGCTTTAAGCACCAGCTTGCCCTGGGTTTCAATGGTGATACCATCGCTATTCATTTTGATGGAATTGTTATTCTCATCCTTCAACTCTATCGCCCCGGCATCCTCATCCATCGTTATTTTTTTCCCGGCAGGAGTTTCGATGGTGACTGATTTTTTATCATCATCAAAAATCATTTTCATTTTGCTGCGGGTTACAAAGCCTTTTTGGTTGTTGGCATCGGCAGCCTGCAGCGGCGCGGTTTTGTTGCTGCTGTTCAGCATGCCCAGCACCACGGGTTTGCGCGGGTCGCTGTTTAAAAAACCTACCACCACCTCATCGCCAACCTCGGGTAAAAAGAAACTTCCGCGATCTTTACCGGCATCTAAAGTGGCTACGCGCGCCCAGATGCCCTGATCGTCCGGACTGATCACCGGCATGCGTACCAAAATGCGGCATTCGCCATCAGGGTCGCTTTCCAGTTGGGTTACTACACCTATTTGCAAGCCGGGTACCGCCTGGATCAATGCCGAGGCCGGTTTAATACTGGTCTCAAACTTTTCGGTAAACCATTGCGGGTCTAATCCAAATTGTACTTCCAGCTGCCAGTCACCTGCAGATACATGGTGCTGAATGTGGCTTACAAAGGCGTTGCCGTTAAAGCGGTCGCTCAGGTTGCTCAGCTTAATGATCATGCCGGGTTTTACCGTGTGGATGCCTTTAAACTTTACCCTGCCGCGCACTTTGGACAGTACCTGTTTCAGCTTCATTCCGGTTGCCCAGGCCTGTAATTCAGGTTGGGTAAGTTTGCCGCCGTGGTTCAGGTGGAAATCTTTTTCATTAAACACACCTGCCAGGTCATCGGCAGTCAGGTTGCCGTTCATCTCGCTTGATGGCGGATTACCATCAACCTTTTCAATCTCCTGCGAGGCCGGGTTCCAGGTGCGGCCGGTTACGGATGGAAACTGGATCCGGGAATCGATCTCGGCATCCAACTCCAGCATGGTGGCACCAAATGATAACTCTACAACAGGGCTCCCGCTCAATTCAGGGGCTTTAATGGTAAGCGCGTTATCATCTGTATAAACCAGCATGCCGTTTGCTTCGGCGCGGGCGGTGATGAAATCCCAGTCGGTAGCTTCGTATTGCACCAAATCGCTGGTGGTTACGTTCATGGTGGCTACATCGGCGGTTAAACCGCTGTAGTTACCGGCAAGGGTTGTGATGGCATCGCTATCCTTCACCTTTTCGCCAAAGTATTTGCTGTGGCGGGCCAGGGTCATGGCTATGGCTTTATCACGGCATTCAATTACCAGTTGCGAGCCGCTGTTGCGCAGCTTGATGCTGTGTTTTATCACCACGCCTTTAAAAAGCGTATAATTATCAGATTGGTAACCGCACAATATCTCGATGCTTTTTCCTGGCACAAACAGATCGCCGTTACTGGCATCAAACTTTTGGGCCGAGCTATCGCCATCCATAATTACCAGTTTGGCAGCGGCTATGCGGTTTACGCCTTTATCAATCACAATAGCTTCCACCTGCATGGTACGCGGTATTTCGGTACCCTCAATTTTTACAACCGGGGTTACAACGGTACCGGGCCTGGTGGTTTCTATGGTGCGGCTATCGGCCATGGTGTTATTATTGATTTAATGGTGGAAACTTGATCTTTGAACCTGTGGTTAAATACCTGAAATCGTTAAGGCCATTTACGCGGGCCACTTCAATGTAATATTTCGAATCGCCATACATTTCGTAGCAGAGCAGCGGCAGGGTATCGCCCTCGTTAATCACCCGTACTTTCATCAAATCGGGCGATTGGGCATTCTCTTTAGCTACCCGCTTCTTATCCTCAACCGAACCAATGAAACCGGCTTTTACTATAGCCCTCAGCGGCCTGCCCTGGCTATCAAACAGTTTATAGCTGATATCCATCGATTCAAGCGCGCCATCAAACTGAAGCGTTCCCCAATAAATGCTTACAAAGCGCGGCCGGTGCTTATCGCCCTGGTACTCGATAATGAGCTTTTGCAGGTTTTCGATATCCTCGTCAATCCCCAGTTCCCCGGCGGTAGCGCCATTGATCACCCCGGTACGGTCAAACATCAGTTCGAAATCCATTTTTTGCGGCTCGATCTTGGAAAACTTGGGCAGCTTGCCCGATGTGCCCTGCGCCTGCTTATCAGAGTATTTGATCTCTATCTTCTGGCTGTAGCTTTCGGGGTTCACCTGCACAAACATGGAGCCTTCCTCCTTTTTGTTCTGAGGATCGGACCAGGCCACGATCTTCATTTTGGTTACGTTATCAGGCATCAGCGTTCGTTTTTATTTTTCAATATTTCCAAAATCTGCTCCACGCATTCGGCAATGATCTCATCCTTACCGGCACCGCCACCACCGCCCTTATCTCCACCGCTGCCACCTTTCGAATCCTGTTCGGCAGGGCTTTGGTTCACGCTTACGCGGATGTTGAGTTCTCTGATCTCGATAGGCATAACATCAGGTTTGAAGGGTGTAATACTGGTACTGCAACTCAAAGCTTTCAATAGCGATGCTGTTTTGCTCGGCGTTCAAATCGCTCAGGCTCCATTTTTTTGGCCAGGCCTGCACTACATTCCAGGTTAAAAGCGGGTCGTGCTCTTCGTTAAGCAGGCTAACGGTTAGGTCTTTTGGTTCGATAATAAAGTTATTGAACACGTTATTACACCAATCCACCAGTAGTTTCGATTCGGTGATCAGCCCGCGTTTCAATACCAGCGCCGGGAACTTGGCCCGTACCGGTAAGGCATGTTCAAAACGGTTTTCACCGCCCTCCTTCCTGCTTTCGGTTTCCATCTCCATAGATAGGCCCGATACGTTCTGGAAACGGCTGTCGATCTCTTCCTCGCCAATGCCTGTAAACGTCACTTTAAAGTGAAAGCCTAAAGGCGGATAACCCGATTTAGCGTCGAAGGCCATGTTTAGCCGTTTTTAATGGTTAAACCTTCGTGTGCAACCTCCAAAGTTTCAATAGCAGCCTCGTTGGCATCTGCCTTTAAATCGGCCGACTGGATCTTAACCGGGAAGGCGTTTTTAACCGACCAGGTAACCACCGGCTGGTGCTCTTCATTCAATAGGTTGATGGTGAGGTCGCGGCGTTCTATCTGGTTTAGTTTTACGGTGTTCATCCAATCATAAAACTCATTATCGTTGGCAAAGGTGCCCCGTTTAAGGGTGATATTGCCGTATTTACGCATGCCGGGCATTTTTACCTTATTGTATTCCTTGCTGCTGCCTTCGCGGTATTCAACCACTTCGGTTTCAATTTGCAGGCCGGTAACTTCGGTAAAACCAATGCGTGTGCCACCCCAGTCAACCTGGAAATGGAATTTGGGTAGAGGATAATTTGCCATTTTATTTGTTATTAAATGAAATTCAACTGATTTGATTTATTGATTAACTCTCCAGCATTTTGTGCGAGAAACGGAGGATGATAAACTCGGCCGGGCGTACTACGGCCATGCCTATTTCAACTATCATGCGGCCCTCCAAAATATCGAGCGCGGTCATGGTTTCATTAAGGCCAACGTGTACAAAAAACGCGTCTTCGGGTTTGGCACCTTGCAGCGCGCCTGCACGCCATTGCAGCGTTAAAAAGTTCTGGATCATCACCCTAACTTTTGTCCAGGTGTTGGCGTCGTTATTTTCAAACACGAAAGGATAAGTAGCCTTTTTAACAGATTCTTCAACCATGATAAAGAAACGCCTTACCGGGATATAACGCCACTCGTTATCGTTGCCTGTAAGCGTACGCGCGCCCCAAACCAAAGTACCGCGACCGGCAAAAGCCCTGATAGCATTGATCGATTTCCCAGTAGCGGTAACATTCATATCGTCCTGATCGCTGTTATCTATTTTTACAGCAGGGCCAACTACGTTATTCAGGCTTACATTGGCAGGAGCTTTCCATACGCCGCGGGTTCCATCAACATTGGTATAAACCCCGGCTATAGCGCCCGATGGCGGGATGGTGCTTAATTTTAGGGAAACAGCAGAATTAGCAGCTCCGAAAAATACGTTGCCCGAAAACAAGGCATTCTCGGCCAGGTTTTCATAAAACAACGCGCCATTTATCAACCCTCCAAAACCGGTTAATATGGTGGCAACTGTACTTTGCAATGCCTGCACTATAGAAAGCGCTCCGGTTGCATCTTTGGTAAAATTATCGCCATTGGCAGCAGCTGCTGCATAGGTTGTATTATTTAGCCAAAGCGTATTATCCAGCGCGTTGTATACTGTTGAAGCATCGCGGCCAGCAGTCATATTGGCGCTTACCTTGCCATTTTTTTCATAACCGATGAGCGTGATAATGGCGGTTTGCAGTTTTGTATCTTTACTCAGCGCGTCGATATCATTACCATAAGCGGCAGCTACCGGTGCATCTTTAGCTTTTTTACCAGCGGTAACTATGGATGCTAACAGATCCATGTAGCTGGTTAGCATAACATCGGGGGTTACATTTTGGGCGATGTTGTTGGCGAAGCCATCCAGTTTTGCTTTAACGGCGTCAACCCCGGTTAACCTCAATGCTGTAGCATCGGCAGTGTTACTAAAAACAAAGCCAATCACTTTATCGGTGTCTTTACCGGCGTTTTGCAGGTTGGTTACCAGCGCTTTTTCGTCAGTGCTTTTTGAAAAGCCATCGTAGTTGGTGATCTTAACAGATGGCGAAGCATTATTCCAAAACTCCAACTGCCTGAAATCAACATTTACATCATAGCTTGTTATGATCCAGGGATAATAGGCCGCACCATAATTAAGGTTATTGATGCCTATCGAACTGCGGAAATTATCTATCGGCTTATAAGTAGGATCCTGCCTTTTATCGCCTTGCAATACATCTAATATTGAAAACCTATCCTGCATGGAAGCACATAAGCTCAATGCTTTAGTTTGCAAACCGCTAAAAGCTGTCAGATCGGGATTACCTGCGCTTAGTAATTCAACCGCATCCGGAAACAGGATCAGTGTAGGTTCATCTTCGGCGGTTAGGGTATCTATTCCGTTTGAGATCGGTGTAGCAGTTACCGCAGCCGAATAATCACCAACAGAAACTATATAACATGGGCCGCCCCCATTATCAAAATACTGCCTGAGCGATACATATAAATGAAAACGCTTATCGGGTGCAACGCCCAGGATCTGGTTGTTGGCCGGGTTAACCGTAACCTTAATTGTTGTCGCAACATATCCCCCGCCAAATAAACTTTCAAACTCCAGTAATGATTTTATACGGGTAGGTATGTTTGTTAACGGTTTACCGTCGGGCGTTAATGCGGATGCCGTAAAGCCGATAAAAGCAGGTATAGCGGTTTCAACCTGGGCTACTGATGGTGGGAATAGTGCAATTTCCTGCACATAAACGCCGGGTGTTTTATAAGCCATTGCTAATCGAATTAAGATTGAACCATTTTATGACTGAACTTCAGAATGATGAACTCAGCCGGGCGTACCACAGCCATGCCCACTTCAACTATAAGCCGACCTTCCAGTATATCAAGCGAGGTCATGGTTTCGCCCAGGCCTACGTGTACAAAAAACGCGTCTTCGGGCTTGGCACCCTGTAGTGCCCCCGCACGCCATTGCAGCGTTAAAAAGTTGGCTATCATACCACGCACCTTAGCCCAGGTATTACCATCATTTGGCTCAAATACAAAAGGCTGCGTTGAATTTTTAACCGATTCTTCAACCATGTTAAAGAAACGCCTTACCGATATGTAGCGCCACTCGTTATCATTACCAGCCAGGGTACGTGCGCCCCAAACCAATACACCCTTGCCAGAAAATGCCCTGATGGCATTAACCGATTTACCGGTGCTGGTAACGTTCATATCTTCCTGGTCGGCATCGTCAATTTTTACAGTTGGCGCGGCAACCATATTGAGGCTCAAATTGGCAGGTGCTTTCCAAACGCCGCGGGTATTATCTACCGAGGCATAAACGCCCGCAATAGCAGAAGCCGGAGGTAATATGAGCGAAAACTGGTCTATCTGTTGTTTGATAGTGTTATATAGATCGCTGTTTAAATGATAGATAGATGTAGCTGTGTTTTTATCATCGCGCAAAACGGCGTTAGCCGGAATGTCGGCAGGCAACACGCCCGCACCCGCAACTACTTTCTGCTGTGTTTCATCAAGAAAATAAGGAATACTTGTTTGCAACCACGGGTAGTAAGCAGCTCCGTAGCTAAGGTTATTTACGCCAATTTTACCGCGAAACTCGGTAGCTATATCAGCAAACGCTTTTTTTCCTTTATCAGCTGCGGCAACAAGGGGATCGATCAACACAACCCTATCCTGCAAAAAGGCCGCCTGTGTTAATGCCGAAGTGAATAAACCGTAGTACTTGGTGGCATCGGTAATATTAACGGCATCGGTATAAAGAATAATGGTTGGTTCATCTTCTTTTTGAACTGCATCAAGGGCTTTTCCCAAATCGGTTTCGTTGGGGGTTATCGCAGCGCCGGTTTGCCCTGCCGAAGAAATATAGCAGGGGCCGCCGCCGTTTGCAAAGTAAAGCTGCAAACAGTAATACATTCTGAATTTCAAGGTAGTGTAGGGATCGGTAAGCACGGTATCCAATACAAAAGCGGTACCGCTTTTATTGATCTTGATACCTGCTGCGCCCGTTGTTATGTAAGCCGTATTTTCAGCAAAACCGAAGATCTGCTCATACTCCTTCAGGGATTTGATCCGGGTAGGAACATTTAACAATGACGCCCCATTGTAGGCGATGTTTTGTGTGTAGCCTATAAAGGCGGGGATAGCCGTTTCAACCTCGGCCACCGATGGAGGTAGGAGCGGAATCTCTTCCACGTAAACACCTGGAGTTTTGTATGTTGTTGCCATATTACTGTTTTTTAAATCCTAAAAAAATATGTCCGAAAAAATTTGGTTCGTTTCTGGTTTAATGAGCGCCGCCGTAGCGTTGGGCAGATCGGTAGTGGTTGGCTTGTTGTTTTTATCCTTCACTTTCACCGTTATAAAGCCCTGCCTGGTTAATGGCAGCGCGTTGTCAGTTACCGATGCCGGCCCGAATAATTTGCCGACATACCGCCAATAAGTTGCCCTGTTTTTAAAGCGCAGGCTAAACACCGGCGATTTCAGCGTAGTATCGGCCTGCAACAGGTTATACACCGCATTACCTGTTTTTACACAGATATCAATAAAAGCCCAGGCCGATGCGTCCTGGCTGTAGTAAAAACTAAAATCATCTTTATAACTGTTATCGGCAGTGCTGATGTGCGCCGAGTACAAACCCTCGGGCAAATCCCCCATATCGGCTTTAAGGGTGTTGAGCGCGCCTGTTTCCATATTGGTGATCAGGTTAACCGAATTGCCGCTCCTATCTTTAATAACCAGGTTGGGTGTTTTACCCGCAACAGATACCTGGTAGGTAAATATGCGGCCGGACTGGCGGATCAGATCATTGCTGCTTGCATAGGTTAAAGGCTTCCCCCCTATCAGCGGATCGGTGATCCAATTGCCAGCCGGTGTGCTACCCAGAGTTGGGTTAAGACTGTTTTTTTTCTGGGCGATAAACAACTTGGTTGGCGCTGCAGGATTATCTACCAGCATATCGCCGGGATAATAGTTTGTACCTGCTTTGTACTTGTTTACAGTAGCTGTTAATGATGGCGATACCCGCGGACTATAAGCCGGATCATTAGTAAAATAATACACCATGCCCATTGGGGCCTGTAATGGCAATGAACTGTAATTAGCGAAAAGCCCATCAGTTATAGCCAGTTTAAAACTGAACACCAGGTTATCGGCAGGTACAATTTGCGGCTGTTTTTTGCCTGCGTTTAACGTAGTGGGCACACCGGTAATGATACCTGTGGGCGTTTGTTTAAAAACTACATGTAAGCCTGCAAATTTTGCAAGGGTAACCGCTGTTGGGGCAATGCTCATGAAACTACCTACACTGTAGCGCTTTAACATATTTACCTGCGCATCGGCCGTAAGCGTGTCAAAAGGCTTATCCCCGTCGTCCAAATGATAATGGTGACGGATATTGATCTCGAAAAGCGTTTCGTAGTCCAGGTTAAGTATCATTGCAGGTTATAATTTATTGGCAGATAGCCTTAGTAATTATTAACTCAGTTTATCGCTCAGTTCAATTTTTTTGATGATGCCGCGTGTCTCGGTCACATTATCCCTCAGTATTTCAACCAGCCTTACGCGGTACAGTACATATGGAAATTGTTTGCCGCCCAATGTGCTCCACAGGTAATTGGCCTGCTCAAATGTGGGCGAGTAGATATCCAGGATGAGGCGAAAATCGCCCAGACCTACTTTGGTTGTTGGACTGTTCTGTTTAGTGAAAGTGTTTTTCCCCTGAAAAAACTCAACGATCTGCGAAAGGTAGATCAGCGATTTTTCGTAAGAGGTATGCAAACAGGCCGAAAAAAGCACATACAGGTTAAGGTACATGGGCGCGTTGCGGTAATTAATGTTGTCGCCATCACGTACATAGTTGGGGATATTTTTCATGGTAAACTCTTCAGATATGTTTACCAGTGTTACCAATATATTTTCCAGGCTCTTGATCTCATCATCGCTTAGGTGGGCAACGTTTTTAAGCTGCGTAAAATTTGATGCAAGCCCGGCGTTTCCCTCGGTTGTTTTGAGATAATTATTTAACTGCTCGGCTAAAAAACTAACGGCCTGGTAAATCATGATAATGTTTCGTTTATAGGTTTATAGGTAGTTGCAGTTACCTGCTGATGTTGATGTAAAGTTGGGTATCAGGATTTTACAACCTGCAAGTGTAGGCACGTAATTATCAGCGTGTATATACGCTATTATAATGCGTATAAATACGTAAGGATGAATGGGTTAAAAAAACACAAAACCTTTAACCCGTGGTTAAAAAACGGTTTTATGGATTGGGTTTAACTGGGATTTTGGGGAGATTTTTTTAGGATGTTTTTTGTCTGAACTCGAATTTGGGGGAATTATTTGAATTTTTTGAATTTGCTTAGCATTCTGTTAATTACTTAATTCCCCCAAATTCCGGTTCAGACAACTGCAAACTGATTACGCGGCCAACTATCTGCTGCCAGGATCCTGTCAGTGTTCAATTTTTAAAAACGAGGTGTTCAACTTTTGAAGTCGAATTTTATAAACAACTGATTATCAAAGCCAAGATGTTCAAATCAGTATTTTTAACGTTTTATCCATTTTACAAGTAACTGAATATCAAGCGTTCCATTTTATACAAAAAAGCGAAGTGTTCCACTTTTAAAAATTGAACAGTACTTAAACGCTAATTATTCTCTATCAAGGTGCGCCTCGGATGCAGTTTTCTGACTTGCTAAATAGCCTCGCTATCCCAGAGGATACCGGTATCCTTTAGGATAGTAGTATCTTTTTGATAGCAAACCCGGATAACTTTGCTATCTCAAAACACACAGAAATGAAAATATTACATCTAATCAGCAGCCCGCAGGGCGAGGCTTCATTCAGCGTAAAATTGGGCAATGCCGTTGTTAAGGAACTGCAATCGGCCAATCCGGATAATACATTAACTACCCATGACTTGACCGCTACCCCATTCCCGCATTTGGAGGAAGCACACCTTACATCATTCTATACCCCCGAAGAAAAACGCACACCAGAACTGGTTGAAGCCGTTAAACACTCGGACGAGGCCATTGCCGAATTAATGGCTGCCGATGCAATTGTGATAGATACGCCGATGTACAACTTCAGTATCCCATCAACCTTAAAAACATGGATAGATCATATTGCCCGCGCAGGCAAAACTTTTAAATATGATGGTAAAAGCCCTGAAGGATTGGTAAAAAACAAAAAGGTGTACCTGGCCATAGCATCAGGCGGAGTTTACTCAGAAGGTTTTATGAAAGCTTATGATTTCACCGAGCCGTATCTGCGCGCGGTATTAGGCTTTATGGGGATGACGGATATTAAAGCATTCCGCGTTGAGGGTATCAAAGTTCCCGATCTTCAGGCAACGGCTTTAGATAGGGCAATAGAATCTATCGAATTGTAAGTAATGTATTGTTGAATAACTTAGGTATGCAAAGGCGCTGAGCCGCAAAGGTTTTTCTTAGCGGCTTTGCGTCTTTGCTTGCTTTTTATATTACACAGTTAAAGTGAACCTATCTGATAATTCGGCTGTCTCATCATCAGTAGCAGTATAATATTCGCCTGTTATGGTGATTTGAGCATCAACCTTCTCAATCTCCAGTTTCAAAAATCCGTGGCGGGTATCGCAACTGCATTCAAGGTTAACATTATCAAAGCGTGCATCGTCGGCAGTAAATAGTTCGTTATCAGTTGACGCTACGGCATGCAACTCGTCGAAGCCGCCGGTGCCTGCTACAATAAAAGGTATCACCGTACCATCGCTATAATGCTTGTGAAAGCGTTGATAATTATGCACATGCCCGCTAAAAACAATATCCGGGCGAATGCCTGTTTCTTCAAAAACACCTTCCAGAAAATCTATCATTGGCAGGCTGGCACCGTGATTAATATCAGCCGAGTAAGGTGCATGGTGCATGCAAAGAATAATTGCTTTGTTTGGCCGTCGCAAATCGGCCGATTTAAGTTCTTCTATAAACCAATCGCGTTGTTCATCTGTAACCACGCCAAACTTAGGTACGTTAGTATGCAGGCCGATGATGGTAGCCAACGGCGTATCCATCGTCCAGTAAATATTGGGTTGCGTTATGCTATTGCGGTTTATTTCCCGGCTTAATGCTAATGGGCGCGAAACTGTATCACAAAACACGGAGGTAAAGGCATCGAGGCTTTGGTAAGGCGTTTCGGCAGCGGGATTTACATCGCTGTCGTGATTGCCGGCAATGGCAAATATGGGTGCGGGATATTGGCTGTAGGGTTCAAAAAACTGGTCGTAATATTTTTCAGCTTCACCGTGGTGATAAACGATATCACCCAAATGATATAAAAACTTCGGTTTGTTTTCACCGGTATGTTGCTCAAACTGCGTGGCCATTAAACCCGCTATATGTCTTTGCGAACCGGGATTACGACTACTACCTGTATCCCCAACCATATGGAATACAATTTTGTTATCGGCAACACCGGTTACAGCATCATGAATGGATAAATGATATGGATAAGCACCCGTAGGTTTGGGTAAAGGTTGAAACTTATAACTATCGTCCGGCTGATTTTTTTTGATAACCGGTGTGGTGTGTTTTTCGGTAGAGACTAATGTGAGTTGCTCCATATGGCAAAAATACGCAACCTACTGTTAAGATTGGGTTAAATTGCCCCCTAAACCACATCACCGGACGGTAAATTTGTACCTTTGCGCATGAAAAACTACAAATTGATCTTATCTGCTGCCCTACTGACATTATCTGCCTGTAGCGTGAACAACACCAAAAAAGCAAACTCGTCTGCCGATTCTGTTGCTAATCAAACTACCCCGGCAACAGTTAGCGACAGCCTGACTGCCAAACTGCAAATTAAAAACACCATTAAAATTGGTGAACCAGTTGAACTTAAATTTACCGTTTACAATACAGCCGATACTGCGCGCCAGTTTTGCAAATGGCATACACCTTTTGAGCCATTGATGAGTAAATACATTGAGGTAAAAGATGCAAACGGACAAGAAATGCAATACAAAGGCGCCATGGCCAAACGTATTATGCCGCCACCTGCCAGCGCTTATTTAAAGGTTAACGCTAAAGATAGCTTATCAGTAACTGCCGACTTGTTAAAAGCATTCGATATCAGCAAACCTGCCAAATATACTATTGTATATGTTGGTCAAAACATGAGTGGTTTGGCTGTTAAGGATAGTGTATCGTTTGAGTACGTGAAGTAATTCACTAAGAAACAGTTATAACAAACACGTCATTGCGAGGCACGAAGCAATCGCACATAAGCAGGTCCGACTTGTATAGTTCGCGATTGCTTCGTGCCTCGCAATAATGTTGTGTGATTAAACTCCTCCCTCCTAATTCAACTGCAAAGTTTGCGGGCCGAACTCTTCAAAATGGATCAATTGTTTATCAATTCCTTTTTTCAGCAATTCGCGGTAATGCAGTTCGATAAACCCGGCGGGGCCGCAAATGTAGTATTCGGTTTCGGGCGCAAAGATCTCATCACCTAACTGATTTAGGTCAACCCAGCCTGCGTACCAATCGTCGGCTTCATCTCCCGCTACTTCGCTGTAAAAAATGTGTTTTTTAACATCTTCGTTTTTACTTTCCCAATATTCGATCATCTCTTTAAAGGCATGCACATTATTATCCCTGCAACCATGGATCCAGGTTTTAGGACGTTTACTGCCGCTTTCAACCAGGCTTTCCAACATGCTCATTAATGGGGTTTGACCAACGCCACCACTTATAAAAACCACAGGACGATCACTATCGGCGTTTAAAACAAAGCCGCCCGCCGGTGCCGATACTTCGATAATATCACCTTCGTTAACAAAATTGTGTAACCTGTTACTGATCAAACCATCGGCAAGCAGCTCATTGCCTGCCTCGCGTTTAACCGAAATTCGGTAGTACTCACCATTCGGAGCACTCGAGATGCTATACTGACGTGGCTGCAACAAGTTAAGCTCGGGCAAAAACAAACGTACGCTCAAAAACTGACCGGGGGTAAAATCCGGTACTTCACCGCCGTGGGTAGGATATAGATAAAACGAGTTGATCTCGGCCGATTCTTTTACTTTCTCTTTCACCACAAACGGACGCCAGCCTGTCCAGCCGCCTTTCTTTTCTACCTTGCTGGCGTATAATTTACTTTCGTGATTCGCCATAATCCCTGCAAGCTGGTTATAGGCTACCGTCCAGGCTTCCAATAATTCAGGCGTAGCGGCATCGCCTAAAACTTCGCCTATGGAGGCTATCAGGTGGTTACCGACAATGGCGTAGTGCTCGGGCCTTACATCAAGACTGGTGTGTTTTTGCCCAATTCCGTCAAGCACAGGCATTAGTACAGCAGGGTTTTCAATATGTTCGGCATAGGCAAGCACAGCAAGCGCCAAAGCGGTTTGTTGCTTAGTGTTTTTTTGGTTGCCCATGTTAAATACATTGCGCAGTTCGGGATGGTGGGTAAACATCCTGTTATAAAAATGCTTTGTTAATAATACGCCATGCTCTCTCAACACCGGCACTGTGGCCTTAACCAACTCCTTTTGTTTGTTAGTGATCATAATTTAACAGATTATATATTTATTAATATGCTGCTTAAAATCAGCCCTGAATGAGTAAGCAAATACTATCCTCCACAGCCAACAGCCCGTGCAGCACGTTTACGGGTATTTCAAATTCAGCGTCTTTTTTTAGTTCTACAGATCGTTCGGCCTCGTTATATAATACCTTGCCTTCAAGTATTACAAGCGTGGCCGGAACAGCAGTTTTATGCTCCTTAAGCACCGCTTCTTTTTTAAGGCCGATAGTAATTACCTTGTAACCATCACCCTGTTTTAATATTTTAACTACTGGCCTGGTAGCTTCCTGCATTTGCTCGCGCACTTGTTCAATTATCATGTTATTTAATATTAATTGTAAACCCCATCCGGTTCGGCATACCTGATCTCGGCACCGTTGGCCAGTATTATCCAGGCTTTTAAATCATTGATCACCCTTAGCATATGCTGCTCGTTGGCTGGTATTACAAAAGTTTCGCCCTTGTTAAGTTCATAGGTTTCGCCACTATAGATGAGCAACGCGCTGCCTTCTTCAACCAGCAGGCATGCATCAGATGTGGCGATATGCCTTTTCATACAAGCATCAGCCTTAAGTTCTATTTTAACCACCCGGAAGTTTTGGTTTTCCTGAAGCTGTTTCATAACATTTTGATTTTTAATAATTGAAGTAATTAAACGATCACCCTGCCAGGGCCGCCTTTCATATTGGCCAGCTTGCTTTGAAACATCACGGCCATTAATCCCGCCCTGTTTTTGGCATCATCGGCCATGGGCCCTGCAAAATGGGTATCAACAGTTTGGGTAAACAGTTCGAGCCAGCGGTTAAAATGATCTGCATTAATGATAAGCGGGGCGTGTTTGGCAAAGGGGTTACCTTTAAAACCAGCAACGCCAAATAGTACCGTATTCCAAAAGGCGTACATTTTATCAAGGTGCGGTTGCCAATCGTCTTTAATTACGTCGGCAAAAACGGGACCCAATAATCCGTCGTTCCGCACCTTGCTGTAAAAATCATCAACCAGTAGTTTGATCGATGTGAGGTTTTGTATATCGTTCATTTCGTTGTTAGTTTTTATTTTTCTGAACCGGAATTTTTAGAATTAAGAAATTGCCCGAATTCTAAAAATTCTTTCATTCGTTTAATTCCGGTTCAGAAAAAATCCGAAATCGAAAATCCGCAATCCCAAATCACTAAAGCTTCACAGCCAGCGAGGTGATGATAAAATACCCTGTCCAGGCCACAAACAGAATAATGCCTACCACCAGCCACCAGGGGATACTTTGAGGGGTTTCGCTGCCCTGCAGCATGAATGTTTTCTGATCGCCTTTGCCGTAGGCATTTATCATCAGCGGCAATACGCCTTCTACTATCTCATCCTTTTTTAAACCTTCGATAGCTATGGCCGGACCGTTGCGCACTACAAAGGGGATAAGTTTGATGCCTTCCTTACCCTGGTGGTCTTTACTTACTATTTTAAGGGTATGGTTGCCGTCGGTTAATTTTCGGGTATCCAGATCGAAGGTTACCGGGGCAGGAAATTCGCCCAGGGGCTTGGCATCGTCGTCGATAAACAGGGTTACAAAGCTTTGGTCTCTCATGGCTGCATATCGTTTAAAATCATACGTTTAATGTGTTCGTCATGCTTTTCGCCGGGCTTTACAAAGCATTTAATGGTGGCTATCAGCACGTACAGCGTTATAATTACCATAACCAATACGATAAAGTAATCCAGGTTACCGTCAGGACCGGCATCCGGTGTAGTTTCTCCAAACCTGCCGGATGATTGGTTGCTGCATGGTACCGCCGTGGCATCCAACCGAAGGATGATCATCAGCAGCAGTATGATATATTTTTTCATTTTGTAATTGTTGAGTGTATTATTTTTTAGCGATCTCCGCTTCAGGTTTGCCGAATGAGGCAATGATCTTTTTCACATCGGCTACCGTTACTTTTTTTGATTTATTGCCCCAGCTTTCGCGTTCGTGGTTTACTATGGCGGCTACCTCTTCGGGTTTTAAATTATTGTTGGTACCTACGGGAGGCATCACACCATAGCCCTCGCTTATGCGGCCATTATAACCTTTCATAATAATGGTTACCTGCATTTCGGGGTTATCATCCAACACCACTTTACTTCCTTTTAATGCAGGGAAGGCACCTACCAGGCCTTCGCCATTTTCCTGGTGGCAGCTTTGGCAATTGGTAGCGTATAAGGCTGCGCCATCAAATTCGGGTTTGGCGGCTACGCCACCGCCTGTAGCGCTCGCCTTATCAGCCGCGGTTTTTCCGTAAAGGAATAATGGCGCCGGTGTACTATTAGGCAGGGTAACTTCTTTTAATGATTTTAGATAGGCCACCAGCGCGATAAGTTTTGGCGATGCTACTATCTTCCCGGTAATGCCTTTCCTGAAATCGTCAGGTACATTAACTACCACATCATTTGGCCAGGCATAGTCTTTTATATCAAACAGCCACTCGTACGATGGCATGATGGATTGCTTAACTACCGATCGCGGATTAAACAAATGCAGATAATGCCACTCATCGCCCGGCTGGCGGACGCCTACATTAGTCAAATCCGGGCCGGTACGTTCCGATCCCATTAGCGTGGCGGTGTTACGCCATACATCGGTACGGGTTATATTGGCATAATCGGCGGCTATGTTTGGGCGCGGGCCCCAAACTTTATCCATATCAACATTGCGTACCTGTTGCGTGTGGCAGGCTACGCAACCTTCGGCAATAAAAACCGCCTTGCCTTCAGTTTCGAGGTTGGTTAAAGGTTTGCTGCCCGGTAATGGGGCATTATTATTCTGACTGGTAAATGCCGGCCCTATCGCCACAAAAAATGTTAGCAGCAGGAAAAAGCATAACGCAGTGGTAAAAAGCTTTTTATGATCGTTATAAATTTCCATGGCTTATGCAATTTCGGCGTTAACAGGTTGGTTGTTCAGTTGCTCAAAAATCTCGTTTTTGATATCCGCCTCGCTTTTGTGGGCGGCAAACATTACATAAATGTTCCAGGCAAAAACCAGGTGCGATGCCCACATCAGTGTGCCGCCAATGGCTCGCCACAGCCAGTAAGGGGCCATCATCACTACGCCATCAATAAAAGGTTTCCCTTCTGTCCAGGCTATGCCTTTCAGCGTTCCGCCTATCATGAGGGGTATTGTGTAAAAAAGCAAACCGATCAATGCCATCCAAAAGTGCGCGCCTACCAGGCCTTGTTTAGGCTCTTTCCCGGTAAGTCGCGGAACAATAGTGTAAATACTGGCCCAAAGCATAAAGGCGATAATGCCGTACATGGTTAAGTGCGAGTGGGCGGTGGTAAAATCGGTAAAGTGCCAGATTAGGTTGGTTTCCCTGAAAGCTTCGGCCGTGCCCTGGGTTGATCCTGTAAAGTAAAACAGGATACCCACTATATAAAATGGCAGCGTATAACTGCGGCCAATTTTATTAAAATTCCCCCTGAACGTCATGATGAAATTGGTAGTGCCCGAAAACACCGGGATCAGCATGCCCATGCTGCCAACAATAGCTACCGTTTGCAACCACCATGGTATCGAACTAAAAATAAAATGGTGCGTACCTATCAGCGTATAAAACAGTATCTGCGACCAGAACGCCAGGATCCCTAAACTGTACGAGTAAATAGGCGTATTTAACTGCTGCGGCAAAAAATAGTATATCAGCCCAAGGTTAAAAAACATAAACCACATACCCACTGCCTGGTGCATATAATAACCCTGCACAATGGTTTCGCCAAGTCCGTTTTGGTAAAAAGGGAGGTAGCCCACTATTGCTATCACCGTTAAAAACATCATGGCCGATACTATATACCAATTTGAGATATAGATCTCTTTTGTTTTACGCTGCCCTATAGTTTTAAGATAATTAAACAGGCTAACAACAATACCCGCCGCAAAAAGCGCCATCACCGGCCATATGTATTCGCGATATTCGCCTCCGCCATTATTGATGCCCGCCATAAGCATCAAACTGCCGATAGTTACCGCCGAATTGATGAGTACCAACGAATAATATCCCCACCTAATACTGTAAACAAGCGTATTGCTTACTGTAGTTACCACGTAATACCCAAGGCCTATCATAGCCATTGATGACCATCCCCAAAAAACCATATTGGTATGCAACGGCCTGAGGCGACCAAAGCTTAGCCAGCTAACATGATCAGCATCGGGCGATACGAATTTGATGCCGATATATTCGCCGATAGAAGTGCCTAAAACAAGCCATAGCGCGGCGCTGCCCAGGTACCACATAATGAGGCGTACCAGTTTCGGATCGGTTTGATGTTTAGGTGCCGCCTTACGTTTGGCCGCAAAAAGGCGGGGGCCGTGCACTTCATCAACATTCAGCAAAATCCCTTTCAAATCTTCGGGGGTAATACTGCCGGCCAGCTCTTTATTAGTTAGCCGATAATCGAGCGCATGTTTACGTTTCAGTAGTTCCTCGTAAACTTCGTCATCATTATCCGCCGCTTCGGCTATTTGCCTGGTTTCTTTTTTTACCCTACCGTAGCGGGTTTTGGCGGCTACATTCTTGATTTTCAATCCTACCAAAAACACGGTTACCAACAGCGGGATAAATATTAAAGTGAGCATGATCAGCATACCTGGGCTGGTAAGCACATGCTGACCTACATCAGTAGTTTGCGCATTGGCAGTTGATGCCAGCAACAGCAGCAATACAACTATCGCTGTAGCATTGAAACCATTGCCTGCCCCTTTCGCCTTTTCAGCAGCTTTTTGTTGGGTCTGGCGTCGCCTGATCAATTGTTCCAGCTGCGGGCTATCAAGGTTATTAATTTGCGTTGCCATCCATTTATCGCCATAGCGCTCGCGGGCTACCTCATCCTCGCGAAGGCCGCGGGCCAGGCGGATAAGCCAAAGCAATAACAACAGCAATAAAAAAACAGTTATAGCAATGATAATGCACGCGCCGGTGTTAAAAGCGGGGTCGGGTTTTAATACCTCATCGGCGTAGGCGCTGCTACCGGGGGATAACAGCACTAAACCTGTTAACAGGCTAAAAATTAAGTAGATTTTTGGTTTCATATTAAAATATATTAACACCTTTTTATCTTTTAAATTGATCTTTTAATGGTGATCTTAAGTTTTAATTCACCAAAAAAATTGAATGTGTTTACCCTGCGATGCGCGGGTGGTTTATCTTTTAAGAACTACAGTACCTAAATTCAGGTCTCCATTAAACTGACCGATGGTAATGTTTTCGAGCATGCTTTGCAGGCGGTTCCTTACATCTAAAAAATCGTTATGTAAAGGACAGGGATTTTTTGACGAGCACTCCTTCAAGCCCAAACCGCAATCCCTGAATATGCCTCCGCCATCAACGGCTTCTATTACATCTGATAGCGGGCGGGCAAGGCTTTGATCGTCCAGGTAAAAACCACCGTGCGGGCCTTTTACCGATTGGATGATGCCGCGCTTGCTCAGGTCCTGCAGTATTTTGGCCAGGAAATGCTCGGGCGAATCAATGCTGGTTGCTATTTCCTTTATCCCTACCCTACTGCCATCGGCTGTGCGCTGTGCTATAAAAAACACCGCCCTCACCGCGTACTCACATGTTTTTGAAAATATTCCCATTGCTTTATAAAGCAAATGTAGGCATTAGTTTCAATAATAGAAGATAAAAATATCTTTTATTATTTCCTTACTTAAAAATGACTGTTTTAGGCCATCAATTTTACCGCCTCCTGCCCGGTTGTGTTAAATTTACTTTGCTCGATATTTGGCAGACTGAAATAAAACACAGCTCCACCATTTTGGCCATTTTCGGCCCGTACGGTACCGCCGTGTTTTTGGATAATATTTTTAACAATATATAAACCAAGGCCTTTGCTGTTTTTTTGCCTTACCGATTTCTGGCTGCTTTGGCAAAACTTTTGAAACAGCTGCCTGCCATCCTCCTGGTTAATACCTATGCCCTGATCATGTACGGCCACCTCAACATCGGTATCGGTACGATTGATGCTAACCGTTATGTGCGAACATTGGGGCGAAAACTTAGCCGCGTTGGTAAAATAATTAATGAGTACCTGCATAATTTTGTATTTATCACCCCTAACCATTACCGCGTCGTTATTGGTGTTTTTACAAAAGCGGTGCCCTGTGTACAGGATCCGCATTTCGCCCATTACATTATCAATAACGCTGTTCAAATCAAACAAGCAAAAGTTTAGTTGTTCGGGCTTGTCGCCATCCGAGGCAGAAAGATACTCCTCCATCAAACGTGTAATACCATTAATATGCTGATCAACAATATTGAGCAGTTTCACCGGCTGCTTGTTAATACTATGCCCTAAATGGTTAATGAGCGATTGCGTATTGAGTTTAATGATGGTTAACGGCGCGCGCAATTCGTGGTTAACAATGGCCATGCCCAGGCACTCTTCATTTACCTTTTGGGTAACATCTTCAATAGTGCCAATCATTTGTTCGGGTGTTCCCCAGCGGCGCGAGTATAATACGCCGGTTAATTGTACCCATTTTTCGGTGCCCCGAGGTGTTTCTACCTGTACGCGTTTCTCAAACTTAGCCCCGTTAAAACAGGCTATCTTAAAATCGTGGATCAGTTGGTTTAGCTGCCCGGGCTTAACCAGGTCAAAAAAATCGTTGATATGATCATCATAACCTTTTTCCAGTTCCAGTATCTTCCGCATCCGCGGGCAGATAGAAAGCTTATTTGATCTTAGTTGTATTTTCCAATTGCCAATACAGGCCCCACTGGTGGTGTACTCGGGCAAAGTGCTTCGGCGGCTATCAATATTTCTTATTCCCCTGTTCATATAGTTTGTTTTGTGGCCTTTATTCGGTTGGCGATAATTTTAATTTAATAACGGTATTGAATTTGGCCCATAGCCTTAAAGACATACCTTTGATATACGACCTGTAATTGCTCATCAAAATGCCATCAACCTGGTAGTTATTGAGGCGGATAGCATATACCAGGTTATCTCCCTCGCTATCCCGGCTACCCCCGCAATGGTACATCTCTAAGATCTCGAAATCATCGGGCGAGATGAGTTCATTATATTGCAGGCACCTGATATGCTCATTCTCGATAACAAAATCATGATTAAAGCCGCGTGCCTGCAGGTTAATGATCACATCTAAAAGTTTATTATCGGGGCGCATACCGGTTTTATTTAAATGCCAGAGGTTACCAGTTCATTATTCTTGTTTGTATTTTCGGCAGTTGCAGCACTTTTATAGATCCATAAATAGCCCTGGCCCGCCATATAGTAAACCATAAGCACAGTTTGTACTATAAACAGCGGCAACTGTATAGTTAATAAGTATCCAGAGGCCATGCCAGAAAATATGATCACCGCATCAGATAGCACAAAGCCAAGCCCCACCTGTTTAAGTACCGGCTTATGTGGCATCAGCATAATTATTATCAGGGTAAACTTTAACGCGCAAACAACCTGGAGCGCTATCATGAAAAACCCGGTAGGATTTGCAGGCTGTATTAAACCGGTATTAAGCCTGATGAAAAACGCCGCGGCAACCAACATTGTTACACTTGCAAAAAAGGCGACAAAGAGCGGTATAAACTTTTTCATAGGTAGATGTTTACAGTTTTCAAACCAGGTTAACTTATAATCAACAATTAACTCTTGTTTAATAATGTAAAGTTCGGGGCGGGGAGGCGCCTAATCAATGTACCAATTATGGTTTCAGTAGTACAGATTACATAGCAGGTAAAACCAACACAAGTTACTCCTGTAAGGAATAATTCTGGCTATCCACGTTACCAAAATTGTTTTCGCCCTTGAAAATAAGCGTGATGGTCAAACCCTGATCGCTTTCCATTTTTAAATTACCATCCAGCTGTTTGCTCAACGCCTTCATCATCTCCATGCCTAATGATGATGTTTCCCTGATATTAAAATCTGCGGGCAAACCGATTCCGTTATCGCTTATTTTTAGTACGATGCAGTGATCATCCTGTACATGCATGCTTAGGTTGATAATTCCCCCGCCATCGGGGAAAGCGTATTTTATAGCATTGGTTATCGCTTCATTAAGCATCAGGCCAACTGGGATGGCCTGCGATACATCCATTTTAACAGGGTCTGTTTGCTGTTCAAATCTGATGTCTTTAGCTGGCGCGTTGTAGCAATCGCCCAGGTAATTAATTAGCTCTTGAATATAAATGGTCATATCTATATAGGCCACCTCAAAATTGCTATATAATTTTTGATGGATGAGGGCGATGGCCTGCACCCGGTTCTGGCTTTCACGAATGGCCGCCAGCGCGGCATTATTTTTTAAAAAGGCCGATTGGGTATTGAGCAGGCTCATCACTATTTGCAGGTTATTTTTAACCCGGTGATGCACTTCCTTAAGCAGCCAGTCTTTCTCGTTGTGCAGGCGGTTGTTGTCTGTAATTAAATATTGTAATGCTTGTTTTTGTTCGGCAATTTGCTTTTGCTTTTCATTAAGCAGGCTACGGTTAAGCCGTTTTAGCCGGTAAGCATTGTAAACAGATAACAGAACGGCCAGCAAAATTACTATGCCGCTTACAATTATATTCGGAATGACGCCTGTTTGATCTTCGTTAATATCAACGGCCCTATCCTCTATCATTGCAAGTGCCCCGGCTTGCTTGTTACCTATAGCATAATAGTAACAGGCATTAACTTTTATTGATGATAAAAGCAACAGGCTTATCAGTATCAGCTTATAACCAACCGCAGACGTATTTATATTGATGTTCACCTGATACTATTTTTACAACAACCACAAAACCAATAAGATACAATTAAACTTTTAATTATATCCTAAATAAGTACTGCCACCTATTCAGCCTATAAAAATCATATATAGTACTATGACAATCAATGTATTAAACACGGATTTTGATGTATCAATTACATATTGAAGTAATTACACTTATAAGGAGTAAATATTTGGCTGGATATTATGGCAAATAAGGATAATTGGTACATTTTTATCCTAACATTCATAATGTATTATTTCAAGATATAAAAAAGGCCGTAGTTGAGTAAGTAAAAGCGATGGCCTCTGAAGGATTTGTGGCGCTTGGCGGGTAGGCCTGTCACCCTGAGTTTGTCGAATGGTCGCGCGCAGAGGCCCCACCCACCATACTTCGACAGGCTCAGCATGACCCACTTTTTATTATACCATGGATATGTACGAAGCAATCGCACGTTTAAGAAATATCGCACCGCTGCTTAGGCATCTTTAAACAGCTTTTAAGTTGTAGCATTAAAAGTTCTCCATTCCAAAATCATACCATCAAATAAAAATACGCTGCGATATTTCGCTCTCCGATAGTGAATTTAATGATATATCGTTAGTTTTTGAAAACAACAAAACACACAAATATCTTATAATCAAAAACTTACAACAAACGGCACGATATTAGGATACTGCATTACGCTTTACAATCCTAAACAAGTAACTATGAAACAATTTAATGATCTGGCAACGCCGTATTTTGAAAAAGCAAGTATCTGCCTGCCTTTCAAAATTCATACTATTAATTGGATAAAGGAAAATGGTATCGACCTGCCTAACGATTATTTTATGTTGATATGGATAACGGCAGGCAATGGCTATTACCGGCTTAATTTGCAAAAGCATGGTGTAGCTGTTAACCAGTTATTGCTGATAAAACCAGGGCAACTGCACGATTTGAAGTTTAGCCAGGATTTACAGGGCTATGTTATATCATTCACCGATTTGTTTTTAGATATCGATGATTACGGCGGCGAAACTGTGTACGCACACTTTTACCAGATGTTTAGCAACATGCAAAACACAATTATTAACAGCGAACTGGCCGAAGATATGAGAGATATTACTGAAATAATGATGAAGGAATACAGCAGGCATAACCTATACCGGGCCGAGATCCTGAAACGCTATTTCAAAATTTTCTTAATTTATTTATCGAGGCAATTTGAAGCGATAGCACAACCTTCAAAACAATCGCGCAATACCGAAATACTGCAAAGTTTCATGACCCTGCTTGATAAAAATTATAAGGAGCATAAAATGGTTTCCGATTATGCCGATCATCTATCGGTAACCCCTAATTATTTGAATGAGGTGGTGAAAAAATCAACAGGGCAATCGGCAGGATACCACATACGCCAACGCGTTGCAAATGAAGCAAAACGCCAGGCGGCGCACCCCAATAACTGTATGAAAAAGATAGCCTACGATCTTGGCTTTTGCGACCTGGCCCATTTTAGCAAGTTCTTTAAAAACACCACCGGTACCAATTTTTCTGATTTTAAAAAGGCAGGCGTTTATCGTAGCTAATTATAAAACAGTTTTCGCAGCTCAATCTTCCATTTCGAATTTATGATCGATACTCCAGCGATAAACAGGTATTGATGCTAATAACAAACTCCCCGCGCTATCGGCCCAAACCGAATAGGTAAACGGTGCCTTAAAGCCTAAAAAAATGGCCATACACAACGCGAAGGTTAAGGTGAGGGCGAAACTTGCCAGGGCCGCTATCCGTATCTTAAAACCAACAATAAACAATACCGCCACACTTACTTCGGTTACAGTAGCTAAAAAACCCATAGCGCCGGCCATCCAATGGTTAGCAAAAGGTACCAGCGTATTGGTATAAACCACAAAATTATCCCAGCTACCCCATGCTACACCACTTTGCCCCGGAGCACCCGAAAGGCCTAACCTATCGGCCACGGGCAACAAGAAACCTATAGCCAGGGCAAACCGTAAATAAAGTTGGGCGATGTGAAAAGTGCTTTTCATAGTGTGATGAGTTAAGGGCTGCAAATTAAGGTTATAAATAATTGTTTAAACACATAGCTTAGCTTATTGACATAATACGGATAAAAGTGTCATTTTTATGTTGAAGCATTGCCTGGCCATAAATTATCCAGATTTTCTACAGATTGTGCGGGTAGTATAGCGGGTAAATCATGCCTGCAATAAATATAGTACAAAAAGCTGCCGCCTACGTTAAAATGCTGTTGAAAAACGGCTTACCGGCAAATATGTACTTTCATAATTTACAGCACACCCAACACGTGGTAAATGCAGCTATTGAAATTGCCAAACAAAGCGGGTTAAACCGCGATCAAACTACTATAGTTAAAATTGCCGCCTGGTTTCATGATACCGGCTATTTGTATCAATACAAAGGGCACGAAGATACCAGCATTGTTATAGCGGGCACGTTTTTAATGCAGCACCATTACGGTAACGATTTTATACAGCAGGTTTGGGATTGCATTGAAGCCACCAAAGTACCGCAATTGCCTAACAACCTCACCCAACAGGTTATTTGCGATGCTGATATGAGCCACTTTGCCGACACAAATTATCAAGATTTCGCCGGGCGTTTAAAACAGGAATGGGAAGCACGTTTAGATAAGCGCTACGCCGATAACGAATGGCATGATATGAACCTCCATATTTTACAGCATCACCAATATTTTACTGATTATGGTAAAACAGTATTGCAACCACTTAAGCAGAAAAATATTGAGTTGTTACAAGGCCAAATGGCTTAATGCTTCTTCGCGCTTTCCTTACGCACCCGGCTCAAGGTTTCGGGCGTAATGCCTAAATATGATGCGATCATAGCTTGGGGCACCCGCATAGCCAGATCTGGATATTTTTGTACAAAATCGAGGTATTTCTGCTCAGCGGTGAAGGCTATTGCAGAATGGATACGGTTTTGGCTAACAATGAAGCTTTTATTGAGGATAGCGTTAACCATATCATTAAAAGCCGGGATCTCCTGGCAAAGCTTATCGAAGTTAGTTTTGGTGATCATGATCAGTTCGGTATCTTCAATAGCGTCGATGTTGTTTTTGGATGGTTCGCCGGTAAGCAGGCTGGCCCTATCTCCCGTCCAGCCATCTTCGCGGGCAAAGCTGATAATATTTTCTTTGCCATTATCATCAAGGTTGTAAAAACGCAATAATCCTTTTACTATAAAACAGTTGTACTTCCAAACATCGCCCTCCTGTAACAGGTACTGCCTTTTACGAAGCTTTTTGTAAATACAAACCGCTTCAATTTTAGCATAATCGGCTTCGGTGAGTGTTGTTTTATTGCTGATGTATTGTTTTAATGGCCCGAACATAATAAAAGCGAATATCCCGTTTTATCGGGATATCCGCTTTAATGCCGGCTATATTTTACAATAAAATATTAATTATTGTATTTGCTAAGCCATTTTGCTTTGATGGCGGCACGGGCATCAATAAATTCCTGATCTGTACCTTGTGCAACTGCATCAAGCGGGTAACGCAGCGGACGACTGCCCTTTTCCATTTCAACCAGGTGCAGGATACCATCGGCAATGGTTTGCGGATCCATGTTAAACTCGGCCATTTTGCTGAACAGGGCAGTACCCATAGCATTAAATTTCTGAGCAGCCTCATCGCCATATTCGGCAATAATGTCTGGTTTATCGGCGTGTACCCCTGCTTTGCTGCCGTTGTTCATTTCGGTTGGGTAAACTCCCGGCTGGATGCTTACGTTTTCGATATTGTATTGGGCAAGTTCGTCATGCAGACCTTCGGTAATGCTTTCCACACCAAATTTTGAAGCGAAGTAAGGGATCATGAACGGTAGTGTATGACCGCTTGCGCCGGTTGTGATGTTGATGATCAACCCATTTTTGGCGGCACGCATACCAGGCAACACAGCGAAGATAGTGCGCAACGTACCGTAAAAATTCACTTCGAACATCTGCCTGATCTGATCGATCGAGTAGCCTTCCAGCAAACCAAAGCCTGATACCGCAGCATTGTTCACCAATACATCGATATGGCCGTATTTATTTAAAGTGTATTCAAAAGCTTTTTTAACAGAGTCGTCGTTAGTGATATCTATTTCAACTACTTCAACATTGGGCAGTGCTGATAATTCTTTGGCTACAGCTTCGTTTTTGCCGTTAATTCCGCGCATACCGGCAATTACGGTATGGCCTGCGTTTGCAAGGGTTATTGTGGTTAATTTACCAAATCCTGTGCTTGTTCCGGTTATAAAAATTGTTTTTGACATTTTGTATCGTTTTTGTTGATACAAATGTACCCCGGCCCCAAAACCTGCACATTGATGTATGATAAAAAGAAACTTGACATTTATCAAGTGGAAAAAAACAACTTCTTTAATTCTTGCGCTCGTTTATAACGAGCGCTTAACATGGTTTCGCTATTGTATCGCGTGTCACGCATCACAGATGCGAAAACCATGTTAAGCACTCATCACAGATGAGCGCAAGAGGAGATATGACATTTGCGGGCGGACCGGTCACTCTGAGCTTGTCGAAGAGTAGCGCGCAGAGACCCTACCCACCATGCTTCGACAGGCTCAGCATGACACCCATTTTAAACTTGTCATGGGTAGGTACGAAGCAATCGCGAACTATATAGATCCGACCTGCTTCCGTGCGATTGCTTCATACCTCGCAATGACGTGAGCTCTTATTCTATTTGTAAATCTATTTAGTTCCCGAAGGCTCACTCAGCTTCTCCCCATCCTTCACCGGCACACCGAAATTTGGCGAGCCATCCTTATTCCAGGTAAACTTCTGCGCACGGGGTGAGCGTTTGTTACCGCAGCCTTCATTTGGGTTTGAGTTGGCGTGATAGATGATCCAATCTTCCCTCCCATCCGGCGATTTGAAGAATGAGTTATGGCCTGGCGCGTAAACGCTATTCTCGGGCGATTGCTTAAATACTGGTTTTTCCGATTTTTTCCATGAGGCAGCGTTTAACAAATCACTGTTTTTATCTATCGTCAGCATCCCCAAAGCATAAAAATCTGTCCAGCAGCCACTGGCCGAATAGATCAGGAACAGTTTATTGCCATGTTTCAATATTTCGGGGCCTTCATTTACGCTAACGTGCGTCAAATCGCCATCGTGCAGGTTACCGTTGGTTTCCCAATCATAAGTTGGGCTTGATACCTTTACGCGTTCGCTGCTTATGGTCAGGGCATCCTTCATTTTAGCTATGTAGATATTTTGCTGCCCATTACGATCGCCTTCCCATCCCGACCAGATCATGTACCAGCAGCCTTTATTTTCAAACACCGATGCATCAATAGCCCATTTATCCGTACTATCGGCTATTTTACCTTTAAAATCCCAGGTACCTTGAGTTGGATCGGCCGAAGAATTTTCGATCACGTAAATACGGTGGTTGTTATTATCACCATTATCCGCAGCAAAATAAACATACCATTTGCCGTTGATGAAATGCAATTCGGGAGCCCAAAGATCTTTTGAATAGGCCGTTCCTGCAGGAGGTGACCACACAGCTTTTTTAGGCGAGCTGTTCAACGCGGTTACATCCTTTGTTTTCCAGATCACGATATTACCACCTGTCGAGTTAGTATAGTAATAAAACCCATCCTTCTGAATAACCCAGGGATCGGCGCCTGATGGCATTAACGGATTGGTGAAAGTTTTGCCGGCGGAAGTTTGCGCGTTAACGGCCTTGGAAAGTAAAAGCAGCAACAAGCAGGCATTAAACAGTTTTCTCATAACGCTGAAAGGGTTTAGCTTGGTTTATAACAGCGCTAAAAGTGAGTAAAAGATTTTGGAAAAGCAACAAATGTTAAAAATACATTTAATAATTGTCTCAGGCATTATTCCGTCGCGTCATTGCGAGGTACGAAGCAATCCCCTACTTACAGAGCCGTTAAACATAGTTTGCGATTGCTTCGTACCTCGCAATGACGTAGTGTGTTAAATAACCCTTATCTCTGCGATGAAGCCCTGATAAAAACCTCTGTAGGCAACACCGTAGTTTCAAACTCTGTTACCGGATACCTGCTTTCTATCAGGCTGATCAGCATTTCGGTGGCTTTTTTTCCCATTTCAAATCCAGGCTGGAACACAGCGCTTAATGAAGGGTTTAAAACTTCGGCCAGGTAGGTATTGGTAAACCCCAGCAAGGCGATATCATCAGGAATTTTGAAACCTAATTTATGTAGTTGCGATAAAGTGGTAGTGGTGATCCTGTCGGCGGCTGTAAAAATGGCATCAGGGCGGTCATGTCTGTAAAGCAGTTCGCCCAAGGCAGTTTCTATTTCGATGAGGTTTTTGCCTCCGTGAGGGCAATATTTTATCAGCGATTCATCAACCGGGATCTGGTGCTGTTCAAGTGCTGCGAGGTAGCCTTTTAAACGTTCGGCTGTGATGGATACATTTACCGAACTGGTGATATGCGCTATCCTTTTATAGCCCGAATTGATGAGGTGTGTTGTAGCGTTATAAGCTCCGGCATAATTATCGGCCACCACCTTATGGGTTTCAATCTCGTCGGTAACACGGTCAAACAAAACGATGGGCAAACCTTTTTGGTGGAGCTGTTTTAAGTGGTCGATATTCTGAGTTTCGGTGGAGAGGGAGATCAACAAACCATCTATTGACCGGAAGGTAAGGTGCTGCACATTTTTCATTTCCAGCTCATAAGACTCATGTGTTTGCGTAATGATCACGTTGTATCCTCTACTGTGCGCAACCGACTCGATACCGTCAATAACTTCCGAAAAAAACTGGTTGGCAATGGATGAGACTACAATGCCTAAAGATTTACTATTACCACGTTTAAGACTTTGCGCGTTAATATTGGGCTGATAGTTAAGCCGTTTGGCACATTCCAAAACCAAAGCTTTTGTTTTTTCGCCAATTTCGTGACTATCCTTTAACGCCTTCGACACCGCCGATGGCGAGATGCCCAACTCTTTCGCGATATCCTTTATAGTAACCCCGCCAAAATTCATTTCGTCCCTTGCTTATATTAATTTAACAACCCGCTTTTATATCGGATAGTAAACATAAGAAAAATAAGGGCTACACGGGTATGATGATCATTAAGATGTGAATAATATCCAATAGCGGTATTAAGGCCCATCCAAAGACAACTTCAGAAAAAACACTTCTGCCCTTATCATATAAGTACCTAACATAAAACTAATACAAACCTAATACCTGCCAAATGTTGATTGTACAATTTAGATTGCTGATATTGCCTTTGTGGAAACTGTTAAAATAATAACTATAAATACGTGGAAATGTGACGGCGATTACCGGATGCGGATGCGCATACTGGCCAAACAATTAGGTGAGTTAAAACCCCATATTATAGCCTGCCAGGAATGTTTTTACAGTGAGGAAGGAAAGGCAGATACTTTAAAATTTTTAGCCGATGCACTTAGCATGAACTACTGTTTTTTACCCGGCCGATCAAAAAAACGCCTGTTTGAAAGCCACCTGGTAAATAGCACGTCCGGATTGGGGGTATTATCAGTTTACCCGTTAAGTGAGTTTGCACATGTTAACCTTCCCGCTGTACTGGAAGATAACGACCGTAAAGCTTTTACCGCAGCCGTTAGCTTACCAACCGGTGCCGACATATTGCTTACAACAACCCATTTAACCCACTTGAGCCATGCCGGTGGTTTAAGGGAACGGCAGGCCGAAGCACTGGCATCTTTTGTAAGCACCAATAACACTCACCCCTATCATATCGTCTGTGGCGATTTTAATTCCACATCCGATTCGGACGAGGTAATAGCGTTTTTAGCAAACTCCAACGCGATTGATTGCTATGCTGCCGGTAATGGAACCGAGCCACATTATAGCCTTACCGACGCTTATTATAAAGCTAATAAACAGATCTGCATCGACCAGATCTTTGCCCTGCCCTTACCAAACGGTCAATATCCTCACTTTGCAGATTCGGCAGTAGTGCTGAATATCCCCGACGAGGAAAGCGGGCTATATGCAAGCGACCATTTCGGCATCACCACAACTATTGTTATTGAATAATGGAAAAGGTGTTATATTCGATCACCAAAAACACAATCCGCCTTTTTGCGGATGGACTTCAAGATTTATTTGACCTAAAAAATGAGTAAGTTATTTTATGTTATCGGCCCATCGGGTGCCGGTAAAGATACCCTGATGAACTACGCCCGCCAGCAGATCAACGGATCAGAAAATGTGATCTTTGCGCACCGCTACATTACCCGTGAGCCATTCTTCGGCAGCGAAAACCATGTAAGCTTAAGTAACGAAGAATTTGAGCTAATGAAAAAAGGCGGCATGTTTGCCCTGCATTGGGGCAGCCACAACAAATGCTATGGCATTGGCCAGGAAATTAACAGCTGGCTTAACAAAGGGTTCAATGTAGTAGTTAATGGCTCGCGCGAGTACCTGCCCGTAGCCCAACGCCTCTACCCCGATCTGTTTGTAATTTTAATAACCGCCAGTGCCGAAGTACTCATTAAACGCCTGGCAGGCCGTGGCCGCGAAACCGACGAAGAAATAACCGCACGCCTGGCCCGCACCGCCGAGCTTGATGTAAACCTGGAAAACTGCACTACCATACAAAACAACGGCGAGATTGAAGATGCCGGAAACGAACTGGTAAACCTGATCTCAGTTACACAGAAACAATTGGTTTGATCGTCAATTAAAGTGATTTTACAAAGCCCGACGATTTGATCTCATAGCCCATTTTTTGATAAAAAAGATGGGCTATTTTTCTGTCATCGCGGTTGCCGCTGCTGATGAGGATGGTATGTAGGTCTTGCTCTGCGGCGTGATCTTCCCAGGCTTTAACTAACACTTTTCCTACGCCAAGGTTGCGTGCAGATTGTTTAACTACAAAAGCCAGTACACGCAAGTAGTTGCCATTTTTTTCGTAATACAAACCTTTTTGCAACCCTGCCAGGCCTACAACCTCTCCGTTATGAACGGCCAATATAGTCCTGTAATCCGGGTGGGCAAATATGGCTTCCATGCGGGCCTCCATATCGGTAAGGCTGGTGGGATAGCTCATATCATTCATTAACTGAGTTATGATTTCGATATCAGCGGGTGTGGCGTCGCGGAGTGTTATCTGGTTGGTGGACATCTTTGCAATCTATTGATTCGGAGGTAAAAATTATTGATGTTTTGTTAGCTGCTCATAACAACTCCCGTTTTCATTACCGGGCTAAATCTTGAAATTTAGTTTCCCGCTCAAAATACTATATTAGAAGCATTACTTCAACACGCTTATGATAATAGGAAAGCTTGCAGGAAAAACAGCGCTCATTACCGGGGCCGAATCCGGGATAGGCCAGGGTATAGCCGTTGAGTTTGCATTAAACGGGGCCAATGTGATCATCACTTATCTTAATGATGAAGCTGCTGCCCAAAGCACACTATTAAAAGTTAAACAAGCAGGTGCCGAAGGTATTATTGTACAAACAGATGTTAGCGATGAGCAAGCTGTAGAGGCATTGTTTACAACAGCCTTTAAACACTTTACTACTATTGAGATCCTTGTTAACAGCGCAGGTGTGCGCAGCACAGATAAATACATTCATCAATTAAGTTTCAAGGAATTTGAGCACACCATAAAAACCAATTTATTCGGCACGTTTTTATGTTGCCGTAAATTTATACAACACCGTTTGGAGCAAGGCGGGCGCGGAAAAATCATCAACATCACTTCTATCCATGAAGAAATTGTAAGCGCCGGTAAAACCGATTATTGTGCATCTAAATCGGCAATAAGGGGTTTGTGCCGCTCTCTCGCCATGGAAGTGGCCGATAAGCAGATCACCGTTAATAATATCGCCCCCGGCATGATCCTCACTCCGATGAATCAGCAGGCTGTGGATGACCTGGTTTATCGCAAAGAGATGGAACAACGCATTCCGGCAAAAACATCAGGCACACCATTGGATGTTGCCAAAGTGGCCCTTTTCCTTGCTTCGGATGATGCGAATTATATTACCGGCACCACCCAGATAATAGATGGCGGGCTAAACCTGAACCGGGCACAGGGAGCACGATAACAAAAGAGCCATTTGCATTGCGGCAAATGGCTCTTTCTCCAAATACTATCTGATATAAAATACTGTACTGTTTTTGAAAACCGCCTACCTCAGCGTAGCATAGTTATAAAACTGCAACTTCCCTGTACCCTGCACAGTAATAGTTTTAGTTTCGCTTGCCCCTTGCGCGTTTTTCAAAGTAATATTGATCTTATTATCACCCTTTTGCAGCGGAATACGGGTGTACGAAATATAGGCAGGCAAACTTTGCCAGTTACGGGTATCGGCTTTTTCGGATAGCAGGCTGTATAACTGGATGCCATAACCCAACCCTTCCAACCACCCATTGGTTTTCCCGTCAGATTTGGCAGCGGCGCGTACCGAATACTCTGCCATTTTCTTAACAGCCAAGCGGGATAGAATGCCTCCCATCTCTTTCAAAGCCCGTTGCTGCAGTGTTTTAAAAGCCAATTCATTAATATTCTCGGCCTGGGTTAAAAAGGCTTCCTGCCCATTGTTAGAGATGGTTGCACTGCTGTAGTAAGGTGTTTGAGCTACGTATTTAGGATAAGCTACGTTTAAACTCTCTACAGATTTGGTGTTTACCTTCCCCCTATCACCGGTGTAATTAAATGGCACTACAATGCCACCTCCCGCATCCGAGAAAAACAGGTCGCCATTGCTGTTTCTTATCAAACTAAAAAACATGTTAACCTGGGTTTTAACAGGCGCAAGGCCATTCTCCCAAAAAAATATCAGGTCGCCGCCTTCGGATGGTTTGCCGGGCTGGTAATTGATTCCGAACGTCTTTTCAAACTCATCGGCCTCGGTAGTAAAACCGTTCAATTTGGCTGTGCGGATCACATCCTGTTCCAAACCTACCGGTATGGTTGTACCATAGTAAGTTTTATCCGGGCTTTTCAGGTAGATCTCGGCGGCGTTGCGGTACGATATAAAGGCGTTGTTAACATCGTTATTAGCCTCGTAAAGCATCCCCTGCAACATTAGCGAAAAAGCATCATCTGTGTAGCGGTTATCTTTGTTATTAAACTTATCGCCCTGCTGTTGTGACTGTAAGGTGATACGGCGTGCCTCTACAATAGCCTCATCGGTTTGATTGAGGTAGATGTAGTTAAGTGCCTTATAATAGTGGATCATGAATTTCTCAAAATCCTCGCCTTTGTAAGTTTGCGATGCCGGGTTTACCAATATTCCAACCGCAGCATCAGATGCACCGCCTAATCCCTGATCTAACAACTGATCGGCTTCGTTAAAATACTTATTGCTGTTATCGTACTCACCTTTAAGGTGACTAATGCGACCTTTTTCCATCAGGTATAACAACTTGTTGCGCGGCTTTTGGATCAGGCCGTTGCCGTCGAGGTCTTTTTCGGCCTGGGTATAGTTTCCAGCCGAAACGCTTTTATAATAAGGAGCAACACTTTGGTTATACGAGGCACAGCCCGATAAAAAAAGCGCCAACCCGATAAAAGCAAATACCCGGCGAATGTGCGTACGTAAATTGATCATTATATGATGCAAACAGCCCCGGATACAGGCAAGCCGTAACCGGGGCAATAAGTGTTAAGCGTCCTTAGTTTTTAACGTATTTGGCAATTTTCTTTTCGCCTATCCAAACTACCTCGTTGGTTTGGATATTGGTAAGCTCAAGGTTTACCTGGTAGTAAACCACTTTCTGGCGTTTGTGGGCATCAACAATAGAGTTGATAGAACCTTGCAAAATGTAATCGGCACCGTTTTCCATACCGAACTTTTTCATGCTCGATACGGTAGCGTTAGTTTGCTGATCGGCTTTTTCGGCACGCAGTTCTTCACGTTTTTTGCCGCCTTGTACCAAACGTACTTTTTGCGATTGGATAAATGAACTTTCAATATCTGTAAGGAAAGTTTCGGCATCAATATGTTCGTGGCTTTTGTTTTGAACGAAGCCTACTATTACTACCGGGCGTTTACCCTGGTGCTCGGTCATGTGGGTATCTATCCAGTTAGCGCCTAAAATTTTGCCGGTTAGTTCATCGGCAGCCATGCGGGCGTCGCTGTTATTCCAGTTGCCGCTTACGTCGATAGTTTCGTCGGTGCTAACGCGGGTAACCTGGCGCGAGCATGAGTTAATTAATAGTCCTGAAAAAGCGATGGCAGCAACTGCTATGATCCTGTTAAATTTCATCTGTAGTATATTGTAAATTATGATATGTTAGATTGTGTATTAGCGCTATTGTTACCAGCCGAAACCAACACCAATACTGGTGCGGCCTCCCCAGCCCCAGCGGCCACCGTAGTTACCGCCCCAGCGGTTACCCCAGCCATAGTTAAGATATGGTGAATAAGAGTAACCTCCATACAAGCCCCATGATGGTGAATAATCGTTATAACCATTCATCCGTTCCTCGTGTCTCCATTGGCGGTTTTGCTGGCGGCGTTCTAATTTAGCCTCGTACCAGTCGTACGCTTTATAGGTATTTTGGATGGTAACGCCGTGTAACCTGTTTAAAGTATCAGCCATACGGGCATATTTATACTGGCTTTCGGCATAGCGCGGGTTTTGATCTGGCAATAACGCTGTTTGCTGTTGGGCACTCACTACGCCGCTAAATAAGCTGCACAAAAGTACGCAAGCCGCAATAATGATATTATTTTTCATTGTGATTAATTTAATAAGTAAAGTTACGCAAAAGCGGCACCAAATATTACAGCGCTACCCTCCCGAAATGTTAAATTATGTTAGATTGATTGCTTTTTGACTTAATTATGAAAAGAAAGTTTAAGTATGAACCTCGATTTTATTTTTTGGGATTACACCGATTGATTTTTGATTACACCGATCTTGACCGTTGATGGTTTTGATTACGTTGATTTCGCTGATGTCTGAACCGGGATTTGGGTGGATTTTGGGGATGAGTAGCATTTTTTGTCTGAACTCGAATTTCGGGGAATTTTTAAAATTTCTCGAATTTGATTTGCCTTCTGTTCATTCCTTAATTCCCCAAAAATTCAAGTTCAGACAAATCAGCGAAATCAACGTAATCATTCTACATCAATGGTTCAAACATCAACTGTAAGTATAATACCCGTTTTCTTTTTAACACTCCCCCTGTAACAAGCATCGCATATCAAGCGTCAATGTGTTATATTATAAGTTTATAACTCCCATGAAAAAATTAATCCAAAACATACTCGCAATAACTATAGCTGCTATTTTCATTAATACACTATCATCAACAGCAGCTAAAGCGCAAACCAGCACCTTCAAACCCAAAGATGTTCAGCTTTACAACACCATAGCCCACATGGATAGCGTTATGTTCAACGCCTTCAACAATCGCAAACTCGATGTGATGAAAACCCTCTTCACTCCCGATGTTGAATTTTACAACGATGGTAAAGGTGTTACCGGCTACGATGCCACCATGGCGGGCTTTAAAGGAATTTTCGAAAACAAACAAGCCGCCGACCTACGTCGCGACCTGGTAAAAGAAAGCCTTGAAGTATATCCCATGCCCGGCTACGGTGCTATTGAAATGGGCACCCATATTTTTACCCATACCGAAAACGGGCAGAAGATTGTTGGTACCATGAAGTTTGTGCATATCTGGCAGCTTAAAAACGGGCAATGGAAAGTGGCAAGGGTAGTAAGCGTGGGGCATTGAAGCTTTTTTATGTGTCCGTGCCATAGCGGTTAACTTAAGCTTGCAGAAGGGGGTTAACAGGGGTTAACAGAAAACGGGGTTAACATTACATTATTTATCTGAAAATCAAATAATTATACAAAAATCAATGTAAACCCCTTTTTGTCAGTAAACACGGAACAGAAAAAGACTCAAATAATTAACAATCAGATATTTAATTAAAAAAAACAAAAAAAATATTTAAAATCAAAAAGGAGCAAGCGTAAACCGCTGGCTCCGCCGCAAGTTCAAGCGTCCACGCTTGAATGCTCCGAAATAGGAGCGTCCACGCTCCCGGAAGGAAAATTAAGCGTGGACGCTTAAAATAAAAAAGGTGCAAGCGTGGACGCTTGCACCTGCATAACTATCAAAAATAAACTATTTCTTCAACTCACTCAAAACCGGCTTAGCTAAACTTGGCAAAACACTTTGATCCGTTTTGATCAATTCTAAAACCTCAATCTCATTATTGCCCGCCTTCAACCACTCCACCGGAGCATAAACCGTTTGTTGCGGACCAACATTCCAGTAACGACCAAGGTTATGACCATTCAGCCAAACCGTACCTTTACCCCACTTGCTTAAATCAAGATAAGTATCAACAGGCTTATCTAACTTGAATATAGCTTTTTTGATTACTGGTTTGCCGCCGGTTATTTGCAGGCCTTTTCCGCTTAAACTTAATGTGTTTAAAGGCAGTCCATAGCTGTACCAGTTTTTCACTTCGTTACCATTTAAAGTTACTTTGCCTGTAATGCCTTTTTTGTTTTTAAGCAGGTATGGCCCAAAATTGATACGACCAAGGTTTTCTACCAAAATCTCCAATTTAACTTTTCCTTTTGGCAGGGTAATTTGCAGGCTATCCTGCTTCAGGCGCCTATCCAGGATGCCTACGCATTTCCCGTTCAGGTAAATGATACCATAATCGCGCAGGCCATCAATTTTAAGCATGGTTGTTTTGCCGCCGGTAACCGTGGTACGGTACAAGGCAAAGCCATAAGCCTGGTTCAGATCCTCAAAAGTTTGCGGAACTGAATGCAGCGTTGCTTTTGGCAAGTGATCAAACAAACCGAATGTTTGTGTAAAACGGATAGCAGGGATGGCTGCAGATGGCTTAGCGGCAGGCACTTCAGGCAGGGTTACACCTGCAGGTAAGTGTTTTTCAATCACTCCCCTAAATTTCATGTATTTATCAGTAGCGTTACCAGCCTCATCCAAAGGCGCGTCGTAATCATAACTACTGATCTGTGGCTCGTAAGGGCTTTGATCGTTAAAGTTAGCACCGTTCATGAAACCGCGGGTTGTACCGCCATGAAACATGTACATATTGATAGAGATCCCGGCAGTTAGCACCGAATCAAGCGGACCAACATATTTTTCGGCCGGAACAGTGTGGTGCGCGGTTCCCCACCAATCAAACCAGGCCGGGTACCACTCGGCAATAAAGTATGGGCCTTTGCCATCATGGTTTTCGCCGATCAGCTTTTTCACTTTGGCTACATTATCCACACCGTTGATGGCGGGAAGCAAACCTGGCAAATGGCCATCTTTAATCGCAGCCTCCGGATCGCATGTATAAAGCTGTCCGTCGAAACCTGCTTCAATAAACATTTTACGATTTAGGGCGAGATAGTCTTTATCGGCACCGTACGATCCATATTCATTTTCGATCTGTACCATTAAAACGTTGCCGCCATGGTTTATTTGTAGTGGAGCCAGTTGCTTACCTACCTCCATAATATATTTATGATAAGCTTCAAGGTATTTTGGTTCTTTGCTGCGTACCTGCAGGCCTTCCTCTTTTTCCAACCAATAAGGATAGCCGCCAAATTCCCACTCGGCACACACATAAGGACTTGGGCGAAGGATCACCCAGAGGCCTTCCTCCTTGGCAATTTTCACAAATTCGGCAATATCATGGTTGCCGCTAAAATCGTAGTGACCTTTTTGCGGTTCGTGCACATTCCAGAAAACGTAGGTACCTATGGTATTTAAACCCATAGCCTTAGCCATTTTCATGCGCTGACGCCAGGCCTCGCGGGGAACGCGGGTATAATGCATCTCGCCTGAAATGATCTGGAAAGGTTTACCATCCAGCAAAAAAGCGGTGTCGCTTAATGCGAATGTATGTTTCGCATCCTGGGCCGCAAGCCTACCGGTTACCAATAGAAAAGAGAAGAGGGATAACAGTTTTATAAACTTCATATAATATAAATGCAGGGGTGTTAATTTTTATCTTTTTGCCGATGCCTATTTTACAGTTAATGTTATAGTTGATGATTTAAGCTTACCGGCACTAAATTGAACCTGTACTTTGCCCGGAGTACCATTAGTTTGAACGTAAGCCAGCAAACGCCCGTGCAGAGCCTTACGCTGATTAGCCTGGTAATTTTCGTGACTGCTTGTGCTTCCGCTTTCCAATCCCAACAATTTAGCCGGACCGGTTATCGAAACAGTAACTTCATCATCGGCAGCAAATACCGGGTTACCATCTTTATCGGTGATATAAATCTCTATCTGGTTCAAACCTTTTGTTTTGATACCAAAATTTGTGTTATCGGCTATGGTTTTAAGCTGATAAGCCTCACCCGCGGTTTTGATGCTATTACTGCTAACTTCGGCGCCGTTGTTGTAACCTTTAACAACTAACTCGCCCGGTTCATAATCAACCTGCCATGATGGGGTGCGGTTACGGGCTTCACTTAATTTTTGTTTGCCTAACGATTTGCCATTCAAAAACAACTCGGCTTCCTGGCAATTGGTAAAGCAATCCACCTTTATTTTACTTCCGGGTTGCCAGTTCCAAACGGGTTCGGCAGTGCGGTGGCTCCAGACGCCGCGGTCTTCAGTACTGGTAATGGCGCGTGCGCCTATGTAAACCATCGGCTTATCGGCCCATAAACTTTGCCTGAAAAAGTATTCGGGCTTTTTAAAGCCAGCCAGGTCTATCAAACCTGCGCCATTGCTACGCTGCGGCCATTTACCGGCTTCGCCCAGGTAATCGATGCCAGTCCACAGGTATTGGGCCGAGATATATTCGTTGCTATCTACCGCGTTCCATGCTTGTTGTTGCATGCCGTTCTCACTGCCGTAGATGATGCGGTTAGGGTATTTTTTATGGTCTTCGGGATATCGATACTCCTGGTAATTATAACCTACAACGTCCAATACCTCGGGGTACCCCACCTCGTTCGACATTACTACACCGGCCAGCGCGGCGGTTACCGGGCGGGTGGTATCAATATCTTTTACAGCTTTAACCAATCGTTTAGCTATTGGCGTTAAACCACTTGCAGCCGGATGATCTGGCAGGTAGCCTTTGCCATAAATTTGCGGGTTGCGACCAGTGTTCAATACTTCGTGCGTATAAGGATCATTTGGATAATCTATCTCGTTACCAATGCTCCACATAATGATAGATGGATGGTTGCGGGAACGTAAAACCATATCGTGCACATCCCTATCGGCCCATTCTTTAAAATATTCGTGGTAGCCATTTTTTGATGGCGTGCCAACATTCCAGCCGGCTACCCATTTATTTTTGCCTATCTCCCACTCGTCAAAAGCTTCATCCATTACCAGGAAACCCATTTTATCGCATAGGTCATATAAATAATCGGCATGCGGATTATGGCTTAAGCGAAGTGAGTTCACACCGGCATCTTTCAGTATTTTTAACCTGCGCACCCAAACTTCTTCAGGAACGGCAACGCCCAAAGCACCTGCATCATCATGAATACAAACGCCTTTTAGCTTGGTACTTTTTTCATTTAAAAAGAACCCTTTATCCTTATCAAAACGGATACTGCGGATAGCTACCGATTGCGTTATCTCATCTGCTTTTTTACCGTTGCGGTTAAGCACCACTTTTAGTTTATACAGGTTAGGGGTTTCAGTATCCCACAATTGCGGCGAGGTTATCTGTTGCTCAAATTCAACAGGCTGTTTACCGGGTTTAATTTTTATCTGTTTTTGCTTGGTGCTAACTACTTTACCCTTACTATCAAGCAGGCTCACATTCACCAATACGCTGGCCGGGGCGTTAGTTTCATTAGTAACATCCACGCTAACTTTAGCTGTGGCCTTCTCTGCCGATACCTCCGGTGTAGTAAACGCTACATCCCACGGGCCGATGTGTACCGGATCTTTAACGATCAAATACACATTACGGTAAATTCCAGAGCCTGTATACCACCGTGAATCGGCAAATTCGCTATGATCAACTTTTACAGCGATGATGTTTTTCCCGGTTAAATTCAAATAAGGCGTTAATTCGTATTCAAAAGCGATAAAACCATTGAGGCGTTTACCTAATGAATGGCCGTTAAGCCATACCTCGCTGTTTTTATATACACCATCAAAATAGATATATACCTGTTTGCCCTTCCATGCGCTGTTACCGTTGAAACTTTTTTTGTACCAGCCTATGCCGCCAGGCAGGTAGCCCGTGGCGCTTGCCCATTCATCGCTGAAAGGGCCTTCAATAGCCCAGTCATGCGGCAGATCAAGAGTTTTCCAATTCGCTTCAGTGGCGAGGCCGTTGATGCCGGTATTAACATCTCCTTTGTGAAAACCCCAGGCCGAATTAAATAGCGTTTTGCCACTCATATCCTGGGCTTTCAGCAAACCCGGAATCAGCGCAAGGCAAATACAAAGCAGAAACAGGTAATTTTTATTTTTCATATCGCGATAGTGTAGTCTAATTGATAGTACCGGTGAAGGTGATCACCGAGCGGGCCGGGATAATTTGTTTTTGTGCCGATGCTTTGCCTGCTTTTAATTCGGCATTTTGTGATGTTAAATAGGATGACACCAATTTCAATTTATTGCTTCCGGCGTTGATATCCGCACTTAAATCGTTATTAGAGGTATTAATTACAACTACCACCAGGTTTTTATCCTGCTTAAAAGATGAAACCCAAAGCGGCTTATCTGTCGATGATACTTCGGCATCAACCCTCACAGCACCCGGCTTTACAAAGCGGCTATAATTACCCATGGCCCAAAGCATTTTGCTGGAGTAAAAATTGCCATCAGTTTTGTTTTTATCTACATAGATCAACCCATCTTTGTAATCATAAGCAGAAATAGCCGTCCACCATTGCCAGGCAGACGCGTTGGCTACCGCGAGATCGGTATGGATAACTGAGGCCAAGTATAAAGCCGCGTCGATACCGAGATCGCGCTTGTTACCGTCTATTTCACCTGCGTTATCTCCTAAAATACAATATTCTGATTGCCACAAGTTGAGACCTTTCACGGTCGCTACAGTATCGGCCAATGCCGTACGGGCCTTAACCGATGAAGCCATTGGTGATGTACTGAAATAACTATGTGTGGCGATGGTTTTAGCTACCGATGGCAGATCACCTATATAATTTGCCGAACCGGCTTTAAAAAAATCGCTGATCTGGCTGCCTTTCCCCGGTTTATCGCCTTTGGTAAAAAGGTAGTTAATGCTGCCAGCCTCGCCAATTAATATTTTTGAGTTGATCTTATCCGTTTTAAATTCTTTATCAATAGCCCGGGCGACTCCGGCTATTTCGGTGTTATTATAAGGAGCACCTTCCTGCCCGCCATCACTCCAATCCCATTGCGGTTCGTTTATCGGGCTGATGTAGTTAAACTTAACCCCGCTTGTTTTTTCAACACCTTTCACCACATCGGCCAAAAACTTAGCATAAGCATCATATTTATCAGGCGCGATGTTCACCTTTCCACCGTTTGCAAAGCTTTTACCATTTACCGTAAACTGCACCGGCGGGCTGTTATTAAACCCTAAAAACTGGTTAACACCGCGTTGCTTAGCCGCCTTTAAAAACCACACCTGCGCGGCCTGATTTTGCCAGTTGTAGTTACCATCGGCGTTTAAAAATGATTCAGCACGGCGCCACTCGTCTTTAATGCCGCTCGCTTCTCCCTGCTGGGTGCTGCCTGCACCGATATTGAACCTCCACATAGAAAGGCCGATACCTTTTGGCGAACCATCAGCATAAGTTTCCCGGCTAAAAAGCCAATCGGCAATCTGGTTACGCTTCGCATCGGGCCAATTGCCCACAAACTGGCAGGCCCAGGCATCGGATGCCGCAAAATTGCTGATGGTTTGATAGGTTTTTGAGGGATCGATTTTAATGGTCACCTCTTTAACCTGACCAACCGCCAAAGGGATATTAAGCCCTAAAGCGGCAACAACCGGAAGTATTTTTTTTATAGTAGAATTAATTATCATCATGTTTAAATCAACATTGCAACCGGCCTGTCGCCTGTATATTTACTCACCCCGACATCGCTGCGCTTGTCACCCCTCTCTACGCTTCGCGTAAAGAGGGGATTTTTTTTCCTTCGCAAGTTCAAGCGTCTGCGCTTGAACTATAACCGGAGTAAGCGTCCACGCTTACTATAAGTCGGGAGCGTGGACGCTCCAGCTTCGGATAATTCAAGCGTAGACGCTTGAACTTGCGATATTTATTTCCCCTACCCTCTTTACGGCTTGCCGTAGAGAGGGTGGTCGAGCGAAGCAACGACCGGGTGAGTAAACTATGCGCCCTGCACAACCGGTTGCAATGTGTTATTACTGTTGTACAATTTGCCATTGCTGGTTGTTACCACCACCATAAGGCCATTGTATAATGCCTGCTCCATTTGCGGTTGAAGCCCCGTTTACATCCAAAGCCTGACCGCTGTTGCGGTTTATGACTTTATAAATACCTGTACCGGTGCTGGTAAGTTGCCACTGCTGGTTGTTACCACCGTTCCAGGGGTATTGTATTATTCCTGCGCCATTAGCTGTCGAACTCATGTTTACATCGAGCGCCTGGCTGCTGTTACGGTTGGTTATTTTGTAATAGCCACCGCCGTTACTTGTTATGATCCATTGCTGGTTGTTGCCCCCATTTTGCGGCCATTGTATAATGCCGGCGCTGTTAGCTGTAGAGGCTCCGTTTACATCAAGTGCCTGACCGCTATTCATGTTTAAAAAGCGATAATAGGCACCGGTGTAAAATGCATCAGTACCGCCCGCGCCTACGCCCCATGCATATTTAATGCGGCTTAAGCCGGATGCATTGGTTGTTGATACGGTATAATTAGGACTTGTGCCATTTAATTGCTGTATGGCGTAACTATCGCCGGTGCGGATGCCCGGCCAGTAAACCGCGCCCATGCCGTATGCCCGTACCTGGTTGGTTAAACCTTGCAGGTAAGCTATTTCCTGATCGGCATTGATGGCACCGGTGTAGTTTTTACCGCCTGTCATCGGGATACCGAACTCGGTTAGTACTGCACGACTGCTGTATGCGCCAATATTAGCTTTAAAGCGATTTTCCCATTGCAAGGCTGTTGTTAAAGTGCCGTTGCTGAAAAAGGTATAATCATGTATCGACAATAAACATCCCGAAAAACGGCTATCGGCCCCTACGCCGGTAATATCCTGCGAGTACGATGTACCGCTAATGAGGATCCTGCCTTGCGGTACCGATGGATAATTGCTTAACCATTGGGCGCAAATGGTTGTCCACTCGCTTAAAGTGTAGCCATGCGGCTCGTTAAAAATTTCAAAGTACACGTGGGCATTGCTGCCATATTTGGTTACGATGGTTTGCCACATCGACCAAAACTCGGTGGTATTGTCAATCTTTCCATCTGTAGATGACTTGGCTTCCCAGTAGCCCAATATCACGTTCATCCCCTTGCTTAACGCCTTATCAATTACACCGGTGTATGAGTTCCACCAGGTTTGTGATACGGTTGAATAGTTTACCGGCAGCCTCAAAGTATTGGCACCGGTATTGGTTTGGATGCCTGTTAAAACGGCATCGGCCTTGCTTGATACGGTGGCATAACTATCTGTTGAGGCTAATCCGCTCAACACCAATATGCCGTCACTAAAATTATCGCCGTCGGCCGCCCAGTTAACGCCTTTCAGCGCGCTTGCCGGTGTCGAATCGGTGGTAACGATATCTGTACCGGGTTTGGGTTCATCTGTTGTTGCTGGTTGTTTCGTTACAACATTATCCTTTTTACATCCGGCCATTAAACAACATATCGCCACTAATAAAAAACTCAGGTTCTTCATAATTTGCTATAGGTTAATAATTGGATTAAAAAAGGGGGAAGAAAGAACTCCTTCCCCCTGTATTTAGCACATGCTTAATAGCCTGGGTTTTGTTGTAACTGACCACCCGAAGCCTGAATTTCAGTACGTGGTATTGGCAGCCAGTAATGCTGGGTCTTGAATAAACGGCCATCTAAAGCCACTTTTGGCGTATAACTAAATGTACCGTTTGCGTTTTTGGTAATGATCACGCCTGCTGCCGGTTTGTTCTCGGTAACATCGGCAATTTTCCAACGGCGTACATCATAAAAACGATGCTCTTCGAAGGCCAATTCCACACGACGCTCGTAACGAACCGCGGTACGCATATCTGTTTGCGATAAACCAGCAGTTAACGCAGGCATATTCACTCCCGGACGTGAACGGATAAGATTAATAGCTGTACGTGCCGATAAAGTAGAACCTGTAGGGATCACATCCGGACCGTAAGCTTCGTTAGCAGCCTCGGCAAAGTTCAGCAGGATCTCAGCATAGCGGAAATAGATCCACGGTTGAAAACCGGCGTTACCCCATGGGTTTTGCAACGGATAAGCATCGTTCATGAACTTTTTAAGATAGTAACCGGTTTTGGTAGTGTTCCAGTTATCCGGTCCATCTTTACTGTCTTTACCGCCTGGGATAAACGAATCAATTGTTTGTCCGCGATAAGTTGAACCATTGTATAATACGGTAGCAGCAAACCTTGGGTCGCGGTTGTCATAAGGATGGGTAGCATCATAACCCGAAGTTGGGTCGGTGATGGCTTTACCATTATCCATTTCATAATCATCCACCAAATTTTGTAACGGTGAGTTACCAGCCCAGCCGCCGTAACCGTTTGGCCCATTGGCAATTTCAAGGTGGGTGTGGTTAGCATTTTTAGTGTATAAACGTTCAAAAATGGTTTCGTTGGTTTCGTTAATTAAAAACAGGTTACCGTAACCGCCTGTGTAAATGCCATATTTATTTAGGCTGATAACGGCTTGCGCAGCAGTTACCGCATCGGCCCAGGTACCCGCAGCATATAACGGACTTGCCGCGTAAAGCGTTAACCTCGATTTTAAAGCCAAAGCTGCACCTTTAGTAGCACGGCCTAATAACCAGCCGCCATCATTACTTAAAGGCAGTTTTGAAGCCGCGTCATCCAGCTGGGAAACGGCATAATCAATACTCTCTTTGATAGTAGCACGCTTAAACAATGATGGGTCCTGCAGGTTATCATCCAGGTTACTAACCTTATCGCCTATCAAAACAACACCACCGTAGTTACGGATCAAATCCTGGTAACGGAAAGCCCTGATAAATTTAAGCTCACCTTCAAGGCGTGTTTTGTGAGCAGCACTCATATTAATGGTTGCTAATATGGCCAATGCCGAATTACATTCCCTTATGCTACGGTAACTGCGTCCCCAAAGCACACCGGCCCCGCCAAGGTTTTCGGGCGCAAGTTGGCCCCTTTGTACCAGCCAGGTGGCGTCATCATTGTTATAAATCGACTCGTCTGTTAACGAGCTCCACATGCTGTATTCAAAACCACGACCGAAGCCTGGGTTTGAACCATCGCCCTCTTTATCCTGTAATTTTGCACCTATATAACGGTTGGTAACATAAGCCTCAAATACAGCAGTATCTGAAGAAATTGCCGAAGAAGCGATCCTATCGGTAGGTGTTACATCAAGTAAGTTCTTTTTACATGCCGTGATGCTTAGCATGCCGCCCATCATTAAAAATAATAGTGGGGTTTTATATTGTTGTTTCATTGTTGTTCGTAGTTTGAGTTAAAATTTCACACTGGCACCTAAGTTCAAGATTCGTTGCTGCGGATAAAACTGGCCGCTGCCACTGGTTCCTTCCGGATCGTAATCTTTCACCTTGGTAATAGTGAACAGGTTAAATCCGCTTGCGTAAACCCTCAGGCCACCAATTTTAAGTTTTTGCAGGAACGGCCCATTGAAACTATAGCCTAATTGCGCGTTCTTCAACCTCAGGAACGATGCATTGTTTAACCAAAAAGTGTTGTTATATAAACCACCGCTAATGGCGTTTGACGCACGATCGGTTACACGTGGATAGCTTCCGTTAGTGTTGGTTGAACTGTAACGGTTATCGGCCCAGCTGCTGTAAAAGTTACCTACGCTACCTGCCTCAGGCAATACATATTGACTAACCTGTGCCTGGCCTGCAAGCAGTACCGAAAGATCGAAGTTTTTGTAAGACGCGTTAAGCGAAAAACCGTAGGTAATATTAGGGATGTTACCGTATTTGGTACGGGTTTGGTCATCGGCAGTAATTTTACCATCGTTGTTATAATCAAGATATTTCAAATCGCCCACTTTAGCGCCGGTAACGTGTGGATAAGCATCCAAATCGGCCTGGGTACGGAAAATACCAATGGCATCATACAATAACGAAGTACCTAAAGGTAAACCGGTTTGACGCTGATAGCTTAAAGTACCGCTTGCCTCGTCTATAAAAATGATCTTGCTTTTTGCATAAGTAATGTTTCCGCTTACACCCCAGTTAAATGCATGGCCGCTGCTGTTATAACCCAAAGTTGCCTCAAAACCTTTGCTGTTTACTTTACCGATATTTTCGGATGGTACCAGCGGATCAGAACCATAAGGGTTTACGATACCAGATGTAGCCGGTAATGATGCGTTACGCGCTGCAAGGATATCCGACCTTTTTTGCTGGAAGTAGATAGCCTCGATAGTGAAATTATGCAGGAATGTAGCGTTGATACCGATATCCAATTTCTTGGCAACCTCCCAGGTAATATTAGGGTTAGCCAATTTTACAAGGTTAACGTTTGGCTGAATGGTATTTGAACCACTGCCCGGAACGCTGGCCACAAAACCATTGTTAACCAATACATAGTTATCAAAGTACTGGAAACCGTTTACGTTATCATTACCTAACGAACCATATGAAGCTCTAAGTTTCAAATCGTCGATGAAAGTAACGCTGCTTTTAAAGAAGTTTTCTTTTGAAATTCTCCAACCTACCGATGCTGAAGGAAAATAACCCCATTGTTTTCCGGATGGGAAGATAGAGCTACCATCAGCACGTAACTGGCCTTCAAACAAATACTTTTCATCATAAGCGTAGGCTAAACGACTGATCACGCTTCGGCGGTTGTAGTTTGAGCTGTAACCTGAGTTAAGATAATCTGTTGCCGCGCTACCACCTTGCGAAAGCTCTGGTAATTGTGACGACAAATAGTTATAACGTGTAGCATCAAAATACTCCAGGTGATTTTTGCTTTGCTCGTAACCTACAAACGCGTTGATATCATGCATGCCAAATTTGTGCGCATAGTTCAACTTTATGTTTGAAGTGATCAGCTGCTGGTTATTTTGCGATTCAAAAAGCATCGCCGCATTATTGTTACCACCAACAACTACCGGCGAATACACCTGGGTGTTAGAATTGTAGCTGTACAGGTTATAAGGCTTGCTGAAGCTTTTATCAAAAGCGTATGATTTATCAACCGAGAAGAAACCATCTAACGATAAACCTTCGATACCCGGAATTGAGTAGCTACCTTTTAAAATACCGTTAAATACATTGGTTGGGTTGTTATTAGTACCGCCAATGTCGGTTACCTGCACGGCAGGGTTGTTATTTTCGATACCGGTTGTTGGCAAACCATTTGGATAATAGGCAGCTACAATAGGTTTAGCACGATATACCGAACGGAATACATCACCGGCGCCTGTTTGAGGGAAAATTCTATCTTCCTGACGACCAGAAAGTGATAAACCTACCTTTAAGCGCTTGGTAACATTCGCATCGATATTTGAGCGGAAGTTGTATTGGTGATACTTGGTAACACCATTTTTATACAAACCATCCTGGTAGATTGTACCTAAGGAAACAAAGTATTTGATATCATCGCTACCGCCACTTACCGAAAGGCTATGTTGGTTTTGAAGCGCAGTACTTTTTAATGTTTGCTTTTCCCAATCGGTATTAGGATAATTTAACGGATCTGAACCATCCCTGAATTTCTGGATCTGATCGGCAGTGTAGGCTTGGTTTAAGCCGCCGGCAGGGTTCGAGTCGTAGTTGATCTCGTTCATGATCTGGGCGTAGGTTGCCGCATCGGCCATTTTAGGCAAACGGGTTGGCGAAGCAAAGCCCTGGTTATAGCTGTAGTTAATTGTTGGTTTGCCGTTTTTACCGCGTTTGGTAGTAATGAGGATAACACCGTTAGCCGCACGGTTACCATAAATAGCCGCCGAAGCGTCTTTCAGTACCGACATGCTTTCGATATCATTAGGATCGAGCCTTTCCAAACCACCTATTTGGCCCGGAACACCATCAACAACTATCAATACGTTGTTGCTACCTGTAGTGGCTAAACCACGCACAGTGATACCCGAACCATCGTAACCCGGTTCACCGCTACGGTTGTTAACAATAACACCCGAGAAACGACCGGCAATGCCGTTTGAAAGGTTGGGTGCCGGACTTTTTACCAGCTCAGAGCCTTTTACCTGTGATATTGATCCGGTTAAGGTTGCTTTTTTCTGAGTACCGTAACCTACAACCACAACCTCATTCAATGATTTTGAATCGGCCTGTAATTGTACGTTGATAGTTGTTTGTCCGTTAAGTGCTACTTCCTGGGTGTTGTAGCCAATATAAGTAAGCACTAAGGTGCCAGACGAAGCGTTGGGCACGTTGATGTTAAACTTACCATTAACATCGGTAACAACGCCGGTTGATGTGCCTTTTAAGGCCACACTTACTCCCGGCAGCGCTTCACCTTTTTCGTCGGTTACTTTACCGGTTATGCGTGTGTCGGGCAGGCGTTGTTCATTAATAGTGCTTGCCATCGCTGCCGTGGGTAGCTGACTGGTAACAAAGCAAGCCATAGCCATACTTGTTGCGAGCGCGAAAAAGCGGGGCGACCATTTCCGGTGGGGAGAATCCTTTTCGAGTAAATTTGGTTTCATACGGTTTTTTAAATTGGTTTTTAAAATGAGGTAAACTTTGTCGCGGCTAAGGCATTTCAGTTTATAGGTAAGCTTTGGCGTTGATCCCCGCCTGGCTGCTTACCCGCTTAAAATTGATATCCTTTTACTTGAGTTTGGTTTACACCATGGTTATTGGTGAGGGCTAAATTGCGTGTAAAACGCCAAAATGAGTGAGGGGTAAATTCTGATTAAGAAAGGGGGATTTTGATAAAAAAGCCTTGTTTTGACAGTTTTTGAGGCGTTTTAAAGAGGGGGTAAATTAATATTGGTGAAATTTGGGTTGGTAGGCTGTGTTTGGAGATTGGATACACTAAGCAGGGTGTTGAGATAAGCACGCAAAGGCGCAGAGACACAAAGAAAAGAAGGAAAGAAAGCGAGCACTTTAACCGGAAACGTCATTGCTGTAAAGGTTAGATAATTCGGTAACAGAATTAGGGATTATTTTTGTTGTTTAGGGTAGCCATATCAATGGGCTTTTTACCATTAATCCCCTGATGTGGCCTTTCCCAGTTATAG